>NZ_JBBYXJ010000001.1:1697500-2009759 GCF_039655775.1 Iodidimonas sp. SYSU 1G8 | reverse complement strand
CGCTGGGCGTGGTCCTCGTCGGTCAGGCCGAGCGCCTTGGTGCAGGCGAGCACCTGGGCGGCGAAGGCCTCGTTCAGCTCGATGAGGTCGAGATCCTTCAGGGCGAGGCCGGCACGCTCCAGCGCCTTTTGCGAGGCGGGGACCGGGCCGATGCCCATGACTTCGGGGCCGACACCGGCCAGCGACCAGGATTTCAGGCGTGCCATGGGCTTCAGGCCTTCGCGCTCGGCGATCTCGCGGGTAGTGACGATGCAGGCCGAGGCGCCGTCATTCTGGCCCGAGGCGTTGCCGGCGGTGACCGTTGATTCCGGGTCCTGCTTGATGCGGATCGGCGTCAGGGTGGCCAGCTTTTCCACCGTGGTGCCGGGGCGGGCATGCTCGTCCTTGTCGACGACGATGTCGCCCTTGCGGCTCTTCAGGGTGACCGGGACGATCTCCTGGGCGAAGCGGCCATCTTCCATGGCGGCGACGGCGCGGGCGTGCGAGCGGGCGGCCAGCTCGTCCTGGGCCTCGCGGCTGATCTGATAGTCGCGGCGCAGATTCTCGGCGGTCTCGATCATGCCGCCCGGCACGGGGTAATTCTTGCCGCCGGCGGTCACGCGGCCGCGTGCGAGCGCGTCTTCCAGCATGATGCCCTGGCCCTGCACGCCCCAGCGGGTCTCGTTGGTATAGAACGGGGCGCGGCTCATGGATTCGGCGCCGCCGGCGATCACGAGGTCGCTGCCGCCGGAGCCGACCTGCATGACGGCGTAGATGACGCCCTGCAGGCCCGAGCCGCAGCGGCGGTCGATCTGGATGCCACCGGAGGTGATCGGCAGGCCCGCGTCGAGCGCGACGACGCGGCCGAGCGCCGGCGCGTCCATGGTCGGGTAGCAATTGGCGAAGATGACGTCTTCGACCAGCTCGGGGTTCAGCTTGGTGCGCGCCAGGATGTCCTTGACGACGGCGGCGCCCAGTTCATGCAGCGGCGTGGCCTTGAATGCGCCGCCGAAGCCGCCGACGGCGGTCCGCCGAGGTTCACAGATGACTACGTCGCGCATGACATTTCCTTCGGTCTGATCGTGGAGGGCGCGATCCTATCGCCGGGAAGCTCCGTCGTCGACCCATATGGAGCCGGAAAGAGAGACGAGAATTCGATATCCGCCGGGTATTTCGCGGCCGCCTAGCGGAACGCCCAGCGCAGTACTTCGGCGACGCCGCGCGTGCCGCCCTGGACGAGGGGGCGGGTCAGGCTGGAGGCGCGCAGGTCGTGCATGCGCCGCGCCCAGTCCGGCAGCAGATCGATCGCGGCCTGGAAGGTCAGCTGCTGGACCGGCAGGGCGGCCCAGTGCTCCGGCATGTGATGGAGCAGAATGCGCGAGACGTCGCGCGTGCGCTGGTCGGCGCGGAGGCGGGGCCGCATGTCCCGCAGATAGGTGAGCGCCGCCGCGCGGCTTGTCGGCACTTCGGCCGCGCCGAGACCGTGCGCCACCACGGCGATCTCGGCGAAGTAACGGTCCTGGTCGGCGGGCGACATGGCCGGCTCGGCATAGCGGCGCCAGGCGTCGAGGAAGCATAGGGCCTCGGTGACGTGGACCCAGGTCAGCAATTCGGGGTCATCGGCCGAATAGGGCGTGCCGTCGGGCAGCGTGCCGCGCACCTTCCCGTGCACGGCGCGTACCCGGGCGATGGCGGCCTCGGCCTCCTCGCGGCTGCCATAGGTGGTCAGGGCGATGAAGCGGGCGGTGCGGCGGAGCCGGCCCAGCATGTCCTCGCGGAAGTTGGAATGATCCCACACGCCCGCGAGCACGGACGGGTGCAGCATCTGCAGCAGCAGGGCCGCGACGCCGCCGACCATCATGGAGGTCACGTCCCCATTCACGCGCCAGGCGACGGCGCGGGAGCCGAAGAGCCCGTCCTCGCGGCGCTGGACCGGACGCTCGCCCCGGGCGCGGTCGTTGAAGACGGCGCGGACGCGGCCGATCAGGATGTCCTTCACCAGGCGCATGGACCCAAGATGCTGAATGAGGAAGGGCTCCGCCAGCATGGCGGAGCCCTCAGCTTGGTCCAGATGTATGGAAAAGTCGACGGTCAGTGCTTCAGCCGGATCTTTTCCTCGATCACGGCCTCGGCCTTTTCGGCTTTCTTTCGCCGGTTGAAGACGCTCTTCATATGGCTGATGTCGCTGGCGGACAGATGCTCCTCGGCGGCGACGAACTGCTCCTGCTCCTCTTCGCGAATGTGGTGCAGGTACTTTTCCTTGAGTTCGCCGAAGCGGGTCATCCACGCGGCCGTCGCCGGATCGCGAGCCGCCAAGTCGGCGACCATCTCGTCGATCTGCTTGTGCTCGTGGACCGCATGGCGCGCGTCCTCGGTGGTCTCGGGATTGCGCAGCACCGTCGACCACAGCGCCTGTTCCTCGGCGGCGGCGTGGCTCTGGATCTCCTTGACCAGCTCCTCGAACAGCGCTTCGCGCTGGGGCGATTTCGCGTCGGTGTCCTGCACCATGGCGAACAGCGCGCGGTGGCGGTCGTGATCCTCCACCAGCCGCCCGAAAATGTCCGGATTGCCGCGGAACGTGGTCGCGGGGGTGCTGCCGATGCGGGCGGCGAGATCGGGCGCGACCGAGCGGGCCTCGGCGATGGCGGCCTGCTTGGCGCGGGTTTCAGTCGTCGCGGTCTTCTGTGCGGCTTTCGGATTGGCGGTCTTGGCGGTCGCGTCGGCTCTCGCGGTCATGTCTGGCTCCGGCTATGTTCAGTCTTCGGGATGCAGGCGTGCGCACACGCCCTGTCCCCCGTTAACTGAATCGCGGGGCGGGATGTTCCGAAGCCGACGGGATTTACGCCGGCAGGATGAGCGGCTTCTCGGTTTCCAGCTCCAGCACGTCCACGGTCGCCTTGAGCGTGTGGGCGCCGGAGACGCGGATGACGCCCTTGACCGGCGCCACGTCGACATAGTCGCGGCCCCAGGCCAGCGGGATGTGATCGTTCCCGGCCAGCCGGGCATTGGTCGGGTCGATCTCGACCCAGCCATGATCGTCGCCGCACCAGACGGCCACCCAGGCGTGCATGGCGTCGGCGCCCTGCAGCCGCTTCTTGCCGGGCGGCGGAATGGTGCGCAGATAGCCGCTGACATAGCCGGCGGCAAGGCCGAGGCCGCGCATGCCGGCGATCATCACATGGGCGAAGTCCTGGCACACGCCCTTGCGCAGGTCGAACGCCTCGCGCGGGTCGGAGGCCACGTCGGTCACGCCCGGCGCGTATTCGAAGCCGGTATAGATGCGGTTGGAGAGCTCGGTCACCGCTTCCAGGATCGGCCGGCCCGGTTTGAAGCTGCGCGCGGCATAGGCGGTGATCTGAGGATCCAGCGAGACGCGGCGGCTGGGGAACAGGAAGTGGGCCGGGGAATCCGGACCCGGGTCGAACTGGGTGGCGCAGGTATCGCGCACTTCTTCCCAGGCCGGCGTGTCCTTGGCGGCCGGCGGCGCGGGCGCGTCCCGCTCGACGATGGCGTGGGTCTCGATGATCAGCGCGCCGTGCGGCTCCAGGAAGGACAGCCAGAGGTTTTCGTTGCCGAAGAAGTCCAGATAGGCGCGCTGGGTGGTCGGTGTCGGGTCGATATCGACGCGCTGGTGGAGCACGGTCAGGCCGGGCCGGTCGACCAGCGACAGGCGCACCAGCTGCGACGACAGGGCGACGTCGTTGGCGTATTCGTAATGGGTGGTCTGGCTGATCTCGTAGCGCACGCCGGTCATGATCTATCCCTGCGCCGCCACGTTGCCCTGGACGAAGAAGCGCGACGTCAGCAGCTCGGACAGCTTCATCACCTGCATGCGTACCCAGCCCAGGGCGGCCGCGTCCACGTCGGCGGCGGCGGTGGTCGCCAGTTCCGCGACCAGCAGGGCGACGATCTTTTCCTCCGGCGTCGGCAGGCCATCGGGTTTCTGGATCGGCAGCGCGTCGAGGGTGCGGGCGATCACGCCGATCTGGAAGGCGATGGAGCGCGGATTGTTGGCGTCCAGCACCACCATGTCGAGCACGGCGGGGCGCCCGGCCGAGGTGGCGTAGCGAACCCGGTAGGAAATCTGGCTGTCGGCGTATTCCAGCAGCACGTCGAGGCCGCCGCGCACGATCTCGCCGCGAATGAAGCGCTCGACCACCGAACAGGTGGCGCTCGCCCGCTCGATGCGCCGGCCCATTTCGAGGAAACGCCAGCCGAGGAGCCGGTTCATGTTCTCCTGGCTCAGTCCGGCGAAGCCCGCCAGCAGGTCGAGGCTTTCGTCGGCGGCGTCGATGATGTCGCCATCGGTCGCGGTCGGCGGCAGCGGCTTCTCGAACAGGCCGGCCAGCTTGGCCAGCTCGCGCCAGGCCTGCGGCGACAGGCGCTCGCGGATGCCCGAGGCGGCGGTGCGGGCGGACCGTACCAGCGAAATGGCGCTGCCTGGCAATTCGGCGTTGAACAGGGCGCCGACCATGTCGGCGCTGGTCAGGGTCTGGCGCTCGGCCAGCTTGACCGCCCCCAGGCCGACCAACGCGCCGCGCAGGCGCGCGATCAGCCGATCGTCCAGTTCGTCCCGGTCGGCCATGCGCTGGGCGACGGCGCGGATCAGGCGCAGGCAGGTCTCGGCCCGTTCCATGTAGCGGCCCAGCCAGAACAGGTTGTCGGCGGCGCGGGCGGGCAGGGTGCCGGTGCGCCGGGTGATCTGCACCTCGTCCGGTTCGGTCAGCAGCGTGGTCTGCGGCGCCTCTTCCTCGGCGGGGATCCAGACATCGACGGCGCGGCCGCCCTGCTGCATGGTCACGGCGCGGGCGTCCATCCGTTCGGACACGCGCGAGAACGCGCCGGGCATGACGGTCCAGCCATCCGGCGTGCGCACCGCGTAGGCGCGCACCACGCAGGGCCTGGGCTCCAGCTTCTCGCCGGTCCAGACCGGGGTCGTCGAGAGCCGCACCACTTCCTGGCCGACGAAATCCACGCCGCGCCGCTTCATGGCGTCCATGATGGTCTTGCGATCGCCGCGCGACAGATCGGCGGCGATCACCGGGCCATGGGCGAAGGGACCGGGCGCGGAGGGGTGGAACGCGGGGGCGATGGCGAGATCGTCGAAGGTCTCGAGCACGTGGTTACGCTCGCGCTCCTGGCCGCACCACCAGGTCGCCACGTTGGGCAGCGCCAGTTCCTCGCCCAGGACGTGCTGGCACAGGGCCGGCAGGAAGCTCATCAGCGCGCGGGATTCCAGCACGGCCGAGCCCAGCGCGTTGACCACGGTGGCGTTGCCCTCGCGCACCGCCTCGACCAGGCCGGGCACGCCCAGCCGCGAGCGGGGATTGAGTTCGAGCGGATCGATGAAGTCGGAATCGACGCGGCGCCAGATCACGTCCGCCGGCTGTGCGCCCTCGACCGTGCGCACGGCCAGCTTGCTGTCGCGCACCACCAGATCGGCGCCCTCGACCAGCAGGAAGCCGAGATAACGCGACAGATAGGCGTGCTCGAAATAGGTCTCGTTGAGCGGACCGGGGGTCAGCAGGCAGACGCGCGCGTTCTCGCGCTCGTGCAGCGAGTTCAGCGTGTCGCGCAGGGCCTGGAAGAAGGGCGCGACGCGGCTGACCTGCATGTTGCGGTAGATGTCGGGCAGCGAGCGCGACAGGGCGATGCGGTTCTCCAGCACATAGCCCATCCCGGACGGCGCCTGGGTCCGGTCCGACAGCACCCACCAGCGCCCGTCGGGCCCGCGGCCCAGATCGCAGGCGTAGACCCGGAGATGGTAGCCGCCCTTGGGTTCGATGCCCACCAGCGGACGCAGGAAATCGTCGCTGCCGGCCACGACGGCGGCAGGCAGGTGGCCTTCGCGCACCAGGGTGCCGGGACCGTAGAAATCGGCGACCAGGGCTTCCAGCAGCTCGGCCCGCTGGGCGATGCCGGCTTCCAGCGCGCTCCATTCGTCCGGGTCGATCACCAGCGGCACGTGGCTCAGTGGCCAGATACGTTCGCCCTCGTCGGCGCCATAGACCCGGTGGAACACGCCCGCGTCGCGCAGGTGGCGGTCGGCGGTGGCGAAGCGCCGCTCCAGCTCGGACTTTTCCAGCGATTCGAACGCGGCGACCAGTTCCCGCCAGTGCGGCCTGACGGTGCCCTCGCCATCCATCAGCTCGTCATAGGTGTCCGCCAGCGGGACGTAGCCGTCCAGCAGATTGCTCCGCTTGACGGCCGGTTCATCGGCGAGGGATTTTTCGACGGCGCTCATGCCTCTTCACTATTCCGGCGGACGCCGCAGGTCCAGCGTCATCGGAAATTCTTCTGTCCTGTTCTCGGCTTGCGGGAAAAACCAGCCCGGCGTATGGCCGTGGGGCTGGAAGCGGGCAAGGCGCCGCGCCTCGGCTTCGTAGGCGTTCACCGGGAAGGTTTCATAGTTGCGGCCGGCCGGATGGGCGGCGTGATAGACACAGCCGCCCAGCGAGCGTCCGTTCCATTGATCGTAGAGGTCGAAGGTCAGCGGCACGTGAACCGGGATGGTCGGATGCAGGCCGGAGGCCGGCTGCCATGCCTTGAAGCGAACGCCGGCGACGTACTCGCCGTGCCGCCCCGTCGAAGTCATCGGCATGCGGCGGCCGTTGCAGGCCAGCACGTGCCGCTTGGGGTTGAAGCCCTCGGCGCGCATCTCCAGACGCTCGACCGAGGCATCGACGAAGCGGACGGTGCCGCCGATCGCGCCTTCCTCGCCCATCACGTGCCAAGGCTCCAGCGCCTGGCGGAGTTCGAGGTGCACGCCGTCATAGTTGACCGCGCCGAAATAGGGAAAGCGGAACTCGCGCTGAGCTTCGTACCAGGTGCTCTCCAGCGGATATCCGGCCTGGTTGAGGTCGCCCAGCACGTCCTGGAAATCGGCCCAGAGGAAATGGGGCAGCAGGTACTTGTCGTGCAGCTGGGTGCCCCAGCGGACCAGACCACCGGTCTGCGGCTGGTGCCAGAACCAGGACACCAGCGCGCGCAGCAACAGTTGCTGCGCCAGGCTCATGCGCGCATCCGGCGGCATCTCGAACGAGCGGAACTCGATCAGGCCGAGCCGTCCGGTGGGCGAGTCGGGCGAATAGAGCTTGTCGATGCAGATTTCCGAGCGGTGGGTGTTACCGCTGACATCGATCAGCAGGTTCCGGTACAGCCGGTCGACCAGCCATGGCGGGATGCCGTGGCCGTCATTGGGTCCCGGCGTGGTGGCCAGGGCGATTTCCATCTCGTACAGCCCGTCATGGCGCGCTTCGTCGATGCGCGGCGCCTGGCTGGTCGGTCCGATGAACAGGCCCGAGAACAGGTAGGACAGGGACGGATGGCGCTGCCAGTAGAGGATCAGGCTCTTGAGTAGGTCCGGGCGGCGCAGGAACGGGCTGTCGTTCGGCGTCGCGCCGCCGATCACCACGTGGTTGCCGCCGCCGGTGCCGGTGTGGCGGCCGTCGATCATGAACTTGTCGGTGCCGAGGCGGCTCTGGCGGGCTTCCTCGTACACGATGTTGGTCGTCTCGACGCAGTCCCGCCACGAGGCGGCGGGATGGATGTTCACCTCGATCACGCCCGGATCAGGCGCGACCTTGATGACGTTGAGGCGCGGGTCGTGCGGCGGCAGGTACCCCTCGATATGGACGGTTAGGTTCTGCTCCTCGGCGGACGCCTCGACCGCGGTCAGCAGCTCGAGATAGTCCTCGAGCCGTTCGACCGGCGGCATGAACACGCACAGCACGCCGTCGCGCACCTCGAAGGACATGGCGGTCCGCACCGCCGCGCCGGTCATCTGCTGCTCGACCATGCGCTCGCGCACCCGGTCGCTCACGGCGGCGCGCTGGTAGGCCTGCAGCATGTCGTCGGGATCGGGCAGGGGCGGCCGTTCCTCCGACGGATCGGCCGGATAGATGTAGGGATACGCGCCCGGCGAAATATAGGGCAGCGAGGCGAGCGGCAGACGAAAGCCCACGGGAGAATCGCCCGGCGCGAGGAACAGCTTGCCGCGCCGGAAGTGCCAGCGTTCGCTGATCCAGCCTTCGCCGGCCTTGGCGTTCCAGCGCTGGATGGGCAGCACGTAGCCGCTCGGCCTGGTCAGGCCGTTCTCGAACACCCGGGCGATCCGGGCCCGCTCCTCGGGGTTCTCCAGCCGGGAATTGGACGGGTCCACATTGGGCGGCAGCTCGCCTTCCTTCAGCAGCCAGTGCCCTGGATCCTCGTAGGCCGGCAGCACGTATTCGGGCGTCAGGCCGAGACGGACGGCGAAGTCGGAGGACAGGCGGTGGGCGTCCTCGGTGGTGACGTGGCCGCGCCTGCCTTCGCGGGCGATCAGGTCGGGATTGCGCCAGACCGGCTTGCCGTCGCGACGCCAGAACAGCGAGAAGGTCCAGCGCGGCAGCGATTCTCCCGGATACCACTTGCCCTGGCCGTAATGCAGGATGCCGCCCGGCGCGAACTTCTCGCGCAGCTTGCGGATGAGCACGTCGGCGCGGTCGCGCTTGGTCGGCCCGACGGCCGCGGTGTTCCATTCGGGCGACTGGTAATCGTCGATGGAAATGAAGGTGGGCTCGCCGCCCATGGTCAGGCGGACGTCCTGGGCCTCGAGGTCCCGGTCGACCAGTTCGCCGACCTTGTTCAGCTTTTCCCATTCCTCGTCGGAGAAGGGCGCCGTGATGCGCGGGCGCTCGTCGACGCGGCGCACCGTCATCTCGAAGAAGAACTCGACCTTGGCCTCGTCGACGCCGCCGGAGATCGGCGCGGCGGACCGGTAGTGCGGCGTCGCGGCCAAAGGAATGTGGCCTTCGCCCGCGAGCAGGCCGGAGGTGGGGTCGAAGCCGATCCAGCCCGCGCCCGGCAGATAGACCTCGCACCAGGCATGCAGGTCGGTGAAATCCACATCGGTGCCCGACGGGCCGTCCAGCGCCTTAAGGTCGTGCTTGAGCTGGATCAGGTAGCCGGAGACGAAGCGCGCGGCCAGCCCCATATGACGCAGGACCTGCACCAGCAGCCAGCTGGTGTCGCGGCACGAACCGGACTTGAGGGTCAGGGTTTCCTCGGGCGTCTGCACGCCCGGTTCGAGGCGGATCAGGTAGCGAATTTCCCGCTGGAGCCGCGCGTTGAGCTCGACGAGGAATTCGACGGTGCGCACCTTGTGGCGGGGCAGGGTCTTGAGAAAGCGCGCGAGCTCGGGTCCGGCGGGCTCCGGCTCAAGGAACGCCGCGAGATCGACCTTCAGATCGTCGGGCAGGGTAAAGGGCAGTTCCTCGGCATATTCCTCGACGAAGAAGTCGAACGGGTTGACCACCGACAGGTCGGCCAGAAGATCGACCTCGATGGCGAACTCGGTCACCTTTTCGGGAAAGACGTACCGCGCCTGCCAGTTGCTGTGCGCGTCCTGCTGCCAGTTGATGAAGTGATTGTCGGGGCTGACCTTCAGCGAATAGCTGAGGATCGGGGTGCGGGAATGGGGGGCGGGGCGCAGACGGATGATCTGCGGGCCCAAGGTAACGGGGCGATCGTAACTGTACCGGGTGACGTGGTGGATCGCTGCCTTGATGCCCATGGATAAGAACGCTCCGGTTGCCGCACGATTGTTGCCAGCAAGTGTACTGACCGAAGCCGTCCCGCAGATACGGGAATCTTGTCACGACAGCGTAGTTTATTGTGCATAAGCGAAAAGCCGCGCGTGGCCCGCGTCCTTCCGGGGCCACGCGACGGGTCGGGCGAGGCCTACTTCTGGCTCCAGCCGCCGTCCGGTCCCTGGAACCAGGTGCCTGCCGGCGCCTTGGCCAGGATTTCCTTGGCATAGACCTTGCCGACTTCTTCCACGGGAGCGCCCTGTTCCTTGGCCTTCTCGGCATACAGCGCGCGGCGCTGCTCGTTGGTGCTTTCCACCAGCGCGCGCATGTCGGCGCCGCCCTTGGCGTCGCGGACCACGGCGAAGCCGTCATAGCGCTCGCCGATGACGCCGGCGGCGCGCGGCGCATCGAGAGGACGGGACTGGGCGTAGGCGGGCGCGGCCTGATAGACGGCGATGCCGCCCGCGGCGACGAGACACAAGGCGATGATCTTCAGCATGGCAATTCCCTTCCGAACAACAGGCGTAGCAGTAACGGGCGAACTAGAAGATGGGTTTGCTGGCGACATCCTGCTTCGCTTCCTGCTCCAGCTTCACGCGGACATCCGCGTCGAGCTTGATATTCAGATTGATGGTGATCGGCTCCTTGGGGGCCTGGACCTTCACCGTGGGCGAGCACGCCAGCAGCGACAGGGCCGTCGCCGCCGTCGCCACGATGATTCCGCCTCGTTTCGCCAATCCATTCATGGGCTTCATTCTCATCTGCATAAGGTCTTCTCCCAGAACATAGGGTAACTCGATACGCTTCGCCAACATTGGCCGTTCAATCGCCGACCAGTTCGCGCGCGCCCCAGCCGAGCGCGGTGTTTGCGGCGCCCGACAACTCAAGCAACAGCCTGGTGAGATAATCGAAGTCGGTCTCCAGGCTGATGTTGAAGATGAAGGGCTGGCCCTCCATCACCGCGGGGTTGTTTCCTTCCAGCCGGAAGAGCGCGGTGCCGGCGCCTTCATAGGGCTTCGAGGCGTCAATGGTCATGCGGGTGTAGCGGAAGTCGGTCAGGGCGCGGAACGCCATGTCCACGTTCTCGCCATAGGCCTGCAACTGGTCGGCGAGCGCCGTCACGCCTACCTGCACGGTGCCGGGAACGGAGGATTCAAGGTGGCCCTTCTCGATGGACACGTCGCCGTTTTCGATACGCAGCGGCAACGTGCCGCCGATCCGACCCGTGCCCTTGAGCTGCTCGAGGTCGAGCACGGCAAAGGCCGTCTCCAGGTTCATGTCGCTGATCTTAAGCTCCAGCGAGCCGTCGCCGGTGGCTGAATCCAGAACAGCGTTCTCCGTGCTGAAGGTGCCGTCGAAGACTTTGGCGCTGGCGTTTTCCAGGATCAGCTTGCCCGGCTCCAGGCGGAACGAGACGTCGATCGGCACCAGATCGACCGTGGGCAATTGGAGCGTGCCGGTGATGCGCTGCCCGGTGGGCGTGGTCAGCGGCATCAGGCTGTCCAGCCGGACCGTGCCGTTGAAGGACGAGGCCTTGATCGACCGGGCGTCGACGCCCACGCCGTCCATGGTGACGGTCAGCGTGCCGGGCGCGGCGTTCTCGCCCCAATGAATGGTGCCTTCGCCCGAAATCGTGCCGGTCGCGGAATTCACGCCCTCGGCGAAGGACGGAGACAGTGTCTCGATGGTGCCTTCACCCGACAGATCGATGGGCCGCAGCGTCACGTTCGCCTCACCCTTGCCGCTGGCCAGATCGTGACGGCCCTTGGCGGTTGCGTTGAGCTTCCGGGACTTGTCGGCGACCGTGGCGCTGAAGGTGGCGCGGTCGCCGGCCACCCGAGCGTCCACGGTCGTCCGGAGCGCGGGAAAAAGCGCGGGCTCGGCGGTGCTGCGGAGCTCGGCGATGGAGGCCTTGGCGGTGATCGTTTCCGCGCCAAGAGCGATGGTGGCGGCGATACCGGTGGCCGCGATCTCGTTGCCGGGCAAGTCGACGCGGCCATTGTCCAGCACGAGGCGCTGACCGTCCGCGTCCGCCGCGACGGTCATGCGGCGCGCGGCGATCGTGACGCTCGCTGGCTCGGCGTCTTCCCGGGCAATCGTGCCCTTCCACGAGAACGGGCGCAGCACGGCGGTCCCCGTCACCGTGCCGGTCGCGCGATCCTGGTGAAAGACCGCGCCGCTTTCCAGTTCCGCCCGCGCCGGTCCGGGCATGGACAGGCCGTCGCCCCAGCGAATCTTGCTGGCGCTGAAAGTCCCCTCGTCCAGCGCCAGGCTGATCGTCTCGGGGCCGACCGAATAGCGCCCGGCGAGGGTCACATTCGTGGCTGGCAGCGACCGGTTTTCGCTGAGCTTCAGCGCGCCGTCGCCGCGCAGGGCAAAGGTTCCGGCCGCCGTCGTTTCGCGCGACGCGGCCTGCCATTGGGCGGGATCGAGCGTGGCGTCGCCGCGCATCCTGCCGCGCAGCGACAGGGCCGGCGTGTCGAGGGTCACATGGCCGGCGACGGCCAGTGCATCGTCGCCCGTTCCCGGCGTGATCGCGAGGAAGGGGGCGTCGCCATCCTTGAGGATCGAGAGGTTCAGGCCTCCGGCGAGAAGGCTGTCTCCGGCGGTATCGGCCCATTCCAAGCCGCTCACGGACAGACCGTCGGCGGTGGTCATGGTCAGCGTGCCGGAGGCCAGGGCGACCTCGAGCGAGAGCGCCGCCTTGTTCAGACTGAGTGTCTCCGGAATGTTCAGGTCCGACACGCTGCCGGTCAACGTTCCCTTGGCCGTACCCTGACGCAGCCAGTCGCCGAGGCCCAGCGCGCCGACCCCGGCGAGGTCCGCCGCCGCCGGGGACGTGCCGGACGCGTCCAGCCGCAGCGTTCCGCCAGCGCCCTGCGCCGCGCCGGCCAAGCTGGCCAGAAATGCCGTGTCCGCCGTCGCGGCGACCGTGAACGGCACGCCGGCGTCGGGCCGCCGGCCGTCCGCGCGAAAGGCGACCGTGATGGGCTTGGACTCGAGCGCCACGTTCAGGACGTTCTCCGGCTGCCGCAGGGCGGCGGTCAGCGTTCCCGGCCCCAGCGGCGTGTCGCGGCTTTGAATCTGCTCGAAGGCGAACCTGCCCTCGATCAGATCCATCCTCTCGGCGCTACCGGACACCCGAAGCCGACCCGACAGGGCATCGGCTTTCACCGCCCCCATGGCGAAATGGCCGTCTTTCACCGAGAAATCGCCCGACAACGCGCCGGATGGCGCCAGAACGCCGGCGAGCCGGCCTGTCAACGCGCCCTGCGGCGCGCGCAGGGCCAGCGCCAGATCGGCCGCGATGGAGTCGCCGCTGGTCAGCGTACCCCCGACGTCGACGACGACCTCTTGACCTTCCAGGTCCAGCGTCAGGCGGGAATCCACGATCTCGACCGTGGCGACGGGCAGGACGATGGGGCCGCCACTGGAGCGGAACGGCGGCACCAGAGCGCCATCGCGCCAGGCGAAGGCCAGACGCGCGCCTTCGATGCGCGCGCTGTCGACCTGCCCGCCGAGCAACCGCCCGATCCCATAGCGCAGCTCGATCCGGTCGATGGTGCCCATGCCCGAGGCGGCGAGGCGCATCTCGGCGCCGTCGGCGCCGAGCCGGGTGATCTCGACCTCGGCGGGGCCCAGGCCAAAATCGTCGATGGCGCCCTCGATGGCCCATTCGGCGATGCCCGCGCGCGTCAACCACAACAGAAACAGCACGAGCAGCAACCCGGCCGCCGTGACGATGGCGATGCGGGCGGCGCGGGGTCTGGCATGCCAGGAGGTGCGAAACGTCATGGGGCAACAATATCCGGCTTGGTATCGACACGATAGGACGTGTCTGCACGAACGCCGATCACCGCGCCCGGTTCGCCGGTCTTGGCGCTGGAATTTTAATCATGTTACAGTTTTCCGGGGTGGAGACCGATGAACCGATCGCTGGACGCGCTGCTTGCCTATCTGACCGAAGTCGCCGATGACGATGCGTTGCGCCGTCTCGTCGCCGGCTACCTGGCGAGCCATGGTTTCGAAGGCTTCATCTTTTCCGTTAACCGCGAGTCACACACCCACGTGATGTGCAGTTGCGGTCAGGACCTGTACATGCGCTACCAGGAGAACGACTATCATCTGGTCGATCCCATCTCGCGGCAGGTCCGATCAAGCTGGCTGCCTGTCACGTGGGACGCCAGGGACTATCTCACCCATTGCAGCAGGGATCAGGTCCAGCTGTTCGAATCGACGCTGGAGCATGGTTATGAGCGGGGCATCTCGGCGCCGGTCCGCGGACCGTTGGGGGGATGCGACATCTTCGTCGGCCTGTCGCGCCAGAGCGAGCGGGAGTTCTCGCGCGGCAAGGATCTGTGGAAAAACGAGTTCATGCTGATCGGCGCCTACATGTCCTCGGCGTATCACAGCGTCCTGCATCCGGCCGAAGGGAGCGAGGCCGAGCTGACCCGGCGGGAACTGGAGTGCCTGCACTGGACGGCGCAGGGCAAGACCGCCTGGGAAGTCTCCCGGTTGCTGGAGGTGTCGGAGCGGACGGTGCAGTTCCATATCCGCAATGCCTGCGCCAAGCTGAACGCGGTCTCCAAGCATCAGGCCACGCTGCGCGCCGCGAGCAGGGGGCTGATCCGGGTCTAGCGGATCAGGCCGAACGCGGCCTCGATGGCGGCGGGATCACGGGCGTGGACGGCGCCCACATCGGCGGACCTCGGATCGGGGTAGATGGTGGTTTGCCTTGCCTCGATCCCGTCCAGCGTTGCCGCGGCGATCATGCCGGCCGGAAAACGCCCGTCCTTTTCATGCTCGCGTGCCATGTCGGTCTGGATCGGGCCGGCGATGACGCCCACGACCAGCGTTCCCTGGCCTTCCAGTTCGCCGCGAATGCCCTGGGTCAGCGACAGCGCCGCCGCTTTCGAGGCGCAATAGGTGCCGACGAACGGCATGCTGGCGAGGGCCCCCATGGACAGAATGTTGGCGATGGCGCCGCCGCCGTTGGCACGCAGAACGGGGGCAAAGGCGCGGCACAGGCGCAGCATGCCCCAATAATTGGTTTCCATCTCGAGCCGGGCATCGTCGAGCGAGGGCGCCCCGATCAGCGTGGAGTGGCTGACGATCCCGGCGTTGTTGACGAGGATGGTGGTGTCGGGACACAGCCGCGCCGCCTCGGCGACGCTGGCGTCGGACGTGACGTCGAGGGAGATGGGCCGTATCCGGTCACGGCCCGAAAAGACCGTCTCGAGCGCCGCCCGATCGCGTCCGGCCGCATAAACGCACGCGGCGCCGCGGGCGGCGAAGGCATCGGCCAGCGCCTTGCCCAGCCCGCGATTGGCGCCTGTCACCAGCACGCACGCGCCGTCGATCCGCATGCCCGTCTCCTTTTGCCCTGGGCCGACTCTAGCGGCCGATCATCTGGCGCGGACCTGTCAGGGTTGACAGGTAGGCGTCACGGCCCGCTCACCGAATAATTGCTGCCTCAAGCGCGAGCCATACGCGCGACAAGGGGAGAGAATGTGATCGAAGAGCGCGCCATCATCGCGCAGACGCTCAGCGCCATCCGGCGCGATCTGGGGCTCGTGCTTCAGCCGGAGCTTTCCTCGCCCGAATCGCGGACGAAGGCGGCGATGATGAGCGACATGCTGGGGCATCTGGTCGCCTGGCATCAGGAGCAATCCGGTACCGCCGAGCAGGCCCGCTACAGCGGACATTTCACGTCGGCACGCCGTGACGCCGCGGAGGCGCCCGCACGCTTGTCGGCGCTGGAAGTCGAGGTGACCCCGACGCGTCTGGCGGCTTTCCTTGCCGCCAAGGTTCCCGGCTGGGGCGGTGCGGTGGTCGAGCATATCGACCGGGCCACGGCGGGATATTCGAAGGATACCTTCCTGTTCCGGGCGACGCGGCCCGGCGGTGACGTGCTGGACGCGGTGATCCGTCGCGACCTGCCTTTTGGTCCCGGAGAGAATACGGTGGTGGACGAGTTCGCGCTGCTGCGCGCGCTGGAAGGCCGTGGCCTGCCGCTCGCGGAGCCCTTGTGGTGCGAGCCAGACCCGCACTGGCTGGGCCAGCCCTTCATCGTGTCCCGCCGGATGGCCGGGGACAACGGCACCGGGGCATGGGAGCAGGACGAGGTTGTCCGCCGTTCGGTATGCGGTGAACTCGCTGTCATCCTGGCGCGCCTGCACACCATTTCGCCGGATGTGCTGGGCGCGGCGCCGGATCGTGATCCCGCGGCCCAGATCCTCGCTTATGTGGCCGAATGGGAGGATCGCTGGCGGCGGCACAAGATCCACGAGTCGCCGATCCTGGAGAGGGGGTTCGCCTGGCTGCGCGCGAACGTGCCGGCCGATCTCGAGCGCCTGTCGATCATCCATTCGGATGTGGGCTTTCATAACATCCTGACGGACGAGGGACGGATCACCGCCCTGCTGGACTGGGAGTTTTCCCATCTGGGCGACCCGGCCGAGGATCTGGGCTATTGCCGCCAGTTCGTCGAGCCGCTGATGCCGTGGGACGCGTTTCTCGCCGCCTACCGGGCCGCCGGTGGCGGCGGCTACAGCGACGCGGGTGCGCGCTTTTACGAAGTGTGGCGCGGCGTGCGCAACGCGGTCTCCTGCTCGGTGGCGTGGAACGGCTTTCTCACCGACCGGTATCCGGCCCTCAAGATGGGCTATCAGGGCGTACCACTTTATCGGCGCTTCGTGCTGGACGTCGCCGACAAGCTGGAAAGGATGAACGCATGAGCGAAACCCGCGTGGTCTCGGCGGGGGGCCAGCCTGCCGCCCAGATGGCCGGCGCGCCGCTGACGACGGTCTCGCCGAAGGACGAGTTGCTCCATCCCGTCGCACCCGATGCCGGTTACGCCAGCACGGAAACGTCCTATTTCGGGTTCAACATTCCGGACAAGCGGCTTAATGGCGAGGTCTATGTCTGGTTTCACCCGGCGCTGCGGGTGATGAGCGCCAGCGTCTATATCTGGCGCGGCATCAAGCGGTCGACGCTCGCGTGCGAGTACGTCAACCATTTTCACTTCCTGCCTTTTCCCGACGGGGATATCGACGATTACACCATCGCGCCGCTGGGCCTGCGCATCCGCGTCATCGAGCCGCTCAAATCCGTCGAGATCACCTGCAAGGACCCGGAAAGGGATGTGTCGTTCCGGATGACGCAGACCGCGATCATGCCGCCGGCGGGACGGCCGGGCGGGTTTCATTTCACCCAGGCGATGAAGGTGGATGGCGAGCTCAACCTGCACGGCGAGGCGTTCACCATCGACGGCTATTTCAGCCGTGACCGGTCCTGGGGACAGGAAAGGCATGAGGTCGCGCGGATCGCGCCGCCGATCAGCTGGATGGTCGGCGTGTTCGGCGATGACTTCGCGTTCCACGTGCTCGCCTATGACGATGCCGCGCTCGAGCCCGAATGGGCCGGTACGTTCACCTCACCGCCGCCGGGCAAGAACCTGATCTGGGGTTATGTGCGGCGGGACGGCGAGACGTTTCCGGTCACCCGGGCCGGCCTGCTGACGGTGCGCGAGCCCGATGGCCTGGCGCCGCGCACCAAGACCATGGAGGTCGAGGATGCGGGCGGCAAGGTGCACCGCATCCGGGGCACCGTCGACGCCCGCATGCCCTGGCAGACCTGGCAGAACATGAACGTCTATTTCTGCCTGACGCGCTGGGAATGCGACGGCCGGATCGGCTGGGGCGACACACAGGACATTCAGTACAACGAATTCGTGCGCCGGTTCGCCCGGTTCTAGACGAACGCCGGCCACTCAACGCGCCGGCGAGGATAACGGGAATCTCAACAACAGATCGTTTCAAGGGGAGATCGAACGCAATGAACCACAAGACAAGGCTGCTGGGCAGCGTTTGCCTGGCCCTGAGCGTGGCCGGACCGGCCTATGCCCAGAACACCGCCATCGAGTCCGTGACCACCACGGCGCGAAAGCAGGAAGAGACCATTCTCGACGTGCCCGTGGCCGTCAGCGTCGTCGACAACACGGCAATCGAGCGCTACGGCTCGACCAATCTGGCGCAGATCGGCGACCTGATTCCCCAGGTCCAGATCACCCGCCAGTCGTCGGGCAATGGCGGCACCATCGCCATTCGCGGCATTTCCTCGGCGGCCACCGATCCGGGTATCGAATCGGCGGTCAGCATCAATGTGGACGGCGTCCAGGTCAGCCGCGGCTACATCGCCAGCGCTGCCTTCTTCGACCTGGAGCAGGTCGAGGTCCTGAAGGGCCCACAGGCGCTGTTCTTCGGCAAGAACAGTCCGGCGGGCGTGATCTCGCTGCGCTCCAAGGGTCCAGGCGACGAGTGGGAAGGTTTCGTGAAGGGCGGCTTCGAGTTCCGCGCCGATGAGCGCTTCATCGAGGCGGGCATCGGCGGACCGATCAACGACGTGCTCGGTATCCGCCTCGCCGTGCGCGCCAGCAAGATGGATGGCTGGCTGCACAACACCTCGGGTCCGATCGCCAATCCGTGGGAGCCCGAGTTTCCGTTTCCCGGCGCGACCAACAACAAGCGCACGCCGGCCGCCGAAACGCTGGTCGGCCGCTTCACCGCGGTGCTGACGCCCAATGACCGGTTCAAGGCGACGCTGAAGATCCTGGGCAGCCAGTACAAGGACAACGAGCTGACCGGCGGGCAGCAGGTGGTCTCGTGCCGCGAAGGCGCGGCCCATCCGACGACGACGGCCGGCACGATCACGGCGGTGGATATCTATGACGACTGCAAACCCGACAAGTACCGTTCCTCGGGCGCGCTGCCGGCAGGGATCGCTCAGAACTATCCGCTGACCAAGAATGGCGAGTATTTCACCGATACCAAGACGGTGCTGGGCTCGCTGGATCTGGAATACGACTTCGGCAGCTTCTCGATCAATTCTGTCACCGGCTACTATCATCTGGATACGAGCGGTCTTGGCAATTACGCCATGACCACGCAAGTCCATTTCCCCGGCGTCAACGGCGAGAAGACGACGACATGGAGCGAGGAGCTGCGTCTCAACTCCCAGTTCGATGGGCCGGTCAATTTCGTCATCGGCGGTTATTACGAGAATAACGAACGCGAAAGCTTCACGGTCGGCCGGGGCGGCTTCGGTCCGCGCGTACCGGTGGACCCGAACGTGGATTTCATCATCGGCTACTGGCCGAACGATCTGGCCAAGCGGGAAACCTGGTCGGGATTCGGCCAGATCCTGTGGGATATCACCGACGCTCTCGAACTGGCGGGCGGCGTTCGCTACACGCGCGAGACACTCAATGCCGTCAACGTGAACATCTATGCCAATCCGGCCTTCACGGCGCTGCGTCCGACCGGCGATCCGCTGCTGATCGACCTGAAGGAAGACAACTGGTCGCCGGAGGCCACGCTGAGCTGGCGCTTCACGCCCGGTCAGTCGGTCTACGCGGCCTACCGTACCGGTTACAAGTCTGGCGGCGTCTCGCAAACGGCCATTCTGCTCCGGCACCCGCTCAACACCGCCGAAAGCTTGTCGTTCGCGGCTGAAACCGCGGAAGGCGGCGAAATCGGCTACAAGGCCCTGTTGCTCGACGGCATGCTGCGGCTGGACATGAACGCGTACTACTACGAGTTCAAGGGCCTGCAACGCTCTTCGCTGGACATCGCGACGACCTCGTTCCGCACGCTCAATGCGGCAAGCGCCGTCAGCAAGGGTTTCGAGGCCGAGGCCTTCTTCCAGGCGACCGATGACCTGAATTTCCGGGCGTCGTTCACCTACAATGTCGCCAACTTCAGCGATTGGTCCAACGCGCCCTGCTTCAACGGTCAGACCGCCGCCGAGGGCTGCGTCGGCGTCGGCGGCTCCACCACGTCGCGGACCCAGGATCTCAGCGGCACGCCGCTGGCCCTGGCGCCGCGGATCGCGGGCTCGCTGGGCTTCAGCTACGACACGCCCATCGCCGACTGGCTGAACATCGGTTTCACCGGCGACGTCAAGTATGTCAGCGCCTATTGGGCGCAGGACATCAAGGCACCGGGCAGCCGACAGAAAGGCTATGCCAAGCTCAATGCCAGCGTCCGGCTCCACAATCCGGAGGATACCTGGGAACTGGCGCTGATCGGCCGCAACCTCACCAACGAGATGGCGATCCTCAGCGCCACCGACAAGCCGGGCGGGTCGCGCAACGACCTGCTGGGTACCCTGGAACGGGGCCGCGAACTGGTGCTGCAGGCGCAGTACCGCTTCTAGGCCTCCGAAACCGGCGGATTTCAGGCCCGCAGCGCGAGCACTGCGGGCCTGATTTTATTCCGGCGGCGCATCGCCTCTTGGGTCTGGCGCATCAGGCACCATATGCTTGGCAAACGTTGAGTCCCAAAGAGGTATCGCCCCTTGAGTGAAGATCCCTACAAGGTCCTCGGCGTCGCCCGGGACGCCGCGCAGGACGACATCCGGAAGGCCTACCGCAAGCTTGCGAAGGAGGCCCATCCCGATCTGAATCCGGGAGACAAGAAGGCCGAAGACCGGTTCAAGGCCATTTCGGCCGCCTATGACATTGTCGGCGATCCCGACAAGCGGTCCCGCTATGACCGGGGCGAGATCGATGCCTCGGGCACCGAACGCGCCCCGCAACAGGATTATTATCGGCAGTATGCCGATGGCGCGGGCGGCGGACGTTATCAATCCTCGGCGGGTTTCGAGGATTTCGCCGACCTGTCGGACCTGTTTTCCGACATGTTCCAGCGCTCCGGCCGACCCGGCGGCGGTGGCCGGAGCGCGCGCATGAAGGGCCAGGACCTGCGCTACAACATGGCGGTCGACTTCCTCGAGGCGGTCAATGGCGCCAAGAAGCGGGTGACCATGCCGGACGGCCGAACCCTCGACCTGGCGATTCCGCCGGGCACGCGAGGCGGGCAGACGCTGCGCCTCAGGGGCAAGGGAATGCCGGGGGCGGGCGGCCCGGACGGCGACGCGCTGGTCGAGATCGAGGTCCGGCCGCATCCGGTGTTCGAGCGCGACGGCAACGACATCGTCGTCGAGCTGCCCATCTCCATCGACGAAGCGGTGCTGGGCGGGAAGGTCGAGGTGCCGACCGTCAGCGGCAAGGTCAGCGTGAGCGTCCCGAAGGGCGCCAGCAGCGGCCAGACCCTGCGCCTTCGCGGCAAGGGCGTGCCGGCCGGCAAGGACCGAGCGGCGGGAGATCAGCGGGTGAAGCTCAAGATCGTCTCGCCGCCCGCCATCGACGCCGACCTCGAAGCGTTCATGAAAAGCTGGCGTGAGGCGCACGGCTACAATCCGCGCGCGGGCATGAAGGACTGAGCCATGACACTGACGGAACGGGATGTGATCGCGGCGGTGGGCGAGATCTCGGCCACCCGGCTGCGGACCTGGGTCCGGCGCGGCTGGATCCAGCCGGCGCGGCAGGGGCGACGCCGTGTCTTCACGGATGTGGACGTCGCCCGGGTGCGTTTCGTGCACCATCTGACCCAGCAACTCGAGGTCAGCGACGACGAGGTGCCGGTGATCCTGTCGCTGATGGATCAGGTCTACGGGCTACGCAGCGCCCTGCGGACCCTCGGCCGGGCCGTCGACAGCCAGCCGGAAGCGGTGCGGGCGGAGATTGCCCGCACCTTCCGGGAATTGCGCGGATCGGCCTGAGGCCTTCCGGCGGTTAGCGGACGATCACGTTGGTGAACTGCCACGGATCCTGGGCATCGAGCTCGTCGGGGAACAGTCCGGCGTCGCGGTGCGCCAGCGGCGTCCAGTCGGTATAGACGCCGACGACCGGGCCGAGATAGGGCAGCTGAACCTCGAGGCAGCGCTCGAAATCGGTTTCGTCGGCTTCGACGATACCGCGTTCCGGGTTCTCCAGCGCCCAGATCATGCCGGCGAGCACGGCCGAGGTGACTTGCAGGCCGGTGGCGTTCTGATGCGGCGCGATCTCGCGGGTTTCCTCGATCGACAGCTGCGAGCCGTACCAGTAGGCGTTCTTGCCATGGCCATAGAGCAGCACGCCCAGTTCGTCGATGCCATCGACGATGTCGTGCTCGTCCAGAATCACCCACGAGTCCTGGCGCTGCCACTGGGAGCCGGCCATTTCGTGCAGCGACAGCACCGCGTCGTCGCAGGGGTGATAGGCGTAATGGCAGGTCGGGCGGTACACGGCCTTGTCGCCCTCGCGCACGGTGAAGTAGTCGGCGATGGAGATGGACTCGTTGTGCGTGACCAGGAAGCCGTGCTGGGCCTGGGCGGTCGGCGTCCAGGACCGCACGCGGGTGCCGGCCCCCGGGCGCAGCAGATAGATGGCGGCGCCGCAGCCGCCCTCGTGGGTGCGGCCTTCCGGCGGCAGCGCCTTTTCATGGGTGCCCCAGCCCAGTTCGGCGGGCTGCAGGCCTTCCGAAACGAAACCTTCCACGGACCAGGTGTTGACGAAGACGTTCCGCGGCTTTGGCGTGCGGGCGCGCTGGGTGTCGCGCTCGGCGATGTGAATGCCCTTCACGCCAACGCGCTGCATCAGCGCGGCCCAGTCCTCGCGGCTCGCCGGCGTGCCGGCGTCGATGCCGAGATCGCCGGCCAGGTTGAGCAGCGCGCGCTTGACGAACCAGGAAACCATGCCGGGATTGGCGCCGCAGCAATTGACGGCCGTCGGGCCGCCGGGGCGGCGCCGGCGCAAATCGAGCACGCGTTCGCGCAGGGCATAGTTCGAGCGCTGCGACACGCTCTTGCTGGTGTCGGTGTAGAAGCCCAGCCATGGTTCGGCGACGGTGTCGATGTACAGGGCGTTCACGTCCTTGCACAGTTCCATCATCGCCACGGACGACACGTCGACGGACAGGTTGACCATGAAGGCCCGGCCCGGTCCGGCCGTCAGCAGCGGTCTCAGCAGCTCCAGGTAGGAATCCTCCAGGACGGCGGCCTTGATGAAGTTGGCGCCTTCGGCCTCGACCATCTGGCGATGGCTGTCGTCGGGATCGATCACGGTGATTCGCGAGCGGTCGCCGTCGATATGGCGCAGGATCAGCGGCAGGGTGCCGCGGCCGATCGAGCCGTAGCCGATCATGACGATGGGTCCGTCGAAACGGGCGTGAATGGGCCATGCGGTCATGGGGGACTCCTCAATGATTATTGGACGGCTCTTCGTCCTCCGGGGACTATGGAGCCGTTCCATTTCGGTGATGTGTCACATTTACCGGACGTCGGCTCTGCGGCCGCTTCGCCCGGAAATGGTGTCTTACGCCGCGAGTGGCCGCGCCGTTTCGGTGTCTTGATACGGGTTGACGGGCAGCGCCTGCGGACTCCATCGGTCGTCCTCCAGCTCCGCGCCCGCGACGATCATGCCCGATGCGCCGGCAAGCGCGCCGGCGATCAGCTCGATCGCCAGGAAGCGATCGCGTTCCACCGGGCCGGGCAGTGTCAGGTCCCGGACGAGTTCGGTGGTGAAGCCGAAGCGTTCATAATAGGGCGCGTCACCGACGAGGATGACCGCGCCGTGGCCGCGCGCGGTGGCGGCCGCCAGCGCGTGGTCCATCAGCAGCGTGCCGATGCCCAGGCCCTGGCATTCCGGGAGGACGCCGATGGGGCCGAGCAACAGGGCGTCGGCCGAGCCGGCGCGGATGTGCCACAGGCGCACCGTGCCGACCAGCGTGTCGCCCTTGAAGGCGCTGAAGGCGAGGCCTTCGGCAGGGCTCTGGCCCCGCCGGATTTTCTCGCAGGTCTTCAGGTGCCGGCCGGGCAAGGCCCGGTCCAGCAGACTCTCCCGCGCCGGAATGTCCAGCGCCGTCTCGGTCCTAATAGTAATCATGGCCGTGCCTTAGATGACGATCGCCTGCAGGGGCGAAAATCCGTTGAAGGCGACCGACGCATAGGTGGTGGTGTACGCACCCGTTGCCTCGATCAGGACCTCGTCGCCGATCTCGAGCGAAATCGGGAGCGGGTACGGAGTCCGTTCATACAGCACATCCGCGGAATCGCAGGTCGGTCCGGCCAGCACGCAGGGGGCCATCGCGTCACCATCCCGCGGGGTGCGGATAGGATAACGGATGGACTCGTCCATGGTTTCCGCGAGGCCGCCGAATTTACCGATGTCCAGGTAAACCCAGCGCACGTTGTCCTCGTCCGACTTGCGCGAGATCAGGACCACCTCGGCCTTGATCACACCCGCGTCGCCAACCATGCCGCGGCCCGGTTCGATGATGGTTTCCGGGAGCTGATTGCCGAAGTGTCGTCGGAGCGCGCCGAAGATCGCCTGGGCATAGGCGTCGACGCGCGGCACGTCCTTCAGGTACTTGGTCGGGAAACCGCCGCCCATGTTGACCATGCCCAGCTGAATGCCACGCTCGGCCAAGGTGCGGAACACCATGGAGGCATCGGCCAGCGCACGGTCCCACGCCTCCACGTTGCCCTGCTGCGAGCCGACGTGGAACGAGATGCCGTAGGGCGACAGGCCCAGGTCGCGCGCCGATTCCAGCACGTTGATGGCCATGGCCGGCACGCAGCCGAACTTGCGGCTGAGCGGCCATTCGGCGCCTTCGCCATCGGCCAGCACGCGGCAGAACACGCGGGCGCCGGGCGCCTGGCGCGCGATCTTCTCCACTTCCTCGATGCAATCGACCGCGTAGAGGTCGATGCCGAGGGCGCGGGCGCGGGCGATGTCTCGCTCCTTCTTGATGGTGTTGCCGAACGAGATCCGGTCCGGCGTCGCGCCGGCGGCCAGCGCCATTTCGATCTCCGGCACCGACGCGGTGTCGAAGCACGAGCCGAGCTCGGCCAGCGCCTGAAGGACCTCCGGCGACGGATTGGCCTTCACGGCATAGAAGATACGCGTCTCCGGCAACGCGCGCGCGAACGCACGGTAATTGTCACGGACGACGTCGAGATCGACGACGAGGCACGGGCCTTCCGGACGTGCGGTGGCGAGATAGTCAAGAACGCGTTGGGTGGCCATGAGCTCGAACCCCTACCTTCATTGCTGCCGGCAGGCTTCCGCACAGGGGACGCGATGGAGGCGCCGAACCTGGGAAGATTCCTACAGACCGAAATGGAGAACCCGCCACACCATGGCGAAAACTCCGGTGGGTGCCTTCAGGTTGGAGCGGGAGAACCGTTCCGCACGTCGGCAAGGATGGTGTGCCTCTTCAGTGTCGCCAGCTTTTGGACAGCCGACTGAGACCAAAAAAGCCCTCACCGTCGTTGCTATATGACGCCTCATTCCTGTCGGAACGTTGTGCCGGCGTCTATGGGCACGTGCGACTATGGGCAGACAGTGAGATATGAGTTTCGACCCCCGAAATCAACGAAAAAATTATGACAATTTTCCAAGCCGCCCAACGCTTTGCCCGGGGGACCGCGCGACGGCCAGCGCGGCCCCGGCTCGGCTTGTTTCGCCGCGGGGCAGCGGATACACTCCGGCCGCCGTTGTACTCCCTCCGGAACACGCGGCGCGCGGCGTTTCCGGTGTTTTCCCGGGGCGGCGCGGTCCCCGAATTCCCACTGCGCGAGTGCTGACTACATGAACATTTTCTCCCGGACCACCGCCGCCGCCCTCCTGATGGTGGTTGCCATGACCGGCCAGCAGGCCATGGCCGCCGACGCCAAGGGGAACTACATCGTGCGCGGTGTCGGCGCGCGGCCCTGTTCGGATTTTCTCAAGGCGGTGGGCGGCACGGCCGAGGACGTGCGGCCCTTCCTGTCGTGGATGGACGGCTATCTCAGCGGCCTGAACGCGCTGCAGGCCCAGACCTATGACGTGGCGCCGTTCACGTCGGCGGCGGTGATCGGCCAGATGGTGCGTAACTATTGCAACCTGCAGCCCAGCTTCCGCTTCGAGACCGCGGTTCTCGAACTGATGAAGGTGCTCGGTCCGTACCGGGTGCCGGTACAGTCCCAGCTGGTCGAGGTCACGGTGGGCGACGCCAACGCGGCGCTGCGCCAGTCGACGCTGATGTGGATGCAGCAGAAGATGAAGGAACAGGGCTTCTTCAAGGGCACGCCGGACGGTCTTTACGGCGCCGGCACCAAGGATGCGCTGGTGGCGTACCAGAAGGCGAACAAGATCGCCGAGACCGGCGTGCCGGATTCGACCACGCTGGCGCATTTCATCCAGAAGGAAACCGGGGCCAAGAAGCCCTGAGACCCGGACATCCGACACCGGGAAAGGGTCGCCGCGAGGCGGCCCTTTTTCGTTGGAAGCGCGCGTGACTGTGCAGGCGCCGCGCGCTAGTCTTCCTGCCGCGGCCGCGGGGTGGCCGCGTTCAGCACGGGGAATGCCATGACCATCGAGGAACTGCTCGAGATCGAAGAGATCAAGAATCTGCGCATCATGTACTCGCATTATTTCGATGGCGCGCAGATCGACGACCTCGCGGCCTTGTTCACCGAGGACGCCGTGTGCGAGTTCACCGAGGAATATGGCGGCAACTGGGTCGGCCGCGAGACGATCCGGACCAACTACGCCAAGTTCGCCGCGCCGGACCGGCCGTTCTCGTTCATGCACGCCAACACCAATCCGTGGATCAGGCTGCTGGGGCCGACCGAGGCCAATGGCCGCTGGTATCTGCTCGATCTCAACCTGCGCGAGGACGCGGCGAATCCGCTGGCGCTGTTCGGTGTCTATGACGACGTCTACCGCAAGGTGGACGGCAAATGGCTGATCGCCCGCACCCGCATCGACTTCCTGTGGCCCAACCGCAGCTTCTTCGGCTACCGCACGCCTGGCGTGAACGGCTGACGGGCGCCCGCCGCTTTTTCGTTGCTGCCCCTCGCGCGGCGGCGCTACTGTCGCCGGATATTGGGCGAAACGCGCCAGCGTTTCAGAGGAGGGCATGATGATCCGCATGGGCGGGGATCGTCGCTATTCATTAGAAGGCCGCGCCGGCATCGGGGCGCGGCTGCCATGAAGACGACCAGCAGGGACATCATCGAGAACATCGCCCGCACGCTCCGCCAGCGCGTGCTGCCCGCCATGGGCGATCCGGGCCTTGCCGCCGATCTGCGCGAGATCAACACCCAGCTCGACGCGCTCGCCGTGCGAATCGAGTGCGAGGGCGAGATCATCTGGAACGACATCGCCGATCAGCGCCTGCTGCTCGCGGCCATCGCGCAGGAAACCGGCCATCTGCCCGCGCCGAACTGGTCCGGGCTGGCGGCGGAGATCGCCAAGGAACTGGACCGGGTCTGGCACACGCCCGCCCATTATCCCGCGCTTGCCGTGCTGCAGGCCGAGAACCGGCGGCTGCGTGCGCTGATAGACAAGGCGCTCGCGACCGCGGAGGCGGACCCCGAGCCGCTGGGCGAGCGCCGGGCGCAGCGTCTGGTGAAGGCGTTGCGGGGCTACATGAAGCGGCAGGCCGACCGCGAAGCCCCGCTCCACGCGCCCTTGACCGGCGGTTCCTGAGCGCCTGCGCAAAGGGCTTTGGCCGGTTTCGCAACTCGTCTAGTGTCTGTGGATAAGTTGGCCGGTCTCTGGGGGCGGGATTGTCGGATCGGAATAGCACGATGGCTGCGCTGCTCAGCGCGATTCGCCGCGACCTCGACGCGGTGATCGCGCCCGAGCTCGCGTTGCCTGCCGCGCGCGAGGCCGCGGCCATGATGAGCGAGCTGCTGGCCTATCTCACCGTGTGGCAGCGTGACCTGCCGGGACAGGTCGAGCCGCTGACGCGCGCCCAGGCGGAAGCCCTCGCGCGCCTGCGCGGCCCGGAGTCCGCCATGCCCGCCGCGACCGGCGATGCGGCGCTGACATCCGATATCGCTGGCTCTCTGCCGGACTACGAAGGCCTGCTGCGGGCGCTCGACGCGGAACTGGCGGCGCTGGATGGCGACGGTGGCCGCGAGACCGCGATCAGCCAGGCGGTCGGCGCCGACCTGCTGCTGTTCGACCGGGAGGCCAGTCTCCTCGGCTCGGAACGCGAGCGCGCCCCGATCCGGCTCGCCGAATCACTGACGCCCCTGTCGGAGACACGGCTCACCGCCTACGCGCGCGAGGTGTTTCCAGCCGATGCCGGGGCCTCGGTCTCGCGGATCAGGGCCGTGCCGCGTGGCCATTGCCGGGAAACCTCCCAGATTCTCCTGACATCGGGCATCGGCCGCGGGCGGGAGATGCTGCTGCGCCGGGACTATCCGTTCACGCCGCCGGGAATGTCCGTCAGCGGTGAATTCGCGGTGCTGCGCATTCTTCACCAGGCGGGCTTTCCCGTTCTGGAGCCGCTCTGGTGCGAAACCGAGGCGGCGCCATTGGGCCAGCCCTTCATGCTGTCCGCCGCGCTGCCGCCGGGCGCCGATTCGCGCTGGAGCGAGTCCGATGATGACGACAGCCGCGCCGAGGCCTGCCTCGCCCTTGCCCGCATCCTCGGACGGCTGCACAGTCTCGACGCGCGTGTGGTCGCGGCGGCCGGGTTCACGCCGGCCGACGATCCTCGCCGGGAAATCCGCGCGGCGGTCGAGACCTGGCGCGACCGCTGGCTGGCGCTGCGAACCCATCCGTCGCCGACGCTGCAGGCGGCGTTCCTGTGGTTGCTGGACCATACGCCGCCGGGGGCCGCGCGCACCTCGCTGCTGCATGGCGATCTGAGCGCCGGTTCGTTGGCCGTGGACGGGACGCGGATCGCCGCCCTGCTGGATTGGGAATTCGCCCATCCGGGCGATCCGGCAGAGGATCTCGCCGCGTGCCGGCCGTGGGTCGAGCCGCTTGTCGCCTGGCCCGAATTTCTCAGGGCCTATCGTTCCGCCGGCGGCCAGGATCCCGACCCCGCCAGCAGCGCCTATTACGCCATCTGGCGCGGTGTCCGGAACGCCGTGTGCTGCTGCATCGCCTGGCGTGGTTTCACCAGTGGCGCCTATCCGGCGCTGGACATGGCCTATCGCGGCATCCCGCTGTATCGCCGCCATGTCAGGGACACGGCGGAAAGGCTGCGGCGGGAGTGGGCGCGGCAGGACACTTGATCCGGCGGCGCAAAGGGACTCATACTCGCGTCAGGCGGCACGGCTCCAGGGCCTGATAAGCGCGCCACAAGGCCCGGGTGCAACCGGCCGTGATCGGAAGATGTGATGATCGCGCTGGGGATGGCGCGATTCAGTGAAGCTCAGGGTGGGATAAACTCAATGCAGTATCAGTCACCAGCCTCGGTCGAAGAGGCCGTGGCGGCTTTGGCGTCGGTCGCCGGCGCCCGTGTTCTCGCGGGCGGCACCGACCTTCTCGTGCAGTTGCGCGCGGGCAGCGCGGCGCCGGGCGCGGTCATCGACGTGAAGCGAATCGCCGAGATGCGGACCATTTCCGACACGGGCAACGGCTTCCGCATCGGCGCGGCGGTGTGCGGCGCGGACATCACCGATCATGCCGCGCTGGCGCAGGCCTGGCCGGGCGTGGTCGAGGCCGCCGGGCTGATCGGTTCGACGCAGGTTCAGGGGCGGGCCAGCCTGGGCGGCAACGTGTGCAACGCCTCGCCGGCCGCCGACACCACGCCGGCGCTGATCGCCGCGCGCGCGGTGGCCGAGATCGTCGGCCCGAACGGCCGGCGTTCCGTGCCGGTGGAGCAGATCGCCACCGGACCGGGCAGGACCTCGCTGGCCGCGGGAGAGATCGTCGCCTCGTTCCTGCTGCCGGCGCGTCCGGCGCGCTCGGGCGACGCCTATCTGCGCATGATTCCCCGCACGGAAATGGACATCGCCGTCGCCGGCGCCGCCGTGAACCTGACCCTCGATGCCGATGGCGCCGTCGCCGACGCGCGGGTCGGCATCGGCGCGGTGGCGCCGACGGCGCTGCTGCTGGACGGGGCCGCGGAGATTCTGATCGGCTCGCGGCTGGACGATGCCGTGCTGGCGAAGCTCGCCGAACTGGCCGGCGCCGCCGCCCGGCCGATCGACGACAAGCGCGGCACCATCGACTACCGCCGCAAGGTGGTGGGGGTACTGGCGAAACGGGCGACGCTGATCGCCTTTGAACGGGCGGGAGCACGCTGATGGCCAAATCTCATGTATCCACCACCGTCAATGGCGATCCCGTCGAGTTCCTGTGCGAGGCGCCGGAGACCATGCTCGATGTGCTGCGCAACACGCTGGGCCTGACCGGCACCAAGGAGGGCTGCGGCACCGGCGATTGCGGCGCGTGCTCCATCATGGTCGACGGCACGCTGGTCTGCGGCTGCCTGATGCTGGCGGTCGAGGCGACCGGCAAGGAAATCGTCACCATCGAAGGCATCGGCGCGCCCGACCGGCTGCATCCGGTTCAGCAGGCGTTCCTGGAGGATGCCGCCCTGCAATGCGGCTTCTGCACGCCGGGTTTCATCGTCGCGGCCAAGGCGCTGCTCGATCGCAATCCCGATCCCACCGAAACCGAGATCCGCTACTGGCTGGCCGGTAATTTGTGCCGCTGCACCGGATATGACAAGATCGTCCGCGCCGTGCAGCACGCGGCCGCCGGGATGAAAGGGCAACAGGCATGACCTACGAACCCAAGTCATTCAAGGTCGTCGGCACCCGTCCGATCCGCCATGACGGCGCCGACAAGGTCACCGGCCGCGCCAACTACGCCTCGGACTTCACGCTGCCGGGCATGCTGTGGGGCCGCGTTCTGCGCAGCCCGCACGCCCACGCCGTCATCCGGTCGATCAACACCGACAAGGCGCGCGCGCTGCCCGGCGTCAAGGCCGTGATCACCAGCGCCGATCTGCCGCTGCCGCCGCCGGGCATCACCCAGGCCGGCGAATCGGCGATCAACGCCCAGCATCTGGCCAAGAACCTGCTGGCGCGCGACAAGGTGTTCTACGACGGCCATCCGGTCGCCGCCGTGGCCGCGATCTCCGACGCGATCGCCCAGCAGGCGCTCGGCCTGATCGAGGTTGAGTATGAAGTTCTGCCGCACGTCATCGACGTCGACGAGGCGATGCAGGAGAGCGCGCCGCTGCTGCACGACGATCTGTTCACCGACGGCGTCGACCCGAAGCCGGAGAAGCCGTCCAACGTCGCCAAGCGCATCTTCGTGGGCAAGGGCGACATCGCCAAGGGCTTCGAAGAAGCCGACATCGTCATCGAGCGGACCTACACCACCAAGCCGGTGCACCAGGGCTATATCGAGCCGCAGGGCTGCGTCGCCAACTATGCCGAGGACGGGCAGGCGATGGTCTGGTGCTCCAGCCAGGGCCAGTTCCTGATCCGCGATCTGTGCGTGAACATGCTGGGCATGGAAGCCTCGTCGCTGAAGGTGATCCCGGCCGAGATCGGCGGCGGCTTCGGCGGCAAGACCACGGTCTATCTCGAGCCGCTGGCGCTGATGCTGGCCAAGGCCTCGGGCCGGCCGGTGAAGATGACCATGACGCGCGGCGAGGTGCTGCGCGCCACCGGTCCGCATTCCGGCAGTTCCATGACCGCCAAGATCGGCGTCACCAAGGACGGCACCATCACCGCGGCCGAGGTGGTCATCAAGTTCCAGGCCGGCGCTTTCCCGGGCTCGCCGGTGGGCGCGGCGGTGATGTTCTGTTCGGCGCCCTACGACATTCCGAACCTGTCGATCACCGGCTATGACGTGGTCGTCAACATCGCCAAGATCCATGCTTATCGCGCGCCCGGCGCGCCGAACGGCGCGTTCGCCTTCGAGTCCGTGCTGGACGAGCTGGCGCGCGAGCTGAACATGGATCCCATCGACTTCCGGGCGAAGAACTCGGCGGTCGAAGGCTCCAAGGCGCCCTATGGACCTACCCACGGTCCGTTGGGCGGCCTCGAATGCCTGTCGATCGCCAAGGACCACCCGCATTATAAGGCCAATCTGGGGCCCAACCAGGGGCGCGGCGTCGCCAGCGGCTTCTGGATCAACATCGGCGGCCAGTCGGCGGCCACCGTCGTCGTCAACCGCGACGGCACCATCTCGCTGGTCGAAGGCTGCCCCGATATCGGCGGCAGCCGCGCCTCGCTGGCCATGATGTGCGCCGAGGTGCTGGGCGTCGCGGCCGAGAAGGTGCGCCCGTCCATCGTCGACACCACGGCGATCGCCTTCAACGACGTCACCGGCGGCAGCCGCGTCACCTTCGCCACCGGCATGGCCGTGGTGCAGGCGGCCGAGGACGCGGTGCGGATCATGCGCGAGCGCGCCGCCAAGATCTGGGACATCGACGTCGACAATGTGGTCTGGCGCGATGGCGCGGCCCAGGAAGCCACCGGCAACCGCTCGCTGACCATCACCCAGATCGCCGAAAAGGCCGCCAAGACCGGCGGCCAGATCATGGGCCACGCCTCCATCAACGCGGCCGGCGCCGGCCCGTCGCTCACCACCCATCTGTGCGATTTGGAAGTGGACCGCGAGACGGGCAAGATTACCATCCTGCGCTACACCACCTTCCAGGATGCCGGCAAGGCGGTGCATCCGTCCTATGTTGAAGGCCAGATGCAGGGCGGCGCGGTGCAGGGCATCGGCTGGGCGCTGAACGAGGAATACATCCATGACGACCAGGGCCGGCTGCTGAACCCGGGCTTCCTCGACTACCGCATGCCGGTGGCGTCCGACCTGCCCATGATCGACGCGGTGATCATCGAGGTGCCGAACCCGAACCACCCCTTCGGCGTGCGCGGCGTGGGCGAGGCGCCCATCGTGCCGCCGCTCGCGGTCATCGCCAACGCCATCTTCGACGCCGTGGGCGTGCGCATGCGCGACCTGCCGTTCTCGCCGCCAAAGGTGCTGGCGGCGCTGGAGGCGGCCGAGAAGGCGAAAGGCTGAGGTGGCGCGGGTCGTATTGTCCGGAGACCTGGGCCGCCGGTTCGCCGGCGGCGAGGTCGAAGTCCGCTGCGAAGGCAGCAACGTCCGCCGCCTGATCAGGGCGCTGGAGGAGCGCTATCCCGGCATCGCCGAGGTGCTGGAGTCCGACGCCATGGCCGTCGCCATCGACGGGGTGGTTCACCAGGATGCTTTCCTCGAGGAAGTGGGGCCGGAATCGGAGGTCTATTTCCTGCCGGCGATCAGGGGTGGGTGAATAAGGAATTTCGAATTTTAGCAAGAGGTCTGCATGAGTGAAATCATTAAGTTGCTACCCAAGAGAAAGGAGTTGGTTTTCGATTTACTGGAAAAAATCGGATTAGATACGTCTGATTGGAAATCTAGTTATTCGTCTAAAAATTACAAAGCAAATCCAAAATACTGCTATGAGTGGGGTTATGCAGAGCCTGGGCGATTCATTGTTCTAAATTTGTGGCATGATTCCCTTATATTGAAAGATAGTATTGTGTCGTATCAGGGAAATTATCGAGATGACGCTTTAGTTCATTCTAGACCGGGCGGTAAACCGGCATGGGCTAGGCGAGCGAATAAAGTTGATCTCCTGCTGCAATCCGCATTTAAGTACAATTTGCCTATCTATGTTATAATCAACGATGGATCCAAGCGTAACACTGGTGATCCGAATGCGACTCCGTCGGTGGTTACGGCGCGACAACTAGACTCTGAAATTTGGAGTGTTCGGAACTACGATAGCTCCAACGGTGAATTTGAACTGTATCGTAGTGCTCCACAGGAGCATTACGTAGATCAATTCGACCTAAATGATTTCGAGCAATCGAAAGCCAAAAAAATTGATGTTTTTGGCTCTGCCTATGTGCGGAGCCGAACAGTCCGCGCACACGCTCTCACAAGGGCTGCTGGCCGGTGCGAGTATTGCGGTGAACCGGGTTTCAGAATGGAAAATGGTTCAATTTATCTCGAGACTCATCACATCGTGCCCCTTGGGGAAGGAGGGAACGATACTGCTACGAATGTGATTGCGTTATGCCCAAATGATCATAAGAAGGCTCATTACAGTATAGGTAAAATTGAAATAGAGAAAGAAATGAAAACAAAAATTAGTAATAAATAATTATATAATAATAATTTTGGCATGTAACGTTCAATTTTCGACATTGGTGACGATTGAAATCTGCGCGCTCCGGTGCAGTGACGTATGCGTCCGCGTCTCGAAGAACCAGCGCCCCTCCCGCTTAATCAGCACGTCGTTGTAGTAGCCGGTGGAGCTGTAGGTCCGGCCGTCATGCAACTCAATGTCTTCCTTGAAGTAATTCTTGCTGGTCGCGGTGTCGCCGTTCACGTCGACGGACACCATCATGGGGAAGAAGCTGATCGACTTCACCGCGCTCATCATCTCCGTCCAGCGCGACACGATGACATCGCGGCCATCCATGAGATTGCCGTACATCACCCAGGACGCGCCGTCCTCGGCCCAGGTCGTCGCCCAGAGGGCGGGGTCCTTCAGCATCACGGCGTCGCAATAGCGCTCGACCAACTCGCGGATGGCGAGGACGTCTTCCATCGGTCCGGTGGACATCGCGATTTCTCCCCTGTCATTTCAATGTGTACTCGCCGAACCGCACCTTCCGCATGTCCCACCAGTAGCGGATCGTGCCGTGCGGCCAAAGCGTGGTGATCTTGCCGTTCTCGTCCTGATACCAGCTCTTGCAGCCGGCCTGCCAGATGGTGCCGGCGAGGCCGCGCTGGAGGGCGGCGTCGAACCGGGCGGCCGAGTCAGGGCGCGGCTCGATGGTGCGGCGCGCGACCAGCTTCCGCAGGCACTGCATCAGGTAGCGCACCTGCTGCTCGACCATGAAGATGATCGAGCTGTGGCCCAGGCCGCTGTTGGGACCCAACAGCATGAAGAAATTGGGAAAGCCCGGAACGGCCACGGTTCGGTGCGCCGCCATGCCGTCCTTCCATGCCTCGTTCAGGGTGAGGCCGCCGCGGCCGGTGATTTCGGTCTTCGGCATGTCGGTGGTGCGGAAGCCGGTGGCGAGGATGATCATTTCGGCATGGTGCAGCGCGCCGTCCGTGGTGACGATGCCGTCCGGTTCGATCCGGGCGATGGGCTCGGTCACCAAATGGACATGCTCGAGGGCAAGCGCCGGGTAGTAATCGTCTGACACCAGGATGCGCTTGCAGCCGGGCGGATAGTCGGGCGTCAGCTTTGCCCGCAGGTCCGGGTCGGGCACCTGCGACTCCAGGTGCCGCAGCGCGAGCCGTTTCTCCCGCTCGTTACGGCGGTTACGGCGCAGAAACAGGGGAAAGCGGCTCTCCAGCATCCAGTAGAGCTGCCAGCGGTGCAGCCGCCCCAGGAACGGCAAACGCCGGAACGCGCGCTTCCATGATTTGGGATAGGCACGGTCGAGGCGCGGGATGATCCAGTTGGGCGTGCGCTGGAACACCTCGATGTGCCCGGCCCCGTCGGCGATGGAGGGCACGATCTGCACCGCGCTCGCGGCGCTGCCGATGACGGCCACGCGCTTGCCGGAAAGCTCGATCCCGGGATTCCACGCCGCCGAGTGCATCACGCTGCCCGCGAAGCCGTCCAGACCGGCGATGTCGGGGTGGTTCGGTATGTGTAGCGCGCCGATGGCGCTGACCAGTACATCAGCGGTGTCGTGCTCGCCGGCGCCCGTCGTCAGGCGCCAGCGGTGGCCGGCCTCGTCGAAACGGGCGTCGGTGACTTCCTGGCCGAGCTTCATATGCGGCCACAGCCCGTAGATCGTCGCGCACCGCTCGAAATACGCCTGGATTTCCGCGCCGGGGGCATAGACGTGGCTCCAGTCCGGATTGGGCGCGAAGGAATAGGAATAGAGGTGGGACGGCACGTCGCAGGCGACGCCGGGATAGGTATTGTCGCGCCACGTGCCGCCCACGTTGTCCGCCTTCTCGTAGATGACGAAATCGTCCAATCCCGCGCGCTTCAGGGCGATTCCCATGCACAGGCCGGACATGCCGGCGCCCAGGATCGCGACCCGTGGTCCCTTTTCACGGGCGCCGGCCATGTGGTCAGCGGCCGCCGTCGACGGTCAGCACCGCGCCGGTGGTGTAGCTCGACGCGTCGGAGGCGAAGTAGAGGGCCGCGCCCACGACCTCCTCGGGTTCGCCGATGCGCTGCAGCGCGTAATTGGTGCGGGCGCGGGACTCGGCGGCCTCCATGTCCCAGGCCTTCGACACGTCGGTGCGGAACGCGCCGCAGCAGATGCAGTTGACGCGGACCGTCGGCCCGTAGGCGTGGGCATAGGCCATGGTCATGGCGTTCAGGCCCGCCTTGGCGGCGGCATAGGGGATGACGTTGGCCGTCGGCCGCAGCGAGGCGATGCTGGAGATGTTGATGATCGAGCCGCCATCGCCGCGCGCCATGCGGCCGCCGACCAGGGCGCTCAGGCGGAACGGCCCCTTCAGATTGATGTCGAGAACCTTGTCGTACAGCGCCTCGGAAATATCCTCCGGCGATGGATAGAGCGGCGACATGCCCGCATTGTTGACGAGGATGTCCACCTTGCCGAAGGCGTCATAGGCCGCGTCCACCAGGCCATCCAGTTCGTTCCAGTTGCCCACATGGGCGGCATAGGGCAGCGCCTTGCGCCCGAAGCGCTGGGCGACCTCGTCCGCCAGTGTCCTGCAGTTCTCCAGCTTGCGGCTGGCGATGATCACGTCGGCGCCCGCTTCGGCGAAGGCCAGCACCATTTCCTTGCCCAGCCCGCGGCTGCCGCCGGTGACCAAGGCGACCTTGCCGGTCAGATCGAATCGTCCGCTCATCATGTCTCTCCCCGCTTGATGGTCGCGCGGCTCTCCCGTGTCGCGCGGTCCAAGGATGCGTCATACCACCCCGCGCTGCCACGGATTTATCCGGGTGGCGGCGGGCGGCTCCTGAGGTAAGCTGGGGGAATGGTCGCCTGTTCCGGGCCGGACGCGGCGCCGTTCATAAACCTGATTAAAGGGTGGGGAGACATGGCTCTTTCGGTTATTGGCGCCGGCTTCGGCCGAACCGGCACGCTGTCGCTCAAGGGCGCGCTCGAGTTGCTTGGCTTCGATCCGTGCTATCACATGATGGAAGTCATGCAGCACGGCTTCGGCGGCAAATGGCATGACATCGCCCATGGCGCCGCGCCCGACTGGGAGGACGTCTTCCAGGGCTACAAGGCGACGGTCGACTGGCCCGCCTGCAACTATTACCGGGAACTTGCCGAGCTTTATCCCGACGCCAAGGTCATCCTCAGCCTGCGCGACGCGGACAAATGGTACGACAGCTGCCAGGCCACCATTTTCCGCGCCATGAAGATGCCGCGCGAGGGCGCGCCGCCCAACGTGCAGGTTCAGATGGAGATGGCGCGCAAGCTGGTCATCGAGAATACGTTCGGCGGTGACATCGATGACCGGGCCCATGCCATCGCGGTCTACAACCGTCACAACGAAACCGTGCGGAAGGTGATTCCCGCCGATCGCCTCCTGGTGTTCCAGGCCTCGGACGGCTGGGAGCCGCTGTGCCGCTTCCTCGGGGTGCCGGTTCCGGCGGCGCCCTATCCGAAGGTGAACACCACCGAGGAGTTCCAGCAGCACTTCCCTCCGCCCCGCTGACAAGGGGCTGGGACGCTCAGTCCTTTCAGTACTTTATCTGCCGGGCGCCAGAGTGCAGTATCGGACAGGTCGGCGCGGGGGTGGGGAGCCTGACGCGTCCGGCGGGGAGACACGCAAGATCCGCGAGAGGAGCGGGGTCGGCATGCATCGGGGCAATGCAGTTGGACATCCCGCGCGGCCACGCGCCGGGCAAACGGCGTCAGCCTTGCGGCTGACCGCGCGGCGCGTGACATGAACAGGCCGCCGGATTCATTGCCCGCACCGCCGGACAGTCCCGGCCTGTGGGGGCTGTTTCTCGCGCACACGCCCGCATCGGTCGCCGTGCTGGACCGCGACCTGCGTTATCTGGCGGTCAGCGATCGCTGGTACAAGGACCTGGAACTCGAGGGCGTCGAAGTCGTCGGCCGGTTGCACTACGACGTCTTTCCCGATCTGGACGAAGAGCGTCGCGAGCGCCATCGCCGCTGCCTTGCCGGCGAGATCATCCGGCATGATTCCGATGAATACATCCTGCCCAGCGGCGCGCGTCTCTCGGTCAAATGGGAATATGTTCCCTGGCGCGACCGGCAAGGCGAGGTGGGTGGCATCCTGATCTTCTCGGAAGTGGTGACGCGCGAAAAGCTGCTCGAGGAACGGGTCGAGGCCGAGGCCAACCGCCTGAAACGCGCGGAACTGCTGGGGGGCTCCGGCGCCTGGGAATGGGACATCGCCGAAAATCGGGTTACATGGAGCGAAGGTGTCGCCGCGCTGCTGGGGCTTGCCGGCCAGGAGGCCGACGACAACGACTGGATGCGGCTCGTGCATCCCGAGGACAAGGAAAGCCTGGCCCGGTCGGTCACCGACGCCCTGCGTGGTGAGGCATCATACGATCTGGAAGCGCGCGTGGTCCGGGACGATGGCAGGCTTTTGCATCTGCGCATCCTGGGCGAGGTGACGCGCGATGCGGCGGGCCATCCGCTTTCGGTGCTCGGCGCCATGCAGGATGTGTCACAAAGCCGCCAGCAGGAGCGGGAGCTGCGAACCCTGCACAGGCGCTACCGGCTGGCCAGCGAGGTATCCGGCACGGCGGCCTGGGAAATATTACCGCTGGAGCGCCGCATCCTGGCGGACGAGAATCTCGCGCGCCTGATCGGACGCGGCAACGAGACCATTTCCGACAATCTGGACGACTGGATCGCGGCGCTGCCGCCCGCGGATCAGCGCAAGGTCGAGGAGGTGCTCGCCGGCATCGTGGCCGGCGAACGCTCGACCTACGACCTGACCATGCGCACGCGCCTGCCGGACGGGCGTTCCATCTGGTTGTCGGCCTATGGCCGGGTGCTGGGCCGGCAAACGGGCGAAACGCTGCGTATCGTCGGCACCACGCGGGACGTGACCGAGCGCAAGCAGGCAGAACTGGCGCTCGCCAACAGCGAACGCAACCTGCTCGTCGCGCAGCAGATCGCGCAACTCGGCAGCTGGGAATGGGACGTCGGCTCCGAGACCCTGAACTGTTCGCCCGAGATGCTCCGGCTCTACGGCTTTCCGGCCGATCACGGGCCGCTGCCTTTGGGCGATCTCATGTCGCGGGTGCATCCGGACGATGCCGCCCGGGTCGCCGCCGACGTCGAACGGTTGCGGTCCGGCCAGGACGAGATCATCGAAACCGAAATGCGCCTGGTGCGCCCGGAAGGCGGCACTATCTGGATCACCGGCCTCGCCCGCGCCTTTCTCAACGAAAAGGGCGGCGTGATCCGCATGAACGGCGCGGTCCAGGACAATACCGCGCGGCGCGCGGCGGACCGGGAAATCGCCATTCGCGACAGCGCCCTGCAGAATTCGGCCGGGGCGATCGCCATGGTCGGCGCGGATGGCTACTTCAGCTATGGCAATCGGGCCTTCATGGACCTCATGGGCGCGACGGGGCCGGAGGAGATCCGGCGGCTGCACGCGCTCGATCCGGTGCGGGACCCCGAGCTGGCGCAGGCGGCCTTCGGCAGCCTGCTCGGACCGCCAGGACACTGGGAGGGCGAGCTTCCCATCGTGCGTCTGGACGGCAGCCACCGCGACGTGCTCGTCGCCGCCGCGGCGCATCGGGGCGCGCCCGACGAGGAACCGCTGATCATCGCGTCCTACATGGACGTGACCGAGCGTAACGAGGCGCTGCGCGAAGTGGCGCGCAGCGAACGGCAGCTGCGTCAGGCGCAGAGCATGGCGCGCCTGGGAGAAACCCACTACGACGCCGCTTCACGGTTGTACACCATGCCGGCCGCTACCCGCGCCATCCTGGGCGTGGGCGACGAATTCGCCTGCTTCGATGCAAAAGCGGGACAGGCGCTGATTCATCCCGACGATCGCGCCGCGCTCAATGTGGGGGCGGAGCGGTTGATCCGGGGAGTTGATGAGCGGGCGGAAACCACCTACCGCTTCATGTCGCAAACGCGTGGAATGCTGCACGTCCAGACCGTGAACTATGTCGAGCGTGACGCGACCGGCCGTGTCATCGGCATGAACGGCATCATCCAGGACGTCACGCACATCAAGCAGGCCGAGCAGGAAGCCCATGAGGCCCGGCAACGGGCGGAACGCTATCTGGACATCGCCGGGGTCATCATCATCGCGCTGGATCCGGACGGGACCATTCGACTGGTGAACCGCCAATGCCGGGAGCTGCTCGGCTACGCGGAAGACGAGCTGATGGGCCGGAACTGGTTTCAGCTCGCGGTACCGCCCGACGTCCGTTCGGACCTCAAGCTCGGCCTCGATCGACTGGTGGACACTGGCGATGACCGGTATCAGCGACGTGAAGGTTATGTGGTGACGCGCAAGGGCGAGCGCCGCTTGATCGACTGGATCACGTCATCGGTCCGCGACTCGCAGACGGGAGAGATCAGCATCCTCAGTTCCGGTCGGGATCTGACGGAGTTGCGCCGTGCCGAACAGTCCCTGCGCGACAGCGAGGCGCGTAACCGGGCCGTGATGGAGGCGGCGTCCATCGGCATCGTCACCATGGATTCCGCCGGCGCGATCGTGTCGCTCAATCCGGAGGCCGAGCGGATCGTGGGCGCGCCGGTGCGCGACATGGCGGGTAACCGCCTCTCGGAAGTTCTGCTTTCGGAGGACCGGGCGGTCTATGCCGCCATGTTCCTGCCGGTCGGAGACGCCGGCGATCCCAAGGCGGGGCTCGGCGTGCCGCGCGAGTTCACCCTGCTCCGGCATGGCAGCGAAACCGTTCCGGTGGAGATTTCGGTGACCGCGATGCAGATCGGCGGTCAGCGCGCCTACGTGGCGGCGATTCAGGACATCACCGACCGCAAGCGCGCCGAGGCGCAGCTGCAGCAGGTCCAGAAGCTCGAGACCATCGGCCAGCTGACCGGCGGCGTCGCCCACGATTTCAACAATCTCCTGATGGCCATGCAGGTCAACATCGAGATGCTGAAGGAGATGGTCGAGGACGATCCCGACGGCAATGAATTTGCCGACGCCGCCCTGTCCTCGGTGGCGCGGGGCGCCGAACTGACCAGCCGGCTGCTCGCCTTTTCGCGCCGCCAACCGCTGCGACCGAAGGTGATCGACATCAACAAGCTGGTGGATGACACGGTACGCATCCTCCAGCGCACGCTGGGCGAGCAGATCGCCATCGAGACCATGCTGCAGCGTGATGTGTGGCCGGTGGAGGTGGACCGCAGCCAGCTCGAAAACGTGCTGATGAATCTCGCCGTGAATGCCCGTGACGCCATGCCGCTGGGCGGCCGCCTGACCATCGAGACCCTCAATGCCCAGCTCGATGATCACTATGCCGCCGAACATGGCGAGGTCGAGGCCGGTGACTATCTCATGCTGGCGGTGACCGATACCGGCACGGGCATGACGCCGCAGGTCATCGCGCGCGCTTTCGAGCCGTTCTTCACGACCAAGGATGTGGGGCGGGGCAGCGGCCTCGGCCTCAGCATGACCTACGGCTTCGTCAAGCAGTCGGGCGGGCACATCAAGATCTACAGCGAGCCCGGCGAAGGCACCACGATCAAGATCTACTTCCCGCGCGACAAGGCCGGCGTCGCCGAGGACGAGCCCGTCCGCGAGACGCGGACGGTCAAGACGGGAACCGAGACGATCCTGCTGGTCGAGGACGACCCGGCCGTGCGGCAGACGGTGACGGTGCTGCTCGAATCCCTCGGATACAGGGTGGTGGTGGCGTCCGATGGTCCCGAGGCCATCCAGCTGGTCAGCGATGGCGTCCGGCCTGACCTGCTGCTCGCCGACATCGTGCTGCCCAAGGGGATGACGGGGCGCCAGGTCTCCGAGGCCATCGGCGAGAAGCTGCCGGGCTGCAAGACCCTGTTCATGTCGGGCTACACGGAAAACGCCATCATCCATCATGGGCGTCTCGACGAGGGCGTGGTGCTGCTCTCCAAGCCGTTCCCCCGGAACGAGCTGGCCGACAAGCTGCGGGAGGTCCTCGATTCATAGGGCGGCGCCCTGAAATTGCTGCGAATTTGTTCTAATTCGTCAAGATGTTACAATTCTTAACCTTAATTCCGTCCCATTTACGAAACTTTACGTGCCCCGTTTTGATCCACCTGCCTAAATAGGCTCGTAGAAGTTTTATTATTCCTCGAAACGGCAAACCGTCGGAAACGGCGGGACGCAAAGCCACCGGCCCACACTCGGTAATACCGAACGGGTAGCGGGGCCGCCGAAAGGGTCAGGCGGATGTCAATCCAGCCTCGTCATGGCTTTATTGTGCCGTGGTTCTCGGTCATTGCGGCGTCCATCCTGGCATGGTCGCTCGCGGTGGCGCCGGCCTCGGCCGCGGGCCGCACGGACACCAATTCCCTCGACCGCATCAGCGTCGCGGCGGACCCTCTGACGGAGGCGTTCGGCGCTCGCCCGGTGATGCCGCTCGATGTCGGACATTCCAGCAAATGGACGGATGTGCTCCGGCGGCAGGAAAGCGCCCTGGTCAGCCCGTCGCCGTGCCAGGACGAGAGCGCGGAACACTGCTTCAAGACCTTCTGGAACCAGACGCTCGTCGAGCTGCGGCCGCTGTCGCGCGCGGAACAGGTGCAGCGGGTGAACGATATCGTCAACAAGATGGGCTACTGGTCCGACTGGGACATCTACCGGCAGGCCGATTACTGGGCGACGCCGGAAGAAATGTTCAACCAGCAGGGTGGCGACTGCGAGGATTTCGCCCTGTTCAAGTATTTCCTGCTGCGGGAACTGGGCGTCGCGCCGGAGGACATGCGCATGACGCTGGTCGCCTTCAACGACCAGGCGCACATGGTCTCGCTGGTGATGGTCGACGGCGCGCCCGTCGTGCTGGACTGCGTCGAGCTCCGGACCATGCCGCCCGAGCAGCTGGAGCAGTACCAGGCCGTCTACTCCCTGAGCGAAAAGAACTGGTGGCTGCTGGCCGCCGCGGATCAACCTGCCGCGGGCCAGGTCGCCGCCCGCTAACTCCCTAAGGCACTGAAGACCAACTACGGCACCTGAAAAGGTGCCGTTTTCGTGTCAAGTGAGGGACGATGTGACGAAGCGGTAGCCTTTGCCGCGGACGGTGTGGATGACGTTGTCGTTCAGTCCCACGTCGCGGAACTTGCGCCGCAGCCGCGCCAGATGCACGTCGATGCTGCGGTCCTCCGGCTGCCATGCGCGGCCCAGCGCGAACATGCTCAGGCTGTTCTTGTCCACCACGTCGTTCTGACTCTGGATCAGGCGCGACAGGATGAGCGTCTCGATCTCGGTCAGCGCGGCGCTGGCCCCGGCGTCGCCGGTCAACTGGTTGTTGACCGCATCGAGGGTGAAATTGTTCACCCGCCAGATGGATCCGTTATTGGCCTCGACCGGACGGGCGCTGCGCGACCGGCGAATGACGGCGTTGACCCGCGCGAGCAGTTCCTCGGGCGCCGCGGGCTTGACCAGATAGTCGTCGGCGCCGGTGTTCAGGCCTTCGATCCGGGCGTTCACTTCGCCCCTGCCCGAGAGGATGATGATGGCCGCATCCGAGATCGTGCGCAGAAAGCCCGCCAGCGACAGACCGTCGCCATCGGGCAGGATACGGTCCAGGATGAACAGGGCGATCGGCTGGGTGCGGGCGATCAGGCGCGCCTCCTCGCACGAGGCGCCGATGGCCACCTCGAACCCAGAGAACGACAGATACTGGGCCATTGCCTTCGCAAGAGCCGGGTCGTCTTCAATCAATGCGATAGCAGTGCGATCGCCCATACGTCGTGGTCCGTTCCCATATGATCTTGCCGAACGGCGCCCTTGCCCCCGGAACATGTTACTCCGGCGCGCACCGGATAGCAAAAGCCCACAACCGTGTCGCGCATACGCTTTTTTCCGAAACTTGATCGCCTGCTCTTGCGTATTCTCCCACCGGCTACAAGCTATCGAGGATGGCGGGGACGGCGTGTTCCTCCGGAGGCGGTCCGGCCCGGGTAGTACCGGCACGGGTGGATGGATTAAGATAAGGCGCATGCCGACTAAAAGACCGACGCTCCACCATGCCTGACCAATCGCTCAGGGTCGCCCTGTTCTCGGGCAATTACAATTATGTGACCGATGGCGCCGCCGTCGCGCTCAATCATCTCGTTTCCTATCTGGAGCGGCGGGGCATCCCCAGCCTGGTCTTCTCGGCGACCGTCGATCCGCCCGCCTTCGAGCCGGCGGGAACCCTCGTTTCGGTGCCCTCTGTCCCGCTTCCGGGCCGGTCGGAATATCGAATGGCGCTGGGCCTGCCGCGCGCCCAGCGCGAACGCCTGAAGGCGTTCCGTCCTACCCTGTTCCATCTCGCGGCGCCGGATCTGCTGGGCTATGCCGCGCGGCGTCTGGCGCGGCGCTGGAACATGCCGTGCGTGGCCTCGTTCCACACCCGGTACGATACCTATTTTCGCTATTATCACGCTGCTTGGGTCGAGAAATACGTCACCCGGTACCTCCAGCACTTCTACGCGGAATGCGAACAGATCTATGTGCCGTCGGAGTCCACGGCCGAGGTGCTGCGCCAGCAGCAGATGGCCCGCGACGTGCGGATCTGGAGCCGGGGCGTCGACGAGGCCCGATTCAATCCGGGCCGGCGCGATACGGCCTGGCGGCGCTCCATGGGTATCGCCGACGACGAGGTGGTGGTGGCGTTCGTGGGACGGCTGGTCCTGGAGAAAGGGATCGATTCGTTCGTGCGGACCATCCTCGGCCTGCGGGCAAAGGGGATCGCTCACCGTGTCATGGTCGTGGGCGACGGCCCGGAACATCAGCGATTCGCGGCGGCGCTGCCCGACGACGCCGTGTTCACGGGCCACCTGGAAGGCGATGCCCTGGCGCGGGCCTATGCGTCCTCGGATATTTTTCTCAATCCCAGCGTCACGGAAACATTCGGCATCGTGACGCTGGAATCCATGGCATCGGGGCTTCCGGCCGTCTGTGCCGACGCGACCGGTTCGCGCTCGCTGGTGGCCTCGGGCGAAAGCGGCTTTCTCGTCACCCCCGACTGTCAGGGTGATTATATCGAGGCGGTCGCGGCGCTGGTCACCGATGGCGAGTTGCGCCGCGCGATGGGCGCCGCCGCCCATGACCGGTCGCGGCGCTACACGTGGGACGCCGTCATGGAAGAGCTGCTGGGTCATTACCGCGAGGTCATCGCGCTTCGGCGCGGCCTGGCGGCCGACACCGTCCCGGCAGGGGCGTCCGCCGTCGCCAACGGTACCGCGCTGACGTGAGACGCGCGCTCTTTTCAACGCTGCCCCAATGCTCTATGTGGGCGCCATGACGCGCAGGAGGCAGCGTCCGCGCAAGGCGGGCATGGAGGCGCGGGGATAAGCATTGGCGCCTTGGCAGAAATCAAGAGTCTTCTCGCTGACGGCGTGGAACCACTGGCTCTCTCGCCGGCCGGTGAAAATCGCGTTGAAGGCGATGCAGTTGCTGCTGGTCGGCGGCGTGCTGGTGTATCTGGCCAGCCGGATCGCCGAAATCGGCTGGAGCGAGGTGCGCCGGTCGCTGCCGGAGACCATCTGGTTCTATGTGCTGTTCGTGGCGATGTACTTCGTCATCCCGGTGGCCGAGCTGTTCACCTATCGGACGATGCGCTGGCGCATCGGCTTCTGGCGCAGCCTGCCCATGTTCGTGCGCAAGCGTGTCTACAATTACGCGGTGATGAGTTATTCGGGCGAAGCCTACATGTTCCTGTGGGCGCGCCGTCACCTCGCGTTGGGGAGCCGGCAGATCCTGTCCATGGTCAAGGACAACAACCTGCTCTCCGGCCTGGCCTCCAACTCGTTCACGCTGATTCTGGTCGCCGCGTTTTTCGCCACCGGCCAGCTCGAGACCATTCTCAAGGCATCGCCAGACACGGGTAGCTACATTGGCGCGACGGTGCTGGTGGGCGCGTTGATGGTGCTGCTGGTCATCGGCCTCAACCGCCGGATCATGAGCGTGCCGTTCGGCATGGCGGCGAGGATCACCGGCATCCACGCGGTACGGGTCCTGCTGATCCTGCTGCTGCAGACGGCGCAGTGGGCGGTGGTGTTCCCGCATGTGCCGTTCCTGACCTGGCTGCTGTTCCTGACCGCCCAGATGGTGCTGACGCGGTTGCCCCTTCTGCCCAACCAGGATTTGATGCTGGTCGGGCTGGGGCTGGGCATGAGCCACTACATCGATGCGCCCGAGGCGGCGGTGGCGGGCATGTTCCTGGTGTCGGGCGCCATGTTCCAGGCCGCCAATCTGACCGCGTTTCTCCTCACCTCGATCGGCACCTATGCGCCGAGACCGGACGAAGAGGAGCAGGCCGTGGCCTCACGGCCGGCGCAGGACCAGTAGCGTGATCGCGGGCGACGCGCTCCCGGCGATCTGTACCAGATAGCGACCCGGCTCCAGCGGGAAGTCCACGATCTTGGCGATACCGGAGCAGTCCGGCCCATGGCCATGCGTCGTCGAGGGGATCGCCCTGCCGTCGCGGATCACATCGACCCACGCCTTGCCGCCGAGCGCGACCTGATAGGTGCCTGCGTCGGTGACGTCGAGAGCCAACAGGCCGCCATGGCTGTCCGCCGCGCCTGCCTTTCCCGGCGCGGCCGCGTAGGCGATCGAGCTGTCCTTCGCCAACGCCACATCGGCGGCGCCCCCGAGGGTGACCTCGGGGGCGGCTGACGCCGCGGGGGCTGCCGCGACCGCGGTGCGCATGTTCCAGGCCGAGAGTTCCGCGGGGATTTCGCTGGACTTACCGGTGCAGTCAGGCATGGCCGCCGCCGTTTGCGCCAGAGCGAGCGCCAGCCCCAAAACCGTATAGAGCAGTCCGTGACGCATGGAATTTCCCTCCCTCATTCGATTCGATATATCCTGTTGAATATAGCGTAACGAAATATTCATCTGTATATAGCGATCAATCAAGAGCAATGACGTATGGGGGAATGAATGCGATACGCCGCCGCGATACTGGCCGTGCTGACCGGTGCCTCCGGTACCGCCGCCGCCGAGGACAATGCCTTCACCCTGGGCCAGATCACCGTCACGGCGCCCCGGCACGAGAACGCGCCGATCGGCCAGTCGACGCTGCCCGCCGAGGGGATCTATCTCTTCAACCGCAACACGCTGGATGATGCGGTGGCCGTGATTCCGGGTGTTTCGGCGTCCAACTCGGGTGGCTCGCGCAATGAACGGCTCATCTTCGTGCGCGGGTTCGACCGCTTCCAGGTGCCGCTGTCCATTGACGGCATCCGCGTCTATCTGCCGGCCGACAACAGGCTCGACTATGGCCGCTTCCTCACGCCGGACATCGCCGAAATCCAGGTGGCGAAAGGCTATGCCTCGGTGCTCGACGGTCCTGGCGCGATGGGCGGCGCCGTCAATCTGGTGACGCGCAAGCCGACCAAGGAATTCGAGGCCGAGGTGCGGGGCACGCTCGGTCTGGATTCCGATGTCGACTACGCCGGATACAATGTGTTCGTCCTGCTGGGGACCCGGCAGGAAAAATGGTACGCGCAGGGCTCGTACACGCGCAATTTCGTCGATCACTGGGATTTGCCGGGCGGCTACGTACCGACTTCCGGCTCGGCGGAAACTGGCGGCGAGCGGGATTTTTCCCGGACCGAGGACTGGCGCGCGAACCTGAAATTCGGCTTCACGCCCAATGACACGGACGAGTACTCGATCAGCTACACGCGCCAGGAGGGCAGCAAGAACGCGCCGCTGCATGTGACCGACGGCCTCAATACCCAGCGCTTCTGGAGCTGGCCGTACTGGAATCTCGAAAGCATCTATTTCCTGTCGACCACCCGCATGGCGGACTGGGCGACGCTGAAAACGCGGGTTTACCGCAACAGCTTCAACAATCTGCTTCGTGCGTTCGACAACCGGAACCAGAACAGCCAGACCCTCGGCCGGGCGTTCAACAGCCACTATGAGGATGAGGCCTGGGGCGGTTCCGCCCAGCTCGATCTGGCGCTGTCTTCCGCCGATACGCTCAGCATCGCCTTCCATTACCGGCGCGACGAGCATGTTGAATATCAGCAGGGGTTTCCCTCCGGCTTCACCGAGCCGCGCCAGACCAACCTGGAGGAAACCTACAGCATCGCCGCCGAAAACCGCCTGGCGCTGTCGCCGGCGCTGTCTTTCGTGGCGGGCGTCAGCGTCGACTGGCGTGACCTGAAGCGGGCCGAGGAATACGGCACGCCGCCGGGCGGCGGCCCATCGGCCATCTTCAGCTATCCGCTTCGCAACGCGGACGCGGTCAACGGCCAGGCCAAGCTGGAATGGGCGCCGGACGAGGCGACGGCAATGCACGCGAGCGTGTCCTCCCGGTCGCGGTTCCCCACGGTGTTCGAGCGCTTCAGTTCACGCTTTGGCGGCGCGATCTCCAACCCGGACCTGGACGCGGAGCGGGCGACCAATGTGGAAATCGGCGGGTCCCATGATTTCGGCGCCGTGCGGGCGGAAGGGGCGCTGTTCTATTCCCACCTCTCGGACGTCATCGTGTCGTTTCCGTTCATCTACGTCACCTGCACGCCGGCCAATGTCTGCACCGACAACGCGGTGAGCCAGAGCCGCAATGTGGGCAAGGGCAAGTATTATGGCGGCGAGCTGTCGCTGACCGCTGAGCTGGGTCCGCTGCTGAACGCGGGCGTCAACTACACCTACACGCACCGCGACCTGAACGATCCGTCGAACGCGGCCTTCGAGCCGACCGGCGTGCCGACACACAAGGCGTTTCTCTATGTCGACTGGTCGCCGCTCGAGCGCCTGCGCATCGTCCCCAACCTGGACATCGCGTCCAGCCGCTGGACGGTGAACACGGCGGGCACGCGCTATTATCGCACCGGCAGCCATGTGCAGGCCAATCTGCGCATCGATTACGAACTGCTGAACGGCGTGGCGATCGGTGTCGGCGCGCGGAACCTGTTCGACGAATCACATACGTTGACCGATGGCTTCCCCGAACAGGGCCGCAGCTTCTACGTCAGCATGCGTGCGCGCTACTAGCGGCGGTGTCGTCGCGTCGGTTCCTGACCGTGTCGGCGATCCGGAAGAACGGCACCTTCGCGGCCTGCCGCAGCTCTTCCGGCGCGCCGACCTCGATCAGCGCCTCTTCCATGCAGCGCAGCCACTGGTCGCGCTCCTTTTCGCCGATGGCATAGGGCGCGTGGGCCTTGGTCAGGCAAATACCGCCATATTTCTGGCGGTAAAGCGGCGGGCCGCCCAGCCAGCCGGACAGATATTCGAACAGCTTGTCCTTGATCTCGTCCAGATTGGCGGCGTGCATGACCCGGATGTCGTGTGCTTCCTCGAGCCTGTCCATGGCGTCGTAGAACGCGGCGGCGAGGGCGCGCACGCCCGCTTCGCCGCCGAGCATGTCGTAGGGTGTCTGTCGCATAATGGCTTCCCGGCCTGTTGATCCGGCAGACAGGATGGCGGGTCGAGAAGGTGCCGTCTTTGCGCAGGATCAACCGACCTTGCTGGTCTGGCCCTTCCAGTAGGGCTCGCGCAACTCGCGCTTGAGGATCTTGCCGGACCCGGTGCGGGGGATGTCGTCGATGAAATCCACCGAGCGCGGCACCTTGTAGCCGGCCATGTGATCGCGGGCATAGGCGATCACGTCCTGCGGCGTCAGGTGGCTGCCGGGGCGCGGCACCACGATGGCGTGCACGCTCTCGCCCCATTCCTCGCTGGGGATGCCGAACACCGCCACGTCCATGACGTCCGGATGGTGCTCCAGGGCGTCCTCGATCTCGGCGGGATAGATGTTCATACCGCCGGAGATGATCATGTCCTTCTTGCGGTCGCAGATGTAGTAGAAGCCTTCCTCGTCGAAATAGGCGACGTCGCCCACGGTCTGCTTGTCGCCGCGCCGGTCCTTCATGAACTGGTCCCGCGCCTTGTAGTATTCGGTGAACACGCCCTTGCTGCGGATGAACAGCTCGCCGGGCGTGTGCGGCGTGGTGATGACATTGCCGTCGTCATCCAGCAGGAAGATCTCCACGCCCGGCGCGGGCTTGCCGCACGAGCCCGGCTTGGACAGCTGGTATTCAGGCGTCAGGATGGTGTTCACGCCCAGTTCGGTCGAGCCATAGACCTCGAACAGCGACAGCTTGGGGAAGCGGTCCAGATACATCTTCTTGAGCGCGTAGGACCACGGCGCGGCATTGGCGATCAGCACCCGCATGGAACTGACGTCGTATTTCGCGAAGATTTCCTCGTCCACCTGGCAGATGCGCCGGACCGGGGTGGGCGCCGAGAAGCTGGACGACACCTTGTACTTGTCGACCAGGCGCAGCCAGTCCTCGGCATCGAACTTGCGCTGCAGGATGACGGTCTGGCCCATGCCGAGACCCATGCCCATGAACGAGGCCGGGCCGGAATGGTAGAGCGGGCCGGTGGTGATGTAGACGTCGTCCGGGCGGTAGCCGATCAGCTCCATCAGCTTTGCGGCCAGTTCAGCGTTGCCCATGTTGTCGCGGTAGGCGCCCTTGGGGCGGCCCGTCGTGCCGGAGGTGTAGATCATGGAATTGGCCTGGCCGGGCAGCAGCCGGGGCATGATGGTGGCGGTGTCCGCGTCGGCGATCAGCTCGGCGGCGCTCAGCATGTCCTTGCCGGGCGGTCCGTCGAAGACGACGATCGCGCGCACCTTGGGAATGTCCGCGCGGATCTGCTCCAGCACCGGGGCGAACTCGGCATCGACGAAGATGAAGTCGGCATCCGAATTGTCGACGATGTAGGCCACTTCCTCGGGCGCCAGGCGATAGTTCATCGGCACCGAAGTGGCGCCGGTCTTGCGGCCCGCGGCCATCATGGCGACGATCCAGGGCGAGTTGCGCCCGAACCAGACGACCCGGTTCTTCGGCTCCAGCCCCAGCGACAGGAAGACATTGCCGAGCCGGTTGGCGTTGTCCTCGAGCTGGGCATAGGTCCAGCGGATGATGGTGCCGTCGGGACGGTCGTCGATGACGGCCAGCTTGTCCGGCTGCGCGCGCGCCAGATCGGTCAACGGATCGTTCATCGGCAGTCTCCCCTTGTTACCATGCGGTCTTCCCCGCACGCAGGAGACCAGCAGCGGCGCCGGGCCGTCAAGCCTTGATGACGTGCTCGCCCGTGATCATGACATCCATCGACGCGGCGTCCTTCATGGTCGCCGCCGTACCGTGCGCCGCGGCGGGATTGGCGAACCATGTGGTGTCATAGCCGCCGCAGAACCCGTCCTCGCCGCGCGCCGTGTTCCTCGCATAGCGCCCGACCGTCGGCATCAGCGCCACGGGCGGGACCTTGCCGTTCATGTGCTTCAGGGTCCGGACGATCTTGATCCCGGGCCTCGGCCACTCGCCCTGCTTCAGCACCCGTTCGTCGATGGGCAGCACGGTCAGGCTGGCGGGGTCGATGAAGCGGGCTTCATCCTCGGCCACTTCGGTCCAGTAGGGATCGGCCGGATCGCGGGACAGGTCGGCGTCGTCCGCCAGCCACACCTCGGCCATGCCGTGAAAGGGCGAGGCGGCCTGCAGGGTGCCGGGCAGGGGATGGCTTTGCACATACCGCATCAGGCCGGGCAGCCGCAGGACCACGCCCGCATGGACGCCCAGCCAGTAGCGCTGGAACTCGGCATGGGAAAGCTCGGGATGCTTGCGGAAGAAGGCGGCGAATTTCAGCACGGTCAGGCCCTGATCACATGTTCGGTGACCATCAGCCGGATGGTCGCGGCGGTATCCTTGAACGCGGCCTCGTCGGCATCGACCGCCTTGTGCTCCGGCGTCGGGCCGGAGGCGCGGGCATCGGCCAGGCTGTCGAACCAGGTGGCGCCATAACCGTCGCAGAACACCGCCGCGCCGGACTGGTAGGCGCCGGCCTTGACGTGGTTCTGCACATGGCGGCGCACGCCGGGGATGGCGCCGACCAGCGGGCCGTGGACATCCTTCCAGTGCCGCTGGAACGCGGCGATGTCCATGCCGGGCCGGTGCGTCGTCGTCTTGATGCTCTTGACGCCGGCGCGCGGCCAGGCGCCGTCCATGATGATGTGCTCGTCGACCAGCAGCAGGGCGAGGGAGGATCGGTCGATGAACTTCATCTCGTCGGCAACCACCTCGGGCCAGTAGCTGCTTTCGGTATTGCGCCGCAGGGCATCCGCGCTGTCGAACCAGACCTCGACCACGCCGTCATAGGCCGGCGCGGCGCCCTCGCGCGTCTCGGGCAGCGGGTGGTTCTGGGTGTAGCGGACCAGGCCCTGCAGCCCGAGGACGACCTGGGCGTGCCGGGTCAGCCAGTAATCGTAGAACTCGTCGTCCGGCATGCCCGCGCGCTTGCGAAAGAACTCGACCGCCTTCAGCATTTTTCGTCTCCCCGCCTGATGCCGTGCATATCAGCACGCGGGCCAATGACGGTCACGCGTGAATTTTCATGGACTCGATTTAGCCGCTGACGCATCCTTTTTCCGGGGAAGCGAGGGGAGCGCGGCCCGACGGATGCGTGCGCTCCCGCGAAACGGAAGGAGACAGCATTGTCCGACGTCGAAGTGAACCGCATGGCCGAGCCCGTTCAGCCGGCCTCTCCGGATGAGGTGAACCTGCTCGATGTGGAAGTGCAGGAATGCCCGTATCCGGCCTACAAGATGCTGCGCGACGAGGCGCCGATCTGGAAGGATCCGGTCACCGGCTTCTATACCGTCACCCGCTATGAAGACCTGCGCAAGGTGCTGATGGACACCGAGAGCTTCTCCAACAGCCGCAGCGTCGAGGATACCCGCATCAACACCGACCGGGCCAAGCGCATGCGGGCGCTGTACGAGGAAAAGGGCTGGCTGCCGGCGCCGACGCTGGCCGCGCGCGACGACCCGGACCACCGCGCCCTGCGCAATCTGTTCGACAAGACCTTCCGCGCCGGCAAGATCAAGGAGCTGGATCCGGACGTCCAGGAACTCGCCTACCGGCTGATCGACGATTTTATCGAGGATGGCCGCTGCGACTGGGTGCGCCAGTTCGCCGTACCGCTGCCGCTGATCATCATCGGCCGGCAGATGGGCGCCAAGGAAGAGGACATCTGGCAGATCAAGGCCTGGACCGATGCCTGGGTGAAGAAGCTGGGCATGATGCAGACCGAGGACGAGGAACGCTGGTCGGTCGAGATGGAGATCGAGCAGCAGCACTATTTCCAGCCGATCATCGAGAAGCTGCGCCAGGAGCCCAACGATTCCCTGTTGTCGGACCTGGTCAACACCTTCATTCCCGAATGGGGCCGCACCCTCAACGACAACGAGCTGCATGGCGAGCTGACCGGCGACACCTTCGTTGGTGGGTCCGAGACCTCGACCAACGCCCTGTCCGCCGGCATCATGCTGCTGGCCGACGACCGGGACTCGTGGCTGAAGCTGAAGAACGATCCGGACAAGTACCTGAAGACCTTCTGCGAGGAGGTGCTGCGCCTGGAAGGGCCGGTGCAGGGGCTGTTCCGCATCGCCGCCAGGGACATCGAGATGCACGGCGTCACCATTCCCAAGGGCGCCATCATCAACACCCGCTACGCGGCGGCGAACCGGGACGAGCGGCACTTCGAATGCCCCGACAAGCTGGATCTGGAGCGCAAGAACGCCGGCAGCCATCTGGCGTTCGGGTCGGGCATCCATCACTGCCTGGGCGCGCCGCTCGCTCGTCGCGAGCTGTACTGGGGCTTCAAGTCATTCATCGACCGGATCGACGATTTCTGGCTCGCGCCGGGCAAGAACAAGTTCCGTCACCAGCCCAATTTCTGTCTGCGGGCGCTGAAGGAACTGCACATCGAATTCACGCCGAAAAAACATTGAAGGAGTTGAGACCATGACCCGAGTTGCCAAGGTCGAGATCGAGAACTGGGATCCGGAACTGCGCGCCATGACGCGGGCCGACGAGGCCACGCCGCTGGAGCAGGGCCTGATGCGGATTTTCGCCAACGTGCCGGAGCTGGCCAAGGCCTTCGTCGGTTTCGGCGGCGCCATGAAGCGCACCCGGACGCTGTCGCCGCGCCTCGTCGAACTGGTGCGACTGCGCGTCGCGTTCCACAACCAGTGCCGCAGCTGCATGGCGATCCGCTACACTGAAGCCGCCAATGACGGCGTGACCGAGGATCTGGTCTGCTCGCTGGAGCGCCCGGCCCAGGCCACCAACCTGACCGACGCTGAAAAGGCCGCCATCGATTATGGCGAGCGGTTCGCCACCAACCATCTGTCCATCGACGATGCCGTCTACGACAATCTGCGCAAGCACTTCACCGAGGCGCAAATCGTCGAACTGGGCACCACCGTCGCCTTCTTCGTCGGCTTCGGCCGCCTCGCCGCGACCTGGCACATGGTCGAGGAACTGCCCAAGACTTTCCAGGAAAGCGACGACATCATCGCCCCGTGGAAGCAGGAAGCGATCCTGGTCCGCTGATCTGAAACCGGGCCGGTGCGCCAGCGCGCCGGCCCTTCGATCAGCCCTGACCGATCCGCTTGCGCTCCCAGTCGAGGGCGGTCTTCACGATCAGCTCCAGATCGTCGTACCGGGGCTGCCAGCCGAGCAGGCCGCGGATGCGCGATGCTTCGGCCACGACCTCGGCGACGTCGCCCGGCCGGCGGGGGCCGGTGAGGGCGTTGACCTTCTGGTTCGAGACCCGCTCCAGCGCCGCGATCACTTGCTTGACCGAGCTGCCCTTGCCATAGCCGCAGTTCAGCACCTGGCTGTCGCCGCCGCGCCGCAGATAATCGAGCGCGCGGACATGGGCGTCGGCCAGATCGACCACGTGGATGTAGTCGCGCACGCCGGTACCGTCGGGCGTGTTGTAGTCGTCGCCGAAGATGGTCATGTGATCGCGCTGGCCGGTCAGCACCTCGACCGCGAGCTTGATCAGGTGGGTGGCGTTCTTCGACACCTGGCCGCGCCGGCCGGTGGGATCGGCGCCGGCGACGTTGAAATAGCGCAGCGCCACATAGGTCAGGTCATGGGCGGCGGCCGTGTCGCGCAGCATCCATTCGGTGATCAGCTTGGAGCGGCCATAGGGCGAGGCCGGATTGGGCGGCGTATCCTCGGTCACCGGCTCGGTGCCGGCGTCGCCATAGGTCGCCGCCGTGGACGAGAAGATGAAATGCTTCACGCCCGCGTTGACGGCCGTCTCGATGAGGCCGTGCGAGTTGAGCGTGTTGTTGCGGTAGTAGGAGAGCGGGTCCGCGACCGAATCCGGAACGACCAGATAGCCCGCGAAATGCAGCACGGCGTCGAAGTCGGGGGACAGGATCTCGGCGAGCAGGGCGCGGTCGCCGACATCGCCCTCGACGAATGCCGCGCCGTCCGGAATCAGCGCACGGTCGCCATTGGACAGGTTGTCCAGCACGACGACCTCGTTGCCCGCGTCCACCAGCAATTGCGCCGTGTGGCTGCCGATATAGCCGGCGCCGCCGGTCACCAGAATCTTTCCGCCCATCCGTCACCTCTCGCCCTGAAGCCTACTTAACTATGTGGCTTCCGCATGGCAACTCACAGTGACATATCGTCTGAATTCACATATGTATTCGGTGACGGACACTGCCGATAGCAGGAGTGCGCGCGGGCCAGCGCGGGTCGACAGCCATTCGTGGCCGGTCGTCCCGTTGTTACAGGGAGTCGGAGGGCTCCCCGCTGATTTCGCCTGTATTCGGCGGTGGTCAAGGGGGCTTAGAATGTCGTTTATGCGGCGACACCACGTAACCAGTAACAGACGTAGTATCGCACCGCGCCGGTTCAAGCGGCACGGCGTGGTTTGTCTTTCCGCCGGAGCCGCTCTGGCGCTGTCCGCCATGTTGCAGACGCAGCCGAGCCATGCGGTCGAATTCGGCAAGGCCGTCATCGGCGAAACGGTCATGGACCGGAAGCATCCTGAATATGATCCCGTCGGCATCAGGGCCGGCAGCTTCATGTTCTTTCCGACCATCAATGCCCGAGCAGAGTACAACGACAACATCTACGCCGACCGGCTCAACCCGGTGTCCGACGCGATCATGAGCGTGCGCCCGACCGTGGACATGCGCTCGCTCTGGAAGCGTCATTCGCTTCGGGTCAAGGCGAGCGGCGATCTGGCCTTCCATGCCAAGAATTCTTCCGAGGATTATCAGGACGCCGTCGTCGACGTCACGGGACGCTACGATATCTCGGAGGCGAGCCGGATTTCGGCCAGCGTCAATGCGGCAAGAATGCATGAGAGGCGCGATTCGCCCGACGATGCCGGCGGCATCACGCCCACGATCATCTATCGGGTGCTGCCGACCCTGACCTTCGACCAGCGGATCAATCGGGTAGCGGTCCGGGTGCAGACGGCGCTGGAAAGCATCGATTTCCAGAATGTCGAGGGTCCGGGCGGCACGATCATCAACGAGAACGATCGTGATCGCCTGACCTGGGATGTCGAAGGCCGCGTCGGCTACGACTTCTCAAGTTCGGTGCAGGGCTTCGTCAGCGGCTCGTACAATATTCGCGACTACCGGCTCGCGGTCGACGACAACGGCTTCAACCGTGATTCGCAGGGCTACGGCGTCTATGGCGGCGTGATCGTCGAGTTGACGGGCACCATCTCCGCCGAGGCGTATGTGGGCTATCGGCATCAGACCTATGACGACGCGCAGTTCGACGACGTGGGCGGTGTCGGCGGCGGCCTGAACGTGATCTGGGCGCCGACCAAGCTGACGACGGTGACCTTTACCGGCGAGCGGACCGTCGAGGAAACGACCCAGAGCAGCGGCTCGGGCTTCTTCAACACCCGGTTCGGCGTGACGGTCGATCACGAGTTGCGGCGCAACCTGATCATCAGCCTGGGCGGCGAATACCGCCACCGCGAATATGAAGGCATCGCGCGCAGCGACGACAATTGGCGTGGCACCGCGCGGGTCGAATACCTGCTCAGCCGGCAATTCCGGCTGCGAGCGGGCTACAGCTACAACACGCGCAGTTCGACGGTGCTGGGCGACAATTTTGATATCAACACGGCCTATGTGGATCTGCATGTGGACTATTGAAGACATGGCCGGGCGCCGCATGGCCGTCTGGCTGAAGACGTGGCTCGCGGTGATGCTGGTGATGCTGGCGGGGTTCGCCGCGTCCGCTTCGGCGCAGACGGACCAGCGCTATAATCTGGGGCCGGGGGATCAGGTGCGGGTCACCGTCTTCGGCGAGACCGATCTGTCCGGCGAGTTCAAGGTCGGCGACGACGGCAATATCTCGCTGCCGCTGATCGGCCCCATCAAGGCGCAGGGACTGACCACGGCGCAGCTCGAGCAGACCATGATCGAGCGGCTGACGCCGGATTACGTGAAGAACCCGAACGTCAGCATTCAGGTGATGAACTACCGGCCGTTCTTCATCATCGGCGAGGTGAACAGCCCGGGGAGCTATCCCTATGTCAGCGGGATGACGGTGCTCGAGGCCGTGGCGCTGGCCGGCGGGTTCACCTACCGGGCCAAGACCGAGCAGGTCTACATCAAGCGTTCGGTCGACGGGACATCGGAAGAAACGCTGTTGCCGATCGAAACCGCGGTCATGCCGGGCGACGTCATCCGGGTGCGTGAGCGGTACTTCTGATCATGTTCCGCTGTTCCTGCCCTTTCCCGTGTGCCGGTAACGCGCCCTCGCGCGCTGGCCGCGACCCCAATGCCCACCAGGGCGCGCGATGCGGTATGTCCGCCGCGCGCGAGATCGAGGTCTTACCGGTTCGATGAACGACCAATCAGAAACCAGGCGCCGCAGCCTTCTGTCGCTGTACGGCATGTGGGGTGGCCAGGACCAGAACGAGGTTTCGCTCCGGGACCTTTTCAGCCTCTTCTGGCGCCGCCGCTACGTCATCATCGGCACGGTCTTCGTGGTGATGCTGATTACCCTGGCCGTGCTGTCGCAGATGACCCGGCTGTACAGCTCGACGGTCATGATCCTGGTCGAGCCTCGTGTGAACCGGGTGGTCGAGACCACGGCGGTCCTGTCCGGATTGCCGCCGGATTTCGAGACCATCCAGACCGAGATCGAGGTGCTGACCTCCCATCGGCTGCACCGAGACATCGTCAAGTCACTCGATCTCACCAAGGACCCCGAGTTCAACGTGACCCTGCAGGAACCCGGCTTCGTGGCCAGCCTGCTGGACAAGGTGCGCGGCGGCGACGACGTGGCGCTGACGCCCGACGATATCGAGCGGATCACGGCCAACAGCCTCGACGGCGCGATCACCGTTTCGGGAAGCGGCCGCAGCCGGGTGATCGAATTGACGGCGCAGGCGGAATCGCCGGAAAAGGCGGCTAAGATCGCGAACGCGGCGGCCGAGGTCTATCTGGTCTCCCAGCTGGACGCCAAATTCGAGGCGACACAGCGCACCGTCACCTGGCTGAACAAGCGCCTGGAAGAGTTGAAGGGCCAGGTCCGCTCGTCTGAGCAGGCCGTCGAGCAGTACCGGCAGGAAGCCAACCTGATCGAGGGTCGGGACGCCATCTCGGCCACGGCCGAACAGCTATCCTCGCTGAACTCGCAGATCGTCACGGCTGGGACGCAGCGCGCCGAGGCCGAGGCGCGCCTTGCCAACGTGCGCGCGGTGATGAACAGCGCCGACGGCAGCGTGTCGGTCTCCGAAGTGCTCGACAACGACCTGATCCAGCGGCTGAAGGAGCAGGAATCCGACATCAAGCGCAACATGGCCTCGCTCAGCCAGCGCTACGGGCCCAAGCATCCGCAGATCCTGCAGGCCCAGGTCGAGCTCGACGACATCCAGCAGAAGGTGCGCGCGGAAGTGGCCAAGATCGTCGCCTCGCTGGAAGGCGAGGTCGCGGTCGCCCGTTCGCGCGAGAGCATGCTGGTCGGCACCCAGCGGCGTCTCGAAGGCAATTTGTCCAGCATCAACCAGCGTCAGATCAAGCTGCGCGAGTTGACGCGTGAAGGCGATGCCGACCGGGTGCTGCTCGAGACATTCCTGAACCGCTTCAAGGAACTGGCGGACCAGCAGGACCTGCAGACCACGGATTCGCGCGTCATTTCCGAGGCGCAGCCGCCCTCGACCCCCAGTTCGCCCAAGACCATGCTGATGCTGCTGCTGGCGCTGGTGGGGTCCACGGGCTTGGGCATCGGCCTCGCGGTCATCGTCGAACGGCTCGACAGCGGCGTGCACACGACCCGGGATATCGAGAACTGGACCGGCCTGCCGGTGCTGACGATCGTCCCCGAAATCAAGAGCAAGACGGCACCGAACACCAGCAAGGCCATGCAGGTGGTAACCTCGCCCATGTCGCGGTACACCGAAAGCTACCGCAATCTGCTGGTGAGCCTGAACCTGTCGAATGTGGACAATCCGCCCAAGATCGTCGCGGTGACCTCGTCCAATCCGGCGGAAGGCAAGACCGTCACCAGCATGTCGCTGGCCGCCGCCGCCGCCTCGAGCGGCAAGCGGGTGCTGCTGATCGACTGCGACCTGCGCCGCCCCAAGGTCCACCAGGAACTGGGTGTCGATCGTGGACCGGGTCTCGTCGAATTCCTGGCGGGCGAAGCGGAACTGGAAACGGTCATGCGCACCCATGACAAGTTCAAGTTTCAGTACATCACCGCCGGCAGCGAAACCCAGAACGTGCTGAACCTGATCGAATCGCAGAAGTTCCGTACGCTGCTGACCCAGCTGAAGCCGCATTTCGGCCTGATCGTCATCGATACGCCGCCGTTGCTGGCGGTGGCCGACGCCAAGGTGCTGGCCGACCGCTGCGACAGCGTCGTCTTCGCGGTGCGCTGGGGCAAGACGCCGCGCAACACGCTCGTGGACGGTCTCAAGCATCTGGATGGCAGTGCCGCCCCCGTGGCCGGCGTGGTCATGACCCGGGCCGACATGGACCGGCTGTCCTCGTACCAGTACGGCTCGGCCTATTACGGGAAGGCCTATCAAAGCTACTACACCTCCTGATCGGCGGGAGCCGGGACCGTGGCGCAAGCATCCCGACCAGCATCCGAGGATCGCGGCACGGAGGGGAGGCTGGACGTCCTGATGGTGCTGCAGGATCTGCGCGCCGGCGGCGCCGAGCGCGTCAGCATCCTGCTGGTCAACGAACTGGCGGCGCGCGGCGTTGTCGTGGGCCTGGCGCTGTTCCGCCGCAAGGGCGAGTTCCTCGGACTGGTCGATCCCAGGGTCCGGATCGCGGAAATGGGCGGCCGCGGCTGGAGCGCGGCGATCCTGCCCCTGATCCGGCATATCCGCCGCACCCGGCCGTCGGCCATCCTCGGCGCCATGGTCTCGGCGAACACGGCATCCGTCGTGGCGGGCCGCCTCGCGCGAACCGGTGCCCGGATCCTGCTGACCGAGCACAACCAGGTCGACAAGAACGCCGCCCAGTTCCGCGGCAGCAGATCCTACCGCGCCATTCCGTGGATCTACCCGCTGGCCGACGGGGTCATCTGCGTGTCGGAGGGGGTGCGCGAGTCCCTGCTGCGCTATTCCGGCCTCGCGCCCGACCGGGCGGTGGTCATCCATAACCCCATCGTCTCGGCGGACATCCTGGACAAGGCCGCGCAGCCCTGCATGCACCGATGGTTCGGCGATGGCGGTCCGCCGGTGCTGCTGGCGGTGGGCCGCCTGACGCCCGCGAAGGATTACCCCACGCTGCTGCGCGCCTTTGCCGCCTTGCGCCGGACGAGGTCCGCGCGCCTGCTGATCCTGGGCGAGGGCGCCGAGCGCGCCGGCATCGAGGCGCTGGCCGCCAGCCTGGGGATCAGCGACGACATCGAGCTCGCCGGCTTCACCGACAATCCCTACGCCTACATGGCGCGCGCCGACCTGTTCGTGCTGGCGTCGGCCTGGGAGGGGTTTCCCACCGTGCTGGTGGAGGCGCTGGCCTGCGGCGCGCCAGCCGTCGCCACCGATTGTCCCAGTGGCCCGCACGAGATCCTGTGCGGCGGCGATCTGGGGGCGCTGGTGCCGGTGGGCGATCATCTGGCCCTGGCGGCGGCCATGGCGAACGCGCTCGATACGGCGCCGCCGCGCGCCGCGCGGGTCGAGCGCGGCCGCAGCTTCACCGCCGGCAAGGCGGCCGATGCCTATATGCGGGCTCTCGCCGGCGCCGCGCCATGACCCGCCGCATCGTGGTGCTGACGTCGTTCACGGCGGGAGGCGGCGCCCAGCAGGCCGCTCAGAGGGTGGCGGACGGGCTGCGGGAGCGGGGACACGATGTCGAGCTCTGGTTTCTCTACCGGCGCGGTCCGGCGCCGGAGGCGAGGGTGCGCTCGCGCTTCATTGTCGATGGTCCGCTCTCGGGCCTCGGCTATCTGACCCTTGCCCCGCGCCTGTTCGCGGCGCTGCGCCGGCACCGTCCCGACGCCGTGCTTTCGTTCCTGCCGCTGGCCCATGTGGTGGGGCAGAGTGTCGCGGCGCTGCTTGGCATTGAGCGGCGGGTCGTCTCCCATCGCAGTGTCTGCAACACCTACCATCCGCTGCTCCGGATCGCGGACCGGCTGCTCGGCTCCATCGGAGTCTACAGCAAGGTCATCGCGGTCTCGGGCGCGGTTGCCGCGTCGGTGGCGCGGTATCCCGCCGACTATGTTCGCCGCGTGTCCGTCGTGCATAACGGGGTGGACTGGCGGGCCAGCGCCCTGTCGCGGTCGCAGGCGCGCGCGGCCTTCGGCCTGCCGGCCGGCGCGCCGCTGTTGCTCGCGGTCGGTCGGCTGGCGGCGCAAAAGAATTATCCTCTGCTGGTCGAGGCCGCCGCCGGCGTTCCGGACCTTGTGCTGGTGATCGCGGGGAGCGGCCATCAGGCGCCGGCTCTGGCCGAACAGGCCCGAGGGCTCGGCATGGACGGCCGGCTGCTGTTGCTGGGCCATCTGCCGCCGGAGCGGCTGCCCGATCTCTACCGCGCCTGCGACGTCTTCGCCCTCGCGTCGCTCTATGAAGGCCAGAGCAATGCATTGCTCGAGGCCATGGCGGAAGGCATGCTGATCCTGGCCAGCGACATTCCCGAACAGCGCGAGACCCTGATCGACGAGGCGGGGTGCATGGCGGGTGTCCTGCTGCCGCTGAATGATCCGGCTGCCTGGCGCGAGGCGATCCGGCAGGCTCTCGCGTCCGGTGGCGAACGGGACCGGCTCGGACAGCTGGCGCGTGAACGGGCAGGCGCGTTCACCATGGCGCGGATGATCGGTGGCTTCGAGGAGGCGGTATGCGGCGATTCCTGACCCAGTGTCTCCTTGCCCTCGCGCTGGCGGGGCTGCCGGCGTCCGTTTCCGCCGCGGACACGGCGTCCGCGCCAATCGCGGGCGCGCGCACCTCGGGCGGCGATGACGGGCGGCTCATCAAGGTGACGAACCTGAACGATTCCGGCCCGGGCAGCCTGCGCGAGGCCGTGACCACGCCGGGTGCCCGCAAGATCGTCTTCACCGTCGGCGGGGAGATTTCCCTGGCGCGGTCACTGATCGTCGATCACCCCCGAATGACCATCGCGGGCGAGACGGCGCCATCGCCCGGAATCACCCTTAGGGGCTCGACCCTGCGCATCAAGGCCAGCGATGTCATCGTGCGGCATCTTCGCATACGGGTCGGCGACGGCCCCGGCGAGAAGCCCGAGGACCGGGACGGCATCGCCATTCTCGGCAGCCCGAAGGGAACGCGCATCGTCGAGAACGTGCTGATCGACCATTGTTCGGTTTCATGGGCGATCGACGAAGGGATCAGCACCTGGTTCGACGGTGTTCGCAACGTCACCATCCGGAACAGCATCGTCGCGGAGACGCTGAACCGCTCCATCCATCCCAAGCAGCCCCATTCCATGGGTGTGCTGGTCGGCGGCAAGAGCCGGACCGTGCTGATCCACCGCAACCTGATGGCTCATAACGGCTTCCGCAATCCGGTGTTCTCACCGGACGCGACCGGCGCGGTGATCAACAACCTGATCTACAACCCCGGGTTCAACGCCGTGCACGTCTATGGCGGTCCGGCGGACAAGGGGCCGACCCTGATGAGCGTCGTGGGCAACCTGGTGATCGCCGGTCCCTCGACCCGTCCGGCGGTGAAATTCTTCAGCAAGCAGGGCGTGACGACGGGCTCGCGCATCTACCTGCACGGCAATGAAGCCCAAGGCACGGTGGCGTTCGAGACCCGATCGCCGGAACTGGACGCGCTCGCCTTCAACCCGATCGTCCCGTCGCCGCCCATCGGCTGGCCCGAGGACATCGAGATCGTTCCCGCCGCCGCCTTGCCGGCCCTGCTGGCGCCGGATGTCGGCGCGAGGCCCTGGGACCGGGACGCGACCGATACGCGCATCCTGCGCGAGATGGCCGCCCGCGGCGGCCAGATCCGGGATACGGTGCCGGAGGAGGAGCGCCGTTGACGCTGGCCAATGTGATCATGATCGGCGCGCAGAAGAGCGGGACTTCCTCGCTGTGCAAATTCCTGTCCGAGCATCCGCAATGCGCCGTATCGAACCCCAAGGAGCCCAATTTCTACTCCCGCGCCATCAACCTGGCGTCTCCCGAGCGCTATGAACGCTGCTTCCGCGCGGCCAATGGCAGCGAGCCGGCGCGGATCGACGGCACGACGACCTATCTGGCCGATCCCCGCATCGCCGGCCGCATCGCCGGCCATCTGGGCCGCGACATCAAGCTGATCGCCATTCTGCGCGCGCCGGCGGCCCGCACCTATTCCGGTTTCCTGCACATGGTCAAACGCGGCCACGAACGCCGCTCGTGGCAGGAGATATTCGAGTCCCTGCCGGACGATCCCGACGCCGCCATGGCGGCGGAGCGTCAGGGCATCGACACGGCGCTCGCGAGCGGCCGGATCGAGGCTGGTCCCTATGTCCGGCAGTATGACGACGTGCTGTGGAACTATCGCTATCTGGGCAACAGCCTCTATTCCCGCCTGATCCAGCCCTATCTGGCCGAGTTTCCGCGCGAGCGGCTCATGGTGCTGATCTACGAGGAAATGTTCGCGCGGCCCGACCTGCTGCGCGCCCGGCTCGGCGACTTCCTCGGCGTGGACCCGGACGCCTTCGGCGAAAAGCCGCCGCTTTACAACGACACGCGGCTGCCCGATCTGGACAGTCTGCTCGGCATCGCCATCGAGCAGGCACGCTGGATCAAGCGGGGAAACTTCACCCGCGTGCGCCCCCATCTCATCAAGGCGGCGCCGTCCAAGGCGCCTTCCGAACTGACCGCCCGGCTGAAACGGATCGCGGCGGACGAGACCGTGTTCTGGAGCGACTTTCTCGGCCGCGACCTGACCAGACTCGGCTGGTAGATCGTCGCGGCTAGAGGTAGACGGTGCCGCCGGTGCGCGTCGCCAGCAGGTAGAGCGCGTGCGGATTGGTGACCATGTAGCGCCAGCCCAGTTGCCGGGGCCGGGTGACCATGCGGTGCAGCCATTCCAGCCCGTTGTCGCACATCCATTTCGGCGCCCGCTTGTAGTCACCGCTCAGGAAATGGAAGCAGCCGCCGCTGGTGGCGATCCATCCCGCCTTGATCCGGTGCCGGTTGCGCAGGCAGAAAATCTGCTCCTTCGGCTTGCCGAGACCGATCCAGACCACATCCGCGCCCGAGGCTGAAATCTCGGCGCAGATAGCCTCCTCGTCGGCCTCGCTGAAATAGCCATGGCGCCGTCCGACGATCCTGATGCCGGGGTAGAGCTCCTCCAGCTTTCGCGCCGCGGCGGCGTTGATCTCCTCCGGCGCGCCCAGCAGGTAGAAGCTCAGCCCTTCCCGCGCGGCGGCGGCGGCGGCGTCATGGATGAAGTCGGTGGTCGCCGACCGTTCCGGGATGCGATGCGGGGTCAGCAGGCGGGACGCGGCGACGATCACGCCCCCATCCGCATGGATCAGGTCGGCTTCGGCCAGCGCCCGCCGGAAGTTCTCGTCGGTAGCGGCCAGCGAGATTCCATGCGCGTTTGAGGTGTAGACCAGCTTGGCCGGAAGATCCGGATCGTTGCGGGCCGCCAGGCAGTCCTCGACCATCTGCAGGGCAAGCTCCTCGCGATTCAGGCAGGCCGTGGGCACGCCGCCGACACGCACATGGAGGATGGAACGGGGCCGGCTGCCGGAGGCCGGTGCCGAAGGTGCGTTTTCGGACGTCAGGGACTGCAAGGCAGGGACTTTCAGGCGGGTGAATCTGGTTGACCACCATACCGTGGAGTGCCAAGACATTTCCATGGGTAGTGGGCCGATGAGGAGCGATGAGCTGGCGATACAGCCAGCCCGCGTCGGATCGGCAAAGGGGGCAGCAGTGGACGCAAAAGTGCCGGTCTGGGAGAAAGCCTTCGTGGTTTTCACCCTGTTTACGGCGTGCAATGCGCTGGTGCTCGTTCTCTCCGCGACCTCGGTCACGGCGGGACAGGACGGACTCGACGAAAGCAACCCTCTCCGCTTCGCCATCCTGCTGACCCTCTACAGCATTTCGGGCATCCTGCTCGTCCGGCGGCACAGCCATGAACTGCTTGGCATTCTGTCGCAGAACAAGCTGCTGCTGGTGGCGCTCGGCTATGTGGTGCTGTCGTGCCTGTGGTCGGTGGAGCCGATGGTGGCGTTCCGGCGCAGCATGGCGCTGGTGATGACGAGCGTGTTCTGCTTCTACCTGGCGCTGAGATTTCCGCTGCGCGACCTGCTGAAGCTGACTGGCATCGCGCTCGCCCTCGTCGCCATCATCAGCATCATCGGCATCTTCACCCTGCCCATGACGGCCTACGAAACCGGCGACATCCGCAAGGCGGGCTGGTGGCGCGGCATTGTCGGCATCAACACCATGTTCGGCCGCGTGATGGCCCTCGGCCTGCTGGCGATCTGGGTCCTGCGCCGCACGGCATGGCGCTTCCAGGCCTATGACGCGGTCCTGCTGGGGATTTTCCTGCTGTGCCTGTGGAAGGCGCACGCGGCGACCGCGATCGTGGCGTGCATGGCGGCCTTCATCAGCATCGTCATCGTCTGGGAGCCGCGCCGGGGCGGCATGCCGGTCTATCTCCGGCTGGCGGTCACGACCATGGCGGCGATCCCGGTGCTGGCCCTCGTCCTCACCAATACCGGCGAAGTCCTCGAATTACTGGGCCGGGACGCGACCCTGACCAACCGGGTCTATATCTGGCAGGCGGCTTTCGAATATGGCTTCAACAGCCCCATTCTGGGCGCGGGCTACCGCTCGTTCTGGATCGAGGATTATGCCTTCCAGGTGTTCTTCAACACCTTCGGCAGCGAGAACACCAAGCTGGGCAACGGTCATAACGGCTTCCTCGACGTGTGGCTCGAACTCGGCCTCGTCGGGCTGGTGCTCGTCGCGGCCCTGTTCGGCCAGATGATCTACCGGGCGCTCAGCTACCTCGCCATGACGAAGGACGACGCGGGCGCGTTCTTTGGCGGGCTGATGGTCTTCATCCTGGTGTACAGCATCGCCGAGAAGGTGATCTTCGAGCATTCCGAGATCACCTGGATGCTCTTCACGTCGGGGCTGATCGGCATGCGCTGGCAGCGCCGTCCGGTCGAGGCGCCCGAACCGGCGGCGGCAGCGGGACCGGCGGCGCAGCCTCCGCGGTTGCGGCAATCCCTGGAGCCCGGGGAATAGACCGATCAGGAGCGCCGCAGGCCCTCGCGGATCGTGACGATGCCGCCCTTCATGGTGGCGCGTCCCGACGGGAAAAGAGCGGCCACGGCGATGACCAGTCCATAGGATGCCGCCAGCGCCAGGATCAGCGCCGCCCAGTCGGGGAGCGGCCGCGCGCGCACCAGCCATAGCATGGTCGAGACGGCCATCCCGGCGCCCGGCACGAGAATGACGATGCTCCGGCCGATGTCGGCGGGACGCACCGGCGACGTCCGGCCGAGCCAGATGGCCTGGACCGGCAGCAGCAGGGCGATGGCGATCGCATAGCTGGCGGCGACGCCCAGCGCGCCCCAGTTCACGCCGATGGCGAAGCCGGCGATCATCACGGAGGCGCGCGCCACTCCCCAATGCCGATAGGCCCTCGACCGGCCCTCGACCACGAACAGCCAGTCGAGCATCACCATCTGGAACCGCAGGACCGCGGCCACGCCGAAGGCCTGGAAGATCGGCACGACCGGGTCCCAGCCGTGACCATAGGCAAGCGGAATGAGCAGTGGTGCCATCACCACCGCGAACAGCATGCCGGGCATGGTCGCCATCAGCACGAGGCCCATCGCGCCCAGCACCGAGCGGCGATAGACATCGGGCGTGTCCAAAAGGCGGCTGAAAATGGAGGGCGCCACCGACTCCAGCGGTTTCAGCAGCAGCGAGGTCGGCGTGACCATCAGGCGGTAGGCGCGGTCGTAAAACCCGAGGGCGACCGCGCCGAGTACCTTGCCGACGATGACGGTATCCGCGTTGGAGGAGGCATAGTTCATCAGCCGCGACAGGCCGACATTGGCGCCAAAATCGACCATGGTGCGCACGTTGGTTCCCCGATGCGGCCGGCTGGGAACCCACCCGCTCATCAGCCATGCCATCAACAGCTCGGTGAGGCCGACGGTCAGGCCCATGACGACCAGCGCCCAGTAGGTGTGCCAGATGAGGCCGACCACTACGCCCGCCGCCGCGCCGACGGTAAAGCCGACAAGCTTGATCAGGCCGACCCGGGCGAATTGCAGCCGCCGGGTGAGCAGCGCCACGTGCAGCGACGCCACACCGTTCAGCAGCAGCAACAGGCTATAGGCGGCGACGATCCACGATACCTCGGGCGCGCCATAGAACAGTCCGACCAGCGGCGCGGCGGCGACGAACAGGCAGAACGCGGCGACGTGGATCGCGAGGGAAACCCAGTAGAGATTGGACATCTCGGCATAGGTCAGCCGCGGCCGGCGCAACACCGCATCCGCCAGTCCCATGTCGCGAATGATGCCGATGAGGGACACGAGGGGGACGGCCATGGCGACCAGGCCGAAATCCTCCGGCCGCAGCAACCTGGCCATGGCCACCGTCCAGGCCAGCTGCAGGAAGACCTGGCACAGTTGCAGGACGCCCAGAACGGCGCCGCCGCGGACCGACTTCCTTTTGAGCGCGCCGACATCGCCGTCGAAATCCAGACTGTCCGCCGGTTGTTCGGGCCGCTCCAAGGCGAAGACGCTCCATGCGCGAGTGATGGTCTCGTGGCATACACCCGCATCCGCCGGCGTGCAATCGCACGGGAGTCCGAGCGCGCGGTAACCGGGTTGTGAGGGTTGATCGCGGGATTTGCCCTTGGCATTCTACCGCAATTGAAGGACAAGGAGTGGTGGGGCAACAGGCGCACATTTCCTGCGCATATCGAGGGCATGCTCGTGCTTAACGCGAGCCAAGAGGGGATCGACCTTTCCAGGTCGAAGAGGGTGCAGCCGGCGGTCATTCGCTGGACGCCCCGCACGATCGAGATCATGGCGATGATCGGTGACGCGGTCATCATGCTCGGGTCGGCGTTCGTGGCGTTCCTGATCCGCTTCGGCGATCTGGACATGCCGTCCGGCTACCTGTTTCCGGTCGCCTTGGCGATCATGCTGTCTCTCAACATCTTCCGCTGGCGGCGGCTTTACGACATCGACTCCTATGCCCATCGCACACCGCAGCTGTTCCGGCTGCTCGGTGCTCAGGCCATGGTGGCCACCATATTGCTGGCGATCGGTTTCGGATCGAAGACATCGGCGGATTTCTCGCGCGTCTGGTTCCTGTCGTGGATGCTGATCGGGTTCGTCGGCATCGCGCTATCGTTCCTGTTGCGCGCCGCGCTGGTGCGTGCGGCGCAGGCCAAGGGGATGCTGCGGGACCGCGTATTGCTCGTCGGCGATCCCGAGCGCATCGGCAGTTTCATGGGCTGGCTGTTCGGCAAGTCGCAGCGGCGCATCAGCGTGCTCGGCGTGATCGCGACGGAGGGCGACAGTCTTGAGCGCTCGCATGGCTGCGACGTGTACTCAGGGCTGCATCATCTGCCGCGTCTTGCCGAGGATCTGGGACCGGATCGGGTCATCCTGCTGTTCAACTGGCGTGAGCAGGAGGACATCAACGCCTGTGTCCGGGCGCTGCGGGGGCTTGCCCTCGATGTGGAACTGGTGCTGCCCCGGCTGGGCAACGCATGGGTCGGCCGGCCCATCAAGACACTCGATGGTCTGCTGGCCATGAACCTGATGCGGGCGCCGCTGTCGAGCGAGGCCCATCTCATCAAACGGATCGAGGACTATGTCCTGGCCGGCATCCTGCTCCTGCTCGTCTCGCCGCTGTTCCTGCTCATCGCCGCCCTGATCAAGCTGGATTCGCCCGGCCCGGTCTTCTATCTGCAGAAACGGGCGGGATTCCAGAAGCGCGAATTTTCGATCTTCAAGTTCCGGACCATGCGGGTCGAGGAGGCCGCGGCTTTCAGGCAGGCGACACGCGACGACAACCGGGTCACCCGGATCGGGCGCATCCTCAGGGCCACCAGCATCGACGAGCTGCCGCAACTGATCAACGTGCTGCGCGGCGACATGTCGCTGGTCGGACCGCGGCCGCACGAGGTTTCGATGAACGCCGACTATGCCGGTCGCATCGATGACTATCTGGTGCGCCACGGCATCAAGCCGGGCATTACCGGCTGGGCGCAGGTCAATGGCGCCAGAGGCGAAACGCGGACGCTGCAGGATATGGAAAGGCGCCTGCGATACGATCTGGCCTATGTGGACAACTGGTCGCTATGGCTCGACCTGCAGATTCTCCTGCGTACCGCGGGCGTGTTTCTCTTTCAGAAGAATGCGTACTGACCCGTGAAACGAAATGGCCCGGCTGTCGCCAGCCGGGCCATCCCAGACGCATGGGGCAGGATCAGAAGCGGACGCTGATGAACACTTCCGAACCGTCGTCCCGATAATCGGGCCGGTAGTAGGTATTGCCGTAGCGGTAGTACATGAAGCCGTCGCGATATTCCGTGTCATAGCCATCGGGCAGATAGCTCACGGCAACGCCCATCGGCGGTTCCACGACCACGTACTGCCGGTAACGCGGGTCCCACACATAGTAGGTGCCGTAGTAGTAATAGTACTCTCGGCCGCTGTAATAGAGCGTGCTGAACCCGACCGGCAGGTCTGGCACGAAGGCGCCGTACGGGGCGTTCACGACCACGTAGCCGCTCGAGCCGCGCGAATAGTACAGGCCCTCGTAGTAATAGTAATCACGCGGGCCGACGCGGAGCGAACGGTAGCCCCTCGGCAGATAGCCGATGCTGAAACCCGGACGATACCAGGCATAGCTGCGGCGCGGCGCGCGGTCCCACACCCAACCGCGTTCGCGGCGATTGCGTTCGGCCCAGCGGCGTTCCCAGTTGCGGCGGTCGTGGCGCCAGTCGTTGCGGTCGTTGCGCCAGCGGTCCTGCCGCCAATCCTGGCGCGCATCGCGGCGATCGTCCCGCCAGTCGCGCCGATCGTCCCGACGTTCCGCGCGGTCCTCGCGGCGTTCCTGCTGCGCGTCACGCCTGTCATCACGGCGATCGATCCGGTCGTCACGGCGCTCGTTGATCGCCCGGTTGCGATCATCACGCCGGTCGTCAATCCTTTCGGCGCGGTCCTCGCGGCGTTCCTCACGGATGTTGGCGCGGTTCTCCTGGCGGTCGTTCCGCTGGTTCTGCCATTCCCGGGCGGCATCCCGCTGCTGCGGCGTCTGCTGCATGGGGTTGATCCGCGTCGGCGACTGGTCGTTGTCGCGTTGGCGCTCCGCGCGCCGTTCTTCGCGGCTCTCGCGGGCCGCCTCCGCCCTGTCGCGGATACCGGCGCGCGGATCCTCGCGCTGGGGCATGGCACGCTGTTCCATCTGCGGGCGCGGGCGTTCCCGGCGCTCCTCGGCCTGCGGACGGGCGCGTTCCTGTTGGGGCATGGCGCGCTGCTGCTGCTCCTGCCGGCGCTCCATGCGCTGTTCCTGCCGTTCCTGGCGTCGTTCCTGACGCTGTTCCTGACGTTGGGCGCGCGGATCGTCGTCATCATTGCCGCCCCGCTGGGCGAAGGCGGCGGGCGCGCTGATCAGCATGGCGCAGGCCGTGCTCGAGATCAGTGCGGTTCTCAAGGTTGCAGTAAGAGTCCTACGCATCGGTCAACTCCCTAATGCGGATTGTTAGCGGACATTCTGGTGGACGTGGGTCGCAACCGGAGTGTTCCATGGCAGTAGATTGCGTCTGTCGTGCTGAATGCGGAATGAACCGAAAACAAAAGCTTTCGATGCCGTGCCGCGCGCAGAAGGAACCCCGTTTGTCTCTCCGCGTTGGTAAGTCGAACGCAAATTTCCGGTGTTGGTTTCCGGCTTAGTGTTGTCGAGGAATTTTCACCATTGCGCGAGACTATGCAAGAGGCGCCACCGCGCCTCGCAAAGGAGTGAACTGTGATTAAACTGCCCGACCTTCCCTATGGATACGATGCCCTCGAGCCGCACATTTCCGAGCGGACATTGCGCATTCACCATCTGAAGCACCACAACGCCTATGTCGAGAAGACCAATGATCTGATCAAGGGGACTCCCCTGGAGTCCGCGGACCTCGAGACGATCATCCGCGAAGCTCATGGCGACGCCGAAAAGAAAGGGCTGTTCAATCAGTCGGCCCAGGTGTGGAATCACACCTTCTACTGGCATTCCATGCGGCCGGGCGCCGGTGGTGAACCGGGCGGCGAACTGGGAGGGCTGATCGGCGCCACCTTTGGCTCCTATGGCGACTTCCGCAAGAGTTTCATCGAGAAGGGCAAGGGGCAGTTCGGCAGCGGATATGTCTGGCTCGTTCTCGCCGGCGGCGACCTCAAGGTGACGACGAGCTCCAACGCCGAAACGCCGTTGGTCGAGAAAGATCAGACCGCGCTCCTCGGCATCGATGTCTGGGAGCACGCCTATTATCTCGACTATCAAAACCTGCGGCCGGATTATCTGGAGACCGTCGTGGACAAGCTTCTCGACTGGTCGTTCGCCGAGACCAATCTCGCGAAAGCGCGCAAGGGCTGATCAGGCCCATCGTGGATGGGAAAAGGGCGGCTTGAGCCGCTCTTTTTTTGCGTCCTGCCCTATCCGGGCGGGAAATGGGGGCTCTACCAAAAAAGCAGCTTTGGCGACGGAAAAATTGCGGTAACGTGACGACCTCGAAGAATAATAAGCACGAATGACGGAAAACCGGGGAGACACGATAGTGGCGCAGCAGGAGAGGCGCCGGCGTACCGTGCGGACAGCGCTGCTGGTGGCCGGGCCCGTCGTCGCGCTGGCCGTGGCGGTGTACATGTACGCCACGGGAGGCCGTTACGTGACGACGGACAATGCCTATGTGCGGGCGGGGATGGTGTCGGTCGCGGCCAATGTCAGCGGCGAGATCGCAACCATCATGGTGCGCGAGAACCAGGCGGTGAAGGCCGGCGACGTCCTGTTCCAGATCGATCCCGAACCATTCGCCATCGCCGTGGCAGAGGCCGAGGCCGAACTGGCGGAAACGCGTCTGGGCGTGTCGTCCAAGAAGGCGACGCTGGCGATGAAGCGCTCGGAACTGGCGGCGGCCTCGTCCGACCTCGAATACCAGACCCGGGAATTCGATCGGTACGAGCGGCTGTCCCGCAGCAACACCATCTCCAAGGCGAAATACGAGGAAGTGCAGCACCGGATGGTCGCGGCCACCAATCGCCTCGCGACCGCCCGCAAGGATATCGAGACCACGGTGGCCGAACTGGGCGGCGCGCTCGAGGCAGAGCAGCATCCGACCGTCGTGCGCGCCCGCGCCAAGCTGGAGGAAGCGCGGCGCAATCTGCGCAATACGACCGTGCGGACCCGGGTCAACGGCATCGTCGCCAAGACCGGGTTGCAGCCGGGCGAGTACGTGACGGCCGGGCAGCCGATCTTCGCGCTGATGGCGACCGACTCGATCTGGGTCGAGGCCAACCTCAAGGAAACCGATCTCTCCCAGATTCGCGCCGGGCAGAAGGCGACCCTGGTTGTCGATACCTATCCCGACGTGAAACTCGCGGCGGTGGTCTCCGGCATCTCGCCGGCCGCCGGCTCGGAATATTCCGTCCTGCCGCCCCAGAACGCCACGGGCAATTGGGTCAAGATCACCCAGCGTGTGCCCGTCAGGCTGGAACTGGCCGACGGTGAACGCGCGGTGCCGCTGCGGGCGGGCATGAGCGTGCACGTGTCCATCGATACCGAGCGCGAGCGCGGCTTGCCCTTCAGCACGGTCGCAAACCGGTGAGCGAGGCAATCGGCGCACCGGCCGCCGCGCCGGCCGCGGCCGCGGCCGCGCCGGGAGAGCCGTTTCGCCTCAGCCTGCGGGACAAGATGGCGGTGGCGGCGATCATGGTGGGCGCCACCATGCAGTCCATCGACATGACCATCGCCAATGTGGCGCTGCCCCATATGCAGGGCTCGCTGGCGGCGACCATCGACCAGATCGCCTGGGTGCTCACCAGCTATATCGTGGCATCGGCCGTCGGCACCCCCTTGATGGGGTGGCTGGCCAGCCGTTTCGGGCAGAAACGCGTGCTGATGCTGTCGCTGCTGGGCTTCACCATCACCTCGGTGCTGTGCGGCATCGCCAGCACGCTCGAGGAGATGGTCGCCTATCGCACCTTTCAGGGGCTGTCGAGCGCCGCGTTGCTGCCGCTGGCGCAGGCGGTGATGATGCGTCTCTATCCCCGGGAATATTTCGCCAAGGCCATGGCGATCATCGGTGTGGGCATGATGCTCGGTCCGATTCTCGGACCCACGCTGGGCGGCTACATCACCGAGATCTCCAACTGGCGCTGGGTGTTCTTCATCAACCTGCCGCTCGGCCTCGTTGCCATGGCGGGCGTCTGGGCCTTCCTCGACGAATATCGCTCCAGTGGCGATACCTATTTCGACCGGTTCGGCTTCGCCACGCTGATCATCGCCATCGCCGCGTTCCAGCTGATGCTGGACCGGGGGGAAACCAAGCATTGGTTCGATTCCACCGAGATCATGCTCTATGCCGGCATTGCCGCGCTGGCTTTCTACATGTTCGTCGTCCAGACGGTCACCGCCCGCAAGCCGTTCGTCAGCCGGGCGTTGTTCCTCGACCGCAATTTCGTCACCGGCTCGCTCCTGTTCGTGATGGTCAGCGGCAACATGATGATCACGGTCGCCTTGCAGCCGCCCATGCTGCAGAACGTGATGGGCTATCCGGTGCTGGTGGTGGGGTATCTGCTGGCGCCGCGCGGGGTGGGCACCATGCTGGGCATGGTGCTTTCCGCCCGGATGATGAACAAGATCGACGTGCGCTATCTGGTGATCACCGGTCTGAGCCTCACGGCGATCGGTCTGTGGGATCTGTCGCGCCTGTCCACGGACATCTCGCAATGGGACATCGTCCGCTCGGCGTTCATCCAGGGGCTGGGCCTTGGCCTGGTCTTCGTCCAGCTCAACACCATTGCCTTCGCCAGCCTGCCGCGGCACCTGCACGTGGAGGCGGCGACCATGTTCAACCTGATGCGGGCCATGGGCACGTCGGCGGGCCTGTCGATCGCCGTGGCGCTGCTGGCGCAGCACACCCAGATCAACCATGCCGAACTGACCCAGTTCGTGTCGCCGTTCCACGAGATCTGGCGCCTCGCCGGCATGCCCTCGCTGGCCGACCCTGCCAGCCTGCAGCTCATGAACGCGGAAGTCACCCGTCAGGCCATGATGATCAGCTTCCTGAACGCCTTTCACTGGCTGATGATCTCGGCGCTGCTCGCCATCGTCCTGATGTTCTTCGTCCGCATGCCCCGCTCGATGACGCGCGACTGAATGACGAGGGGGAGCGGCCGACCTGTCCCTCGAAGTTCATAGTGCAGTCGGGATGACACGACAGAGTGCGGTTTGTGCTCTTCATCCCGTATCACGGGCGCGGCGCGGGGGATTCTCCGATTTACTTTTCAGCCGCGAGCCATAGACTGCCCGACTCAGTCAATGCCACTTTACCTATGAGAGAAGGCCAATATGCCGACCGCGACTGCTGCGCAGACCAAGGGGACCACGCCGACCTTGCCGCTTTTCTACAAGAAGCCCGAGGTCCTTCGCGCCGACAAGCACAAGAACCTCAGCCTCCGTCCGGAAGCGACGTTCGAATTCGCCCGCAAGGCCAATTCCCTGCCGATCAATGCCGCGGAAATGCCGCATGCGGTCCGGCATTACCCGATCGTGTTCACGGATACCGAGAATCCTTTCCCGGTCGCGGTTGTGGGGCTGCGCCAGGGCTCGAACCTGTTCGTCGAGAAGGACGGCACCTGGGCGAAGGGCGTCTACGCGCCGGCCTATGCGCGCCGCTATCCGTTCGTGTTCATGAAGAACGCCAATGGCAAGACGCTGACCCTGTGCATTGACCGTACGTCTGACCGTATCAGCGAGAACCGCGACAACCCGTTCTTCAATGACGGCAAGCGCACCGAAGTCACCAACAACGCGCTGAAGTTCTGCACCGCCTACGAGCAGGAACACCGCAAGACCGACGACATCGCCAAGCTGCTGGTCAAGCATGACCTGTTCACCAGCAATCGCGGCACCTTCACTCTCGACAGCGGCGAGAAGGTCTCGCTGACCGGCTTCAAGCTGGTCGACGAGAAGAAGTTCAACGCCCTGTCCGATGCGGCGTTCAACGAACTGCGCCAGGGCGGCGCGCTGCCGGTGATCTATTGCCACCTGATCTCGATGCACAGCTGGCAGAACCTGATCAGCCGCGAATCCGGCAAGAAGTAATCGGCTTTCGCCCGCATCACGGGCCGAATTGAGAAGGGCCGCGCCAAAAGGCGCGGCCCTTTCCGTTCCTGGCCGGTCAGAGCCGCTCGATGATCGTGACGTTGGCCAGCCCGCCGCCCTCGCACATGGTCTGCAGACCCCAGCGCTTGCCACGGTTCTTCAGCGCATAGAGCAGGGTGGTCATGAGCTTGGTGCCCGAGGCGCCGAGCGGATGGCCGAGCGCGATGGCGCCGCCATTGACGTTCAGCCGGTCCGGATCGGCGCCGGTTTCCTTGAGCCATGCCAAGGGCACCGAGGCGAAGGCCTCGTTCACCTCGAACAGGTCGATGTCCTCGACGGACATGCCCGCGCGCTTCAGCGCCAGCTTGGTCGCCGGAATCGGCGTCTCCAGCATGATCACGGGATCGCTGCCGGTGACGGTCAGATGATGGACCCGCGCCATGGGCTCGACGCCCAGCGCCTTGAGACCCCGTTCGTTGACCACCATGACGCCGGACGCGCCGTCGCAGATCTGGCTGGAGCTGGCCGCCGTGAGCCGACCGCCTTCCGCCAGCAGCTTCACTTGCGAGATGCTCTCCAGCGTCGCCTCGAAACGGATGCCTTCGTCGGTGACGTGCATCTGCCTGACCCCGTCGGGCATTTCCACCTCGACGGGCAGGATTTCCTGCTCGAACAGGCCGCCCTTGGTGGCGGCGATGGCCTTGCGGTGGCTGTCATAGGCGAAGGCATCCAGCTGCTCGCGGCTCAGGTCGTATTTCCGGGCCATCATCTCGGCGCCGGTGAACTGACTGAACTGGATGTTGGGATAGCGTTCGGCCATGGCTGGGCTGTAGGGCGAGCCGAAGCCGTTCTTGGCCGCCAGCGAGGCGGCGAGGCCCATGGGCACGCGCGTCATGCTTTCGACGCCGCTGGCGATGACACAGTCCATGGTGCCCGACATCACCGCCTGCGCGGCGAAGTGCAGCGCCTGCTGCGACGAACCGCATTGCCGGTCGATGCTGGTCGCCGGCACGCTCTCGGGCAGTTTCGACGACAGCACGGCGTTGCGCGCGACATTCACGCTCTGTTCGCCCGCCTGGCTGACGCAGCCCATGATCACGTCGTCGATCAGCGCCGGGTCGGCGCCGGTGCGCGCCATCAGCTCGTCGAGCACCTGGCCGGCCAGCGCCGCCGGATGCCAGCCGCGCAGCCGTCCGTCGCGCCGTCCGCCCGCGGTGCGGGCCGCTGCCACGATATAGGCTTCCATGTGTTCTCTCCCTTCGATTGGTGGGGTTCAGCGTACCTGGCCGCCATCCACGACGATGGTGGCGCCGGTGACGAAACTTGCGCGATCCGATGCCAGCCACAGGGCCGCGTCGGCGATTTCCTCGACCTTGCCGAAACGCTTCAGGGCCACTTCCCGGTCGATCCAGCGCTGCCACGCGTCGGGACGCGAGGCGGTGATCTTCTCCCAGCTGCCGCCGGGGAACAGGATGTTGCCCGGGGCGATGGCGTTGACGCGGATGCCATCCTTGCCGACCAGTTTGGCCATGGCGGTGGCGGCGTGATTGATCGCGGCCTTGGTGGCCGCGTAGGGGATGGCCGTGCCCATGGCGTCGACGCCGGCGATGGACGAGATCATGATGACATTCGCCCCGTCCCGCGCGTCGGCGGGGCGCTTGAGCATGCGCTTGATGGCGTCGCGGGCGAGAAACATCGAGCCCGTCAGATTCTGCGCGATGTCGGCGTTCCAGTCGTCATCGCCGACCTCGATGCCCAGTGGCGCGCGGCCGATTCCCACATTGGCGATCGCGCAGTGGATGGGGCCCAGCTTGGCCTCGGTGCGGTCCAGCGCCCTGGCGATGTCCGATGACTGCGTCATGTCGCCGGTGATGGCGGCCACGCTGTCCTTGCCGATGTTCGCGGAGAGCGCCGCCCGCGCTTCCTCCAGCGAGTCCTCGGTCCTGCCGGTGATGGCGACCCGGGCGCCCTCGCGCGCGAAGGCTTCCGCCATGGCCCTGCCGATGCCGCGCGAGGCGCCGGCGATGAACACCACCTTGTCTTTCAGTCCCAGTTCCATGAAATTTCCTCCCTGACGTTGAGGCACTATGGCGCGCCCGGGAAGCGACTCCAACACAAGATGACGGCCTCCCTTGTAGACAGTACGGCGCGCCGATGATGGAGTAGGCTCTTACCGCCATGCCCGACATGATCGCCCGCCTCTATGACCTGCCCGAGCTGGAGCCCGTGCTCCGGGGGATGACGGCGCGTGACATCGACATCCGCCCGGCCCTGGCGCTCGAGAAGGCCGGTGTGCTGGCCTGGGTGGCCGCGGTTTTTCCGGGCTGGCTGGGCGAAGCCGAGGCGGCGTTTTCGCGGCTTCCCGTCGCGTGCCATATCGCCGTGAAGGACCGGGAAGTTCTGGGATTCGCGTGTTATGATACCACCTGTCGCAACTTCTTCGGGCCGATGGGCGTGGGCGATTCGTCGCGAGACGGTGGAATAGGCAGGGCGCTGCTGCTGTCCGTGCTGCATGCGCAGCGCGCCCAAGGATATGCCTATGCCATCATCGGCGGTGTCGGTCCCGCCGACTTCTATGCCCGGACGGTGGGCGCGGCCGTGATTCCCGGCTCCGAGCACGGCATTCTCGCCCCCGTTTTCGCGGGCCGGAGCGTGCCGCCGCCCAAGGACGCCGAATGATCGGATGCGGTGCCGCGGGCAGCAGCGGACCGCGGCGCATGAATGCTTGCTGCAACGCAGAATCTTTGCTGATCTCATGGGTCTGCACTAGAGTTGCCCGATCCGATAATCGTGGGCGGGGATGCGAGTCGGGGAAAGGGGCGGGAGGCTGACATGGCCGCTAAGGGTATGGAAGGCACATCGATAGGGCGCTATCTGGTCGATGGACTCATCGGTGAAGGGGCGATGGCCGATGTCTACAAGGCATATGACCCCGAGATTGATCGTACGGTCGCGATCAAGGTCCTGAAGGACGAACTCTGCATCGACGAAGACTACATGAACCGCTTCCTGCGCGAGGCGCGGGCGGCGGGTGCCATTTCCCACCCGAATATCGTCACCATCTTCGATGTCGGCCGCGCCGGGCGTAAACCGTACATCACCATGGAGTTCCTCGAAGAGCAGACCCTGAGCGATCTGCTCGACAAGAACGAGAAAATCCCGCTCAAGCGTGTGGTGTCCATCGGTATCCAGCTGGCGCAGGCGCTCGATTACGCTCACCGCCTGGGCATCGTCCACCGGGACATCAAGCCGGCCAACATCCTGTTCATGCGCAACAGCGAGACCATCAAGGTGGCCGATTTCGGCATCGCGCGCCGCGACGGCGCCGACGAGATGGGCAAGACCCATGCGGGCACGGTGATGGGAACGCCCCGTTACATGTCACCCGAGCAGGCCATGGGCGACAATGTGGACGGCCGCTCCGATCTGTTCTCGGTCGGGGTCATCCTCTATGAGCTGTTCACCGGCGCGAAGGCGTTCAACGCCAGCACGATGACGTCGCTGCTGCTTCAGATCACCCAGCAGGATCCCGAACCGATCCGCAAGACGGCGCCGGATCTGCCGGTCGGCCTGCAGCGCATCGTGACCAAGCTGCTGAGCAAGAAGCCCGAGAAGCGCTATCAGACCGGCGCGGAACTGGCCGAGGCGCTGTCGCGCGAACTCGGCGTCCTGCTCGAGCAGGAACAGGAGGCGGCGGCCAACAAGTATGTCCCGCTGAAGGTGAAATGGGCCGCGGGCATGGGCGCCATCATCGGCGGCGTCATGCTGGCGGCGATGTTCACGGTGTTTCACTTTCTCAGCGACGCAATCCAGGCGCAGGAACTGGACGCCGGCTCGTCCCTCGCCAAGTTCATCTCCACGGAATCGGCCATTCCGGTGCTCAGCGAGGACTGGATACGGCTGGAGACCTTCGTTCAGGACGCCAGCGAACGCGATACCTTCAAGTACCTGATCGTCGCCGACCACACGGGCACCATCCGCGCGGCGACCGACACTTCGCTGGCGGGCAAGCCCTATGTCCGTCCGGCCAATATCGAGGTGTTGAAGCTGGCGCCGGACGTGGAATCATCGTCGATCGACCTGCCGGACGGCTCGAGCGTGCTCAACTTCGACACGCCGATCATGTTCCAGAACAAGGAAGTCGGCCGGATCTATCTGGGCCTGTCCAAGGACGGCATGGACCAGGTGATGAACATCGCCAAGGGCCTGATGGCGGCGCTGGGCGTCGTGACCGTGCTGGCCGTCGTGATCATGCTGTACGTGTTCGGCGGCCTTCTGGCGCGGCCGATGAAACGTCTTCGCCAAGGCATGCTGGCCGTGGCGGCGGGCGATCTCGACCAGCGCATCTCCGAGACGCGGCGCGACGAAATCGGCGAACTCTTCGCCGCCTTCAACAAGATGTCCGAGGCGCTGCACAACATCGTCGCGGCCGCGGTCGCCGCCGAGACGCCGGCCAAGGGGCCCGACCTGCGGCCGATCCCGGCCATGTGGCGCGACGAGGACATGCCCGCGCCCGACGGCGACCTGACCATGGTCTCCAACGGACCCGCGGTCCGCCCCAATATCGACGCGACGCTGATTTCACCGGCGGGCGCGGCGCCGGTGATCGACCGGAATAACCCGTTCCTGGAAAACGATCCCTTCAACGAGAACGAACCCGTCCATGAAAACGATCCCTTCGCGGAAGAGCCGGACGACTCCAGCCCTGACGTCAAGGTTCCGCGAAAGGGTTGATCTCATGGCGGCGTTGCCGGTGGGCGGCTTCGTGCGGCGGGCGGTGTGCGCGGCGACCCTGCTCGCGCTGGCCGGATGCGCGACCGAGCAGATTCAGGTCGAGCGCCCGCGTGACACGATCGTCGCGCGCACGGATGATTTCGTCCTGGTTCGGGCCAGCGCGACGGATACGGTGCAGTCGCTCGCCAAGACCTATCTGAACGACGAGCGGCTCGCTCCGGCGGTCGCCGCCGCCAGTCGGGTGGAAAAGCCGACGCCGGGCCAGATCATGGTCATTCCGCTCAAGGCCGGTACCCAGTGGGCCATCGACCCGGACGGATATCAGGTGGTGCCGATTCTGTGTTACCACCAGTTCGGCGCCGGCAGCCGCGCGCGCAACAAGATGGAAGTCTCGCAGAACGCGTTCGAGCAGCAGATGGCCTATCTGAAGGAGAACGGCTATCAGGTGGTGCGGCTGGCCGACATGGACGATTTCCTCAATGGCCGCAAGGCGCTGCCGCCGAAGGCGGTGGTCATCACCATCGATGACGGATACCGGTCGTCCTACGAGGTCGCCTATCCGATCCTGCGCAAGTACGGCTTTCCCGCCACCATCTATGTCTATTCGGATTTCACCGGCACGGGCATGGCGCTGACCTGGGACCAGATGAAGGAAATGCGCGACAGCGGCGTCATCGACATCCAGTCCCACTCCAAGACTCATACCAGCATGGCGCTGCTGCCGAACGAGAGCGCCGGCACGGCCTACCAGGAGCGCGTCGCGCGCGAGGTATCGGTGCCCGAGACGGCCATCGAGGCCAAGCTGGGCGCGAAGGTCAGGCACTTCGCCTATCCGTATGGCGACACCAGCCCCACGGTGCTGTCCGTCCTCGCCGAACGCGGCTACGTGACCGCGGCCACCGTGCAGCGCGGCGCCAATCCCGCCTTCGCCGATCCGCTGCTGCTGCGGCGCGACATGGTCTATTCCGACGACACGCTGGCGGACTTCAAGAAGTACGTGACCGTGCGCGTCACCCTCGATCTGCGGTGAAGGGCATGATGATCCGTCTGTGGCCGGTGGTCGCCGTCATGCTGCTCCTCGCCGCATGCGGCGGTAACGACGTGGCGCCGGTTTCGGTCGCGCCCCGCACCGATGCGGCGCTGGCCGATTTCGTCGGGGCGCGCAAGGACGCCGCGAAGCAGCTCGAGGCCGCGGGCGACATGGTCGAGGCGCTGCGGCAATGGCGCATCGTCGCCGCCGCCGCGCCGCAGGACGAGGAAGCCCGCGCGCGGATCGCCGATCTGACCGAAGCCCTCGATGCCCGCCGCGCCGGATTGCGCGCCGAGGCCGACGCGGCCTTTGAGCGCAAGCAGTGGAAACAGGCGCAGGCCGCCTATCTGAAATTGCTGTTGCTGGATGGCGGCGACATAGCGGCGCGCGACCGGCTGCGCCAGATCGACCGGATCATCGCCCTCGCCAATCAGGGCCGCAAGGACGACAAGGCGATGGCCGAATACAGGGCGTCGCTGGCGCGCGCGCAGGATACCAGCGAAGAGTTCGAGGCCAGGGCGAACGTGTCGCTCAAGAAGGGCGACTACCGGAAGGTCATCGACACGGCCGACCAGTTTCTCAAGCGCAATCCCGATCACAAGGCCGCGCTGGACTACCGCAAACAGGGCTATCTCGGACTGGCCGGCGAAAGCCGCCGGCGCGGCAATTATCAGGAGGCCCTGACCTATCTGGACACGGCGGCCGAAATGGCGACCGAGGCGGAAAAGCCGGCTATCGCGGAAAAGGCGCAGGCGGTGCGCGGCGAACTCGGGCTCAAGCTGTACAGCGAGGGCCTCGCCATGATGAGCTCGGACGTGGATCAGGCGATCGCCTTGCTGACGCGCGCCCTTGAGTACAACCCCGATCACCTGCAGACCAAGCGCAGCCTGCTGCAGGCACGCAAGATGCGCGAAACCCTGGGCAAGATTCCGGCCAGATAGAACGATCGGCCGCGCCTCGGTCCGGCATGCGTGCGCGGCGCCGCGCGCCTCGCCTCAGGGTTTACCGCAGCTTGGAGAGTTTTTCCTTCAGTTCCACGGCCTGGGCGCGCTGCAAGGCCGCGTTTTCGTGGGTCGGATCGATCTGCAGCACCCTGTCCCAGTTCTGGATGGCCTTGTCCAGTTCCTGCCGGCGGAAGGCCGACAGGCCGTTGCGATAGTAGCGGTCGGCCGCGGCGGCCTTCGCGGTGGTCAGCAGCTTCTGGGTCTGTGCCCCGCCCGGGTTCAGCGACGACGCCAGTTCCGCGGCATCGAGCGCCTTGTCCGGTTTGTCGCCCGTCGCCAGATAGAGATCGCCCGCCTTCTGGGCGCGGCTGGCGGCAAGGGCCGGGTTCGACCCCTTCAGGACGCGGGCGCTGGCCATGTAGGTGTCGGCGACGAAGGTGGTGTCGGCCGGGCTGAGGCCGCTGCTGCCCAGCTTCTGGGCCTCGATCTCCTTGATCGCTCCCTCGCTGTCCCCCGCGGCGGCCAGCGCTCGCACCTTCTCGACGGCGCCCTTGGTCGCGCCCTTGGCCGTGGGCATCGATTTTTGCGGTGCCGAAGGCTCGGGCTCGAGCAGCGCGGCATCGCCGGCTTCGGCGGTGGTGACCGGCGGGGCGGCCAAGCCGTTCTCGCGCGCATCCTTGGCGGCGAGCGAGGCGGGGGTGCGCGGAATCTTCAGGGACTGGCCGACCGACACCTGGCTGGGATTGGCGATGCCGTTGTAGCGGGCCAGCGCGTAGAATTTCAGCGCGTCGCCCAGGAAGGTCTGCGCCAGCGTCGACAGCGTCTCGCCGGTCGCGACGGTGACGGTGAAGTTCTCGGGCGGGAAATACTGGTCGATGGGCATCTCGATCTGGGACAGCAGCGCCTGGGCCCGCTTGTTGTCGGGCACTTCCGCGATATAGGCGTGCAACTCCGCCTTCGCCTGGCCTTCCTGTCCGGTCTCGAGCTGCTTCAGCGCCTCGCGGAACCTTTCGCGCGGCTTGAGGCCCGGGGTGGCGGTGTAAACCGGCGCCTGCACGACCGGGGCCGCGGCCACCGGCGCGGCTTCGACCACCGGCGGCGGCGGCGGCGGCGGGGGAGCCGCTTCCTGCTTGGACGCGCAGGCGGTTAACAGAGCCATGACCGAAGCGGTGAGAAGCAGTCTGGAATGATACGACACGGATACCCCCAATAGGCGATTCGAGCGGATGCGACAACGGTTGCCAACCGGCCGATACAGACCCCGCGAACAGCTGCCGCGCCAAGGCATCCGGCTGTTCGCAACGTTCTGGTCAGTACTGAGCGTGGGAATGATCGGCTATCGCGTGCGGATCGTAAATGGTCTTTGTCATGAAGAGCCGTGAGGCCATCCTCCGAAGCGAAACAAAGTCCAAGTTTGTCCTTTGTATCCAGATGGATAGAGGAGGAGGCGCGCCCGCTCCAAAACCATCACGGCCGTCGACAGATTGTATGCAAATATCGTTACCGGGGCGAATCAATGCCTCGTGGCCAAGGGATTCGGTTCGCGGCGCTCCGTTGACGAGCGCTACCCACCTTGAAAATTATCGCATATAGTATCGGGGGTTATCAGGACGAGCGTACTTGACCGGTCCCTGGGGGAATCTGACGCGGTGAAGTTTATCAACGAACTCAAGCGGCGTAACGTGATCCGGGTCGCCGGCGCCTACCTTGTGGTCGGTTGGTTCCTGATCCAGCTCGCGGACCAGCTCGTCGTCGCCTTCCATTTGCCGTCCTGGTCGAATTCCTTCGTTTTCGTCATGCTGGGCATCGGTCTGCCCATCACCATGCTCGTCGCCTGGGCGTTCGAGATGACGCCCGAAGGGCTGCGCCGAACGCATGAGTCCGAACCGCACCGTAGTGTCGCGACATCGCCTGTCCGGGTTGGCGATTACCTGGTGCTGGTCGCGCTGCTCGTCATCTGCGGCTATCTCTACTACGACTTCCAGAGCCGGGATGGCGACGAGGGAGACGGCACGCTGACCGTTGGCGCCATGGCGGTGCTGCCCTTCGCCAATCTGTCTGTGGAGCCCGAGCAGGAAGGCGTGTCGCGGGCCCTCACGGCCGAGGTACGCAACCGGCTGACCCGCCTCGGCGGATTGAAGGTGGTGGCCGGGACCGCCTCGCTCAAGCCGGACGACAATCAGGATCTGGCCGCCATTGGTGAAAAATACCGCGTCCCCGTGGTGCTGGATGGCAGCGTCCAGCGGGTCGGCAACCGGCTGCGGGTCATGGCCCAGCTGGTGGATACCGAACGCGGCGTCCAGCTGTGGGCGAAGACGTTCAACCGGGATGTCAGCGACATGCTCTCCGTCCAGGACGACCTGTCGCAGGCCATTGTCGAGGACATCCGCAAGGCGATCACGCCGCCCGCGCCGGAGGAGGGAATGGGCGATCTGGCGACCGGCAAGAACGCCTATGGCGCCGCCGCGCGCAAACTGCTGGAGACCGGGCGCGCCAAGCTGACGCAGCGGACGCCGGAATCCCTCGCCACCGCGATCACGGCGCTTGAACAGGCGCTGGCTCGCGACCCCAGGCTGGCCCAGGCTCATGCCGCCATGGCCGAGGCCTATCTGCTTCAAGGCAAGGGATGGTCCACTTACGGAACCGTTCCGCTCGAGGATGCGCTGGCCCGCGCCCGGCCCTATGCGGCGCGGGCGCTGGAGATCGACCCGGCCCTGGCCGAAGGCCACGCGGTCTCGGGCCTCATCGACCTCGCCTCCGGCCATGCGGATCAGGCGATCACCAAGCTGAAGAAAGCCGTCGAGCGCAAGCCGGCCCTGGCAAGGGCGCGCCTCTGGCTCTATCAGGCCTACGCCGCGCGGAATCGGCTGGCCGAAGCAGTGCCGCAGCTGCAGCGCGCCTACGAGCTCGAACCCGACAATCTGGCGATCGGCCTCAACATGTCCCGGTTCCTGGCCTTGCGCGACCGGCGGCTCGAGGCCGATACGCTGCTCGACCGTCTCGACCGGCTCTACCCCGGGAACATCAACCTGCTCGCGGCGCGCGGCGCGCGGCTGGCGGATGAATGGCGGCCGGTCGATGCGATCCAGTTGCTCCTTCGGGCGAACAAGAGCGGACCCGCGGACGAGCGCATCAGGCTGATGCTCGGCATGGCTTATCTGGATCTGGGCGCCACCGCGGAAGCCGAGCGCTGGTTCGACCAGGGCAAGGGCGACGTTCGTCTGGCCCAGGGCAGGGCCGCCGACGCGCTGGTCGAGGCGCGGCATCTGTTCGCGGCCGAACCGGCCAATCCGGACCGGGCCTTCGCGCTCGCCGATGCGGAACTGGCGGTGGGCAACCCGTCCGGCGCGATCGACGTGCTCAAGCCCTACGAACTGCTCTCGTCCGATGGAGCGGGGCCGCTTTACGGGCGCACGCCCGCGTCCATGCCGGCGCTGACCCTTGCCGCCGCCAAGCGTGCGGTGGGCGATGAGGCCGGTGCCGCCCCGTTGCTCGAAGGCGCGCGGCGGTACCTGGCTCGCCAGCGCGAGATGGGATTCGAGCACCCGTATTTCATCTATCTCGATGCCCGGATCGCGGCCCTTAGTGGTGACGCAGCGCAGGCGATGGCCGCGCTGCGTCAGGCCGTCTCCCAGCGCTTTCCCGGCATCTCGGGTGTGGCATGGGATCCGGCACTGGCGTCATTGCGCGACCTTCCCGAATACCGGATGCTGGTCGCCGATCTGGACGCCGACCGCGAACGGCGGCGGATACGGTTGCGCGAGATGGGATTGCTGGGGGCGTCATGATGCGGTTCGGGATGACGGGCGGGCAAGCGGGCCAAACAGGCCTGGGGCGGCAACAGAGAGGAGAAGTGGTTTGACTTGGGTGCGATTGCGTCTCGTCCGGGCTGGCGACGATATCAGCGGCGCGACCGAACGGACGCTGGAAGAAGGCGCCATGATTTTGGGCCGCGCGCCGGATTGCGATTGGGTGCTCGATGACCGGGCGCGGCTGTTGTCACGTCAGCACTGCCAGATCACCCTGGCGGACGGACGGGTCTTCGTGACCGATCTCAGCGCCAATGGCATCTTCCTCAACGGCGAAACCCAGCGGCTGGAACGCGGCGCGCGGATCGAGGTCGAGCATCAGGACTCCGTCAGGATCGGTGAATATGAGCTGACAGTCTTGGTGGAAACATCGTCGCGGCCGCCGGTTTCGTCGCCTGTCTCACGGGATCCATGGCCCGGTCAGGAACGCATCCCGGCCGCTGACCGGGCAGCGGCGACCCATTCCAGTATTCCCCCCGCCGCGGCGAGCAACCCGTTTGGCGAACCGGAACCGGCGCCCATCCCCGCGGCGGCGGCGCGCCCGGCGCCGATCCCCACAGGCGGCTCGCTGGCTGCTTTCCTCGAAGGCGCCGATCTTGATCCCTCCACCATGGCTGGAGGCGATGCGACGGCCATCCTGCGGCGGGCCGGCCGCCTCTACCGTCAGATCATCACCCATGTCTATGATCTGCTGCGCGACAGGTCGGTCGTGAAGGCGCAGTTTCGGGCGGAACAGACCATGGTGACGCCGGCCAATAACAATCCGTTCAAGTCGCTGATGCCCGACGAACTGGCGGTCCGGCTGCTCCGGAGCGACCAGAAGGGGTATCTGGCGTCAGAGGAAGCTGTCGAGGCGACCTTCCGCGACGTGAAGCGGCATCAGATGGCTGTGCTGTCGGGAATGCACCGCGCCCTGGCCGGTCTCGTGGGGCGGCTCAATCCCGACGAGATCGAGGAACTGCTGGGCAAACGCAGCACCATGTCGATCGTGACGGCGGGCGGCAAGAAGGCGGCCGCCTGGGACACCTACCGCGCTTATTTCGAGCAGCTCGAACGGGACATCGCCGATCTCGATCGGAGTTCATTCATGTCGGATTTCCGGCGCGGATACGAAGACCGTCTGCGCCAGCTTCAGAACGCGGATTTGTGAGCGGCGCAGAACAGCATCGCGTGTTTACATCGGTTCCGGCCATACCTGTCGCCGGACGAAATACTGAGGGGCCATGAAGTCCAACGAGCCATTCGGCCAAGACGACGAGCAGGGCGCCCCCGGCGTTCGCCGTGCCGCTCGTCCGGAACCGAGTGGCCCCAATCCGTTCGTGATCGGCGGCATGGCGGAGCCGGCGGTCGAGGAACCGGCGCTGGAGACACTCGTCTTCGGCCGGATCGCGGTCAATCTCAAGCAGGGCAATCCCCTGCTTGTCGCGGCGGTGCCGGTCCTTGCCTTCGTGCAGCGCATGCGCGAGACGCCCGACCAGTTGCATTCGCTGCGGGACATCCGCGGCGACGCCCAGCGTGCCATCCAGAAGTTCAGGGCCGCCATCGCCCGCAGTGATGTGGACGATCCGACCGAACATTCCGCCGATCATGTTCTGTGCGCCCTGGTCGACGATATCGCCCTGAATGGGCCTTGGCCGGGCAAGGCCGAATGGCGGCAGCAACCGCTGGCCGGACCGGTCCGCGACCCGCGCGGTCACGGACAGCGGGTATTCGATCTTCTGGATGAAGTGCTCGTGGCGCCCGATCGCGACTACGAACTGCTCGAGCTGATCTATGTGGCGCTGGCGCTGGGCTTCGAGGGGCCGCTCCGGGCGGATCCGCGCGGGCCGCTGCTGCTGGTGCAGTATCGGGAACGGCTGCTCGCGGCGATCCGCAAGGAAGGACCGGGCCGGGAGAACGCATCGGTCGGATCGGCCCTGCAAGGCAATGCCCACAAGGTGCTGGCCTATCTGAACCCGTTCACCATGCTGCTCGGCGGCGTGCTGTTCATCGCGGTATCACTGGCCATCGCGCTGCTGATCTTCGGCGAGGGCGCGCCCGGCACGGTCGCCTCGGAGCCGGAGGAAGACCTGGTCGCGGCACTCAGGGCCGAATTGCAGCCGGTTCCCGATCTGGTGCCGGGCAAGGTGCGCTCGGTGCTGCAGGGCGATGTGGCGACAAAGATGCTCTCCATCGAGGATGCCGGCGCGTCCCTTGTCGTCCGCCTGCCCGGCGATGCCTATTTCGAGCCCGGCACCGCCACGCTCGATCCGGCCGGAGATGGGGTGCTGCGCCGCGTCGGCGCGGCGATCGGCCTGACCAGCGGTCCGGTCTACATCGTCGCGGTGCGCGATCCCGCCGTTGGCGAACTGGCCCGAGCCAGAGCCGATGCCATCGGCCGTCAGCTCGCGCCCTGGGTCAAGGACCGCGGCGAGCCGATCATCAGCTTCGTGACCGCGCCGGCGGAGGGCGACGAGGGCGCCGCCGCGCAAGAGATTCGCGTCGTTCTCGGCAAGGGCGTCAGACCGCCGTCCCTTGCCGATGACGGCTACCTCGTGCCTACCTGGTATTAGCAGCGTGTAGAGGGACCGTGTACGGAGGCAAGCTGAATTTCCGGTCGATCGGAAGGACGCACACGGGGAAGGTGCGTCCGCACAACGAGGACGCGTTCCTCGAGCGGACCGATATCGGCCTGTGGGTCGTGGCCGACGGCATGGGCGGGCACCGCGCCGGCGATGTCGCCAGCGCCATGATCATCGACGCGCTCGCCCGGGTCGAGCCGCCCGTCGATGGCCGCACCTTTCTGCGCGAGGTCCGGCAGGACCTCCATCGCCTGAACCAGGAACTGTATGCGCAGGGGACCGGACAGTCACAAAGCCGGACCATGGGCAGCACGGTCGTGGTGGTGATGATCTTTCAGGACTTCTATGCCTGTGTCTGGGTCGGGGACAGCCGTCTCTACCGCTTGCGCGGCGGTGTGCTGACGCGCCTGACGCGAGACCATTCCTATGTGCAGCAACTGGTGGATGCGGGGCAGATCAGCCAGGCCGACGCCAACGCCCATCCCATGCGCAATGTCATCACCCGCGCCTTGGGCGCCCATGCGGAACTGGAGCCGGATACCTGTCACGGTCCGCTGGAGCCGGGTGACCGGCTGGTGCTGGCGACGGATGGCGTCACCGGCGTGTGTTCCGATGCGGAAATCGCGGCGATGGCGAGCATCGTCAACATGGCCGAGGCCGCCGAACGCATCGAGGTCACCTGTCTCGACCGCGGCGCGCCGGATAATCTGTCCTTCGTGATCATCGAAGCCACCTGACGCCCGGCGTCCGGTTACGGGTCAGGGCATCAGACCGACCGCTTCCCGTTCGTCGAAGACGACGGGAATGATTTTCGGAATCGCGGCTGCGCCGAACATGTCATTGACGCCGACCTGCGGTGACAGGAGCACCATCCTGCAGCCCTTTTGGCTCAGGGCACGTGCGACGCTGATGAACATGCGCACCCCCATCGACGCGACGAAGGACACGTCCGACAGATCGACGACCGCATTGTGAGCGCCGGGTACGAGCGTGGCCGAGAAACGGGTCTCGATCTGGTCGACGCCCGCCGTATCGAGCCGGCCGTGAAGCGCTACCTTCAGAATGTTGCCGCCCAGATCGCTTACATCCATGTCCACGATTGAAATCCCTTCACGCGGTTGGCCGTCGACACACAAGAACGGCACGCCCGCCGCCGTCGAGGCGCGCAAGTCTATGCGGGGAAGGTTACGGGAATGTGACCGATGCTGGGGCGGCCGGAAGGAAGCCGCGTTTTCGTCCCTTCCGGCCGTTCAACTCAGGCGATCTTGTCGAAGGTCAGGTTCAGCGCCTTCAGGCCGCGCAGCGCGAAATGCGGGTGATGGCTGAAATCGGTCTGCTCCGGCGCGATCCGGATGTTGTCCAGCCGGTCGAGCAGGATGTTGAAGGCCAGCGTCATTTCCTGCCGGGCCAGCGGCGCGCCGATGCAGTGATGGTGCGCCGTGCCATAGGCCATGTGCTTGCCCGGGCTCTTGCGGTGCAGGTCCATTTCCTCCGGGTTGGGGAACTCGGCCGGATCACGGTTCGCCGCGCCAAAGCGCATGTCGATGGTCGCGCCCTTGGGAATGGCGACCCCGCCCAGTTCGACGTCCTTGCGGACGGTACGGAACAGGCTCTGCACCGGCGTTTCGAGGCGGATGATCTCCTCGATGAAGTTCTTGATCAGGGCGCGGTTGCCGCGCAGCTCGGCCATCTTTTCCGGTTGTTCCATCAGCAGCAGCATGCCGGCGGCGATGGAATTGGTGGTGGTCTCGTTGCCGCCGATGTTCAGCGCGAAGGCGATGGACAGCAGCTCGGCGTCCTTGAAGTACTCGCCCTGCTCGTTGCGGGCATTGGCCAGGATCGACAGGATGTCGTCCTGCGGGTCCTGCCGCTTGCGGCCGAACCAGTCGACCAGATAGTGCTGGAATTCCACCTGGCGCTTGGCGTTGGCGATCTCTTCCTCCACCGAGAGGCGCTGGCTCATGGAATCGACCTGGTCCTGCGACCATGCCTTCAGGCGGGGCAGATCTTCCTTGGGCAGCCCCATACGGTCGGCGATGACATGCATGGGCAGCGGCACGCAGAACTGGCTGACGAATTCCACCTTGCCGTCGTCGATGAACCCATCGACCAGTTCCTGGATCAGCGCCTCGATATAGGGCTGGCCGGCTTTTACCTTGCCGGCGGTGAAGGCCGGGTCGGCCAGGCTGCGGAAGATGTTGTGGATCGGCGGCTCGGCGCTCAGGCAATCGGCCATCAGCCAGCCGCCATCGGCGAACACCTTCGATACCTCGACCGGGTTGCGCCAGTAACCCTTGCGCCCGGTGTCGATCGTCTTGTCCCAGGCGCCCGAAAGGTCGCGCGAGAAGAACTCATAGTCGCGCAGCACCCGCTTCAGGTCGTCGTAGCGGGTGATGACGTAGAAGCCCGTATGCGGGTCCTTGTGAACCGGCGCCTGCGACCGAAGCACGTTATAGGCGTGATACGGGCATTCCTGGACCGCCGGATCCGTCAGGTTGAAATCCTCGGGCTTCTCGCTTCCCATGTCGTCTGCTTCCCCTGGTTGAATAGTGGGCGCGACCCTAGCAGCGAGACCCGTCACAGTCACGGGTGCATGTTTAATAGGGCGAGATATTTTTCAGAAGATCGCCAGCGCCGCCCGGATCGCCAGAATCAGCAGCACGATCGTCGCGGTGATGAAGATGGCGAACCGCAGCATGATGATGTTGACCAGCGCCTGCACCAGGCTGTGGACGATGCGCAGCACGACATAGATCCAGGCGAGGATCACGTTGAGGTCGCCCCACGCGCCGACCAGGCAAAGCGCGGTCACCACCGCATAGAACAACACCGGCTGCTCCAGCAGGTGATTGTAATTGTCGGCCTTCCACCGGACTTCCGGCGGCAATCGGGCGTTGAATTCCTCGCGCGGACGGCTGCCGTCCAGCGGAACGTTCAGGCGGCGGATCGCCGGAATGCGGGTGGCGTACAGCCAGGCACACATCACGAAGGTCCACAGCACCAGCGTGATCATGGGAGCAAGCAGGTCGGTTTGCATCGATTCCTCCGTAAGGCTCGATGAACCTTAACGGAGGACGGCGATGACCTCAGCGCTTTTGTACTATGCCCGCGCCAGTTCGACGGTGACCGCCGCGCCCGACAGCTTGTGCTCGGCCTTGAAGCCACCGGGCACGTCCTCGTCGAAGCGAAGATCGACGGCGAGCGTTTCGCGGCAGATGTGCTCGCGATGTTCCGCCAGGGCGCTGGCCACGTTGTCGGGCACCCGCGCCGCGAGCTGGATGCGGTCGGTCACGTCGAGGCCCGCGTCCTTGCGGGTCTGCTGCACCAGGCGGACGAAATCGCGCGCCCAGCCTTCCCGTTCCAGGTCCTCGTAGACGCGGGTATCGAGCACCACGACGCCCCGGCCCTGATCGTAGGGCTCGGAATCCAGACCCTCGCCGGTCACGACGCGCAGGCTGAAATCCTCGGGCTCCAGCTCGATGCCGGCGATGGCTACCTTGCCGTCCGGCGTCTTCGTCCAGTCGCCGGAGCGCTGGGCGTTCATGACGTCCTTCATCTTGCCGCCGATCCGCTTGCCGATCTGCGGGTTCACCTTCAGCTGCTGCTCGCCCATGGACGCGGGATCGGTGGACAGCACCACCTCCTTCACGTTCACCTCGTCGGCGATCAGCGCGCGGTATTCCTCCAGCGCTGCGGCATCGGGATGGGCGATGGTGAGTGTCCGCAGCGGCAGGCGCGTGCGCAGGCTCCTGGTCTCGCGCAGCGACATCACGGCGGCGCAGATCTCGCGCACCTGGTCCATGCGGCGCACCAGATCACGCTCGGCGGGCAAGGCGGCGGCGTCGGGCCAGTCGGCCAGATGCACCGAGCGCTCGCCGGTCAGGTTCTTGTAGATGCGCTCGGCGATGAACGGCATGAGCGGCGCCAGGGCGCGCATGACGTTGGTCAGCACCGTGTAAAGCGTATCGTAGGCGTCGCGCTTGTCGCCATCCTCGGCCTCGCGCCAGAAGCGGGCGCGGCTGCGGCGGATGTACCAGTTGTTCAGCGCATCGATATAGCCGGGCACCACCGCGTATGCACCGGGCAGGTCGTTGGCGTCGAGACGCGCCTCGATCCTTTCGATCAGCTCGCGTGTCTTGGCCAGCACGTAGCGGTCCAGCACGCCCTTCTGATCGGCGCGCGCCCGCGCCTTGTGACCGTCGATATTGGCGTAGAGGGTGAAGAAGTAGTAGGCGTTCCACATGGGCAGGATCGCCTGGCGCAGGGCCTGGCCGATGCCCGATCCCTCGCGCGGGATCGACAGGTCGCCGCCCGAGAGCAGCGGCGACGAGATCATGTACCAGCGCAGCGCATCGGCCCCGTAGTCGTCGAACACTTCCATGGGGTCGGGATAGTTGCGCAGGCGCTTGGACAGCTTCTGCTTGTTCTCGTCCAGCACCACGCCGTGGCACACGGCCGACCGGAACGGCGCGCGGTCGAACAGGGCGGTCGACAGCACCATCAGCGTGTAGAACCAGCCGCGGGTCTGGGCCACGTACTCGACGATGAAGTCGGCCGGGAAGTTGGCCTCGAAGCGCTCCTTGTTCTCGAACGGATAGTGCAGCTGGGCGAACGGCATGGAGCCGCTGTCGAACCACACGTCGAGCACTTCCGGCACGCGGCGCATCATGGATTGGCCGGTGGGATCGTCCGGGTTGGGGCGCACCAGCTCGTCGATGGCGGGCTTGTGCAGATCGGTCGGACGCACGCCGAAGTCGCGCTCCAGCTCATCCAGGCTGCCATAGACGTCGATGCGCGGATAGGCCGGGTCGTCGCTCTGCCACACCGGGATCGGGCAGCCCCAGAAGCGGTTGCGGCTGACGTTCCAGTCGCGGGCGTTCTCCAGCCAGTTGCCGAACAGGCCGTCGCGGATGTGCTCCGGATTCCAGACGATGTCCTTGTTCAGCTCCACCATCCGCTCGCGGATCGCGGTGACCTTCACGTACCAGGCGGTGATGGCCTTGTAGATCAGCGGCGTGTCCGTGCGCCAGCAATGCGGGTAATTGTGCAGATAGGTCTCGTGCCGCACGATGACGCCGGGCTGGGCCTTCAGGTCGCGGATGATCGACTTGTTGGCCTCCAGCACGTTCTCGCCCTGATAGTCGGGCACTTCGGCGGTGAAGCGGCCGGCCTCGTCGACGGGCACCACGACCGGCACGCCATTGGCCAGCGCCACGTCCATGTCGTCCTCGCCGAAGCCGGGGGCGATGTGCACGGTGCCGGTGCCGTCGGTGTCGGAGACGAAGTCGCCGGTCAGGACGACGAAAGCGTTGTCGAGATGCCGGAAATAGTCGAACAGCGGCGTGTAGCGACGCCCGGCGAGCTGCTGGCCGGTGACCGTGCCGACGCGCTCCCAGCCGCTCAGTTCCCGCTCATAGCGCTCCAGCGCCGTGGTCGCCAGGATCACCCGCTGGCCCTCATGTTCCAGGATCGCGTATTCGAGGTCCCGGTTCACGGCCAGCGCCAGGTTGGACGGCAAGGTCCAGGGCGTCGTCGTCCACGCCAGCAGGCGGATCGGGACGGTCTCGCCTTCCGCCGGGTCCAGCAGGAAGCCCACGGTCAGCGCCGGGTCCTGGCGCTCGCGATAGGAGTTGTCGAGCCGGGTCTCGAAATTGGACAGCGGCGTCTGCACCGCCCAGGAATAGGGAACGACCCGGTGGCCCTCATAGACCAGGCCCTTGTCGAACAGCTGTTTGAACGCCCAGATCACGCTCTCCATGAAGGGCAGGTTCATGGTCTTGTAATCGTTCTGGAAGTCGACCCAGCGGCCTTGGCGGGTGACGTAGTCCTCCCATTCCTGGGTGAAGCGCATCACCGAGGTCTGGCAGTGCTCGTTGAACTTGGCGACGCCGAACTTCAGGATCTCCTGACGTCCCGAGATGCCCAGCTCCTTCTCCGAGGTCAGCTCGGCGGGCAGGCCGTGGCAATCCCAGCCGAAGCGGCGCTCGACGCGCTTGCCTTTCATGGTCTGATAGCGCGGCACGATGTCCTTGACGAAGCCGGTCGCCAAATGCCCGTAGTGCGGCAGACCGTTGGCGAAGGGCGGACCGTCGTAGAAGACATATTCGTTGCTGGCGCCATCGGCGGTCGCGGGACGATTCTCGACCGACGCCTCGAAAATGCCTTCACGCTGCCAGAATGCGAGAATGTCCTTCTCGATGGCGGGGAAACTCGGATTGGAGTCCACGTCCGGATAGGGGCGTCCGTTGTCGTCCTGGCCCATGCGCGTCACATTCTCGTCTGGCTACACCTAAAGGGGCCGGAGCCAAGGGCCGCCGGCCGGGCACAGGAGATAAAGCTTTGATGGCTATCCGTCCAGAGCCGACAGCAGGCGGCGCCTCGGCGCGGCGGTCACCGCGCCGCGCGATATGCGTGAAAGACGTGTTATGCGCCTCGCCCCGGATCGGCTATGCTCGCATGCATGCGACGGGCCAACGGTCGCCTGTATATGAAGGGTCATGCCGTTCATGGGGCGGACGGATCACGTAGTGCTCGATCGGGCCGCTCTGAAAAGCCTCTTTTCGGAGGACGCGTCCAGTTCCCTCGTCCGCCTGATCTTCGAACGTGCGCCCGCCGCCATGGCCATCGTCGATCGGGACATGCGGTATCTGGCGGTCAGCGACCGCTGGTACAAGGACTACGAGCTGGGCGACGCTGACCTTCTCGGCAGGTCCCATTACGACGTGTTTCCCGATGTTCCGGAACGCTGGCGCGAGGAGCATCGCCGCTGTCTGGCCGGTGAGCACATGGTGTGCGAGCAGGACGAATTCGTCCGCGACGACGGGCGTTCCGTCTGGATCCGCTGGGAAATCGTGCCCGTCATCGGCGAGAGCGGGGCCATCGAAGGCATGATCATGCTCACGGAGGTCGTGACCAAGCACATCGAGGCGGAGAAGGCGCGCAAGGAGGCGGAGATCGCCCAGCAGGTTGCCCATGTCGGCAGCTGGGACTGGGACATCGCGACGGACGAAATCTCCTGCTCGGCGGAGATGTGCATGGTGCTGGGCCTCGACCCGGTGCGGCGGTCCTTCAGGATGGATGATTTGCTGGCGTTCGTTCACCCGCTCGACAGGGAGTTCGTGCTGGGGCGGGTGAACATGGTGCGGGCGGGCGAAATGCCGGACCCGGAGCTGGAGACCCGCGCGCTGACCGCCGCTGGCGCGTTGATCTGGGTGCGCATGGTCATCCGCACCAGCCAGCGCGAGGCCGGCAGGGCGCTCATGGTGCACGGCGTGATCCAGGAGGTCACCGAGCAGAAGCTTGCCCAGAGGGAGCTGGCCTTCCGTGACCGGGCCATCGACACGGCGGCGAGTCCGCTGACCATCGCGACACTTAAGGGGCAATACACCTACGCGAACCAGGCGTTCGTTGAATTGCTGGGCCTGGAGTCCACCGAGCAGGTGCTCGGCCTCGGCGCCATCGATTTCGTCGTGGATCGTGGAATGGTGAGCGGGTCCATCGCGTCGCTGATGGAGACCGGGCGGTGGACGGGTGAACTGGTGTTCCGCCGCGCCGATGGTGGCGAGGTGGATGTGAGCGTCTACGCGGCCATGGTGCGCGACGATGACGGCGCGCCGCACAGGATCGTCGTGTCCTATTCCGACATCACCGACCGCAACAAGGTCATGCAGGCCCTGGCCCGGCGCGAGAGACAGCTGCGTCAGGCACAGGAGTTGGCGCGGCTCGGCCCGTGGCGGTTCGATCTTTCGACCCGGCTCTATCATGCGCCGCCCGAGACACGGCAGGTTCTCGGGCTGCCCGACGACTACGCCACCTATGGCATGGACCATGCGACCCGGGCGGTCCACCCCGACGACCTTGCCCGCGTCGAGGCCGTGGCCAGGCAGCTCATCGACGGCACGCTCGACATGGCCGAGGTGCAGTACCGCTATCTGAGCCCCGGGCGCGAGGTGACCCATGTGCGGGTCATCATGTCCGCCGAGCGGGATGACTCCGGTCGCGCGACGGCGCTGACCGGCCTGATCCAGGACGTGACACCCTCGAAGGAACTGGAAGCGGCGCACAGGGAAACCGAACGGGCCATGTCGGCGCTGATGCGCAACCTGTCCGGCGTGGTCTACCGCTGCGACAACGACGAACGCTGGACCATGCGGTTCGTCAGTGACGCCTGCCAGCGGTTGATGGGATACGAGCCGCACGAACTGATCGGCAATTCGGTCGTTTCATACAATGACGTGATCGACCCTCGCGACCGGCAGCGCGTCTGGCAAGGCATTCAGGATGCCGTCGGCAATCGCCGGGCTTTCCAGCTGTCCTATCGGATCATCCGGAAGGATGGTGACCTGAGATGGGTTCTGGAGCAGGGCAGCGCGATCCGTGACCAGAACGATGCCGTCGTGGCGATCGAAGGCTATATCGCCGATATCACCGAGGAACAGCGGGTCGTCGAACGCCTGCAGGAAAGCGAGGCGCGCAACCGCGCGATCATGGAATCAGCCTCGGTGGCGATCATCACCACGGACGAGTACGGCGTGATCGAGTCCTTCAATCCCGAGGCTGAGCGGCTGTTCGGTTATCTGGCCGGCGAGGCGACCGGACGCAATCTGTCGCTGCTCATGCCGGCAGGGTATGCCGAGGATTCCGATGGGTTCATGGCCAGGCTGCGCGACGAGGCCGCTGGACGCGCCGGCCTTGCCGCGCCGCGCGAGCTGACCGCCGTGCGCAAGAACGGCGAGGTCTTTCCGGTCGATCTGGCCGTCAGCGAGATGCGCATGGGGGACCGCAAGATATTCATCGGCAGTCTTCGGGACCTGACCGAACGCAAGAAGGCCGAGGCACGGCTTAATCAGGCCCAGAAGATGGAGACGGTGGGCCAGCTCGTCGGCGGCGTGGCCCATGACTTCAACAATCTGCTCATGGCCATGCAGCTCAACCTGGAGCTGGCCAACATGCTGGCGGCGGACCGTCCCGACGTGGCGGAGTCGATCACCGTCGCGCTGAACGCGGTCGACAGGGGCGCGGAACTGACCCGCCGCCTGCTGGCCTTCTCGCGGCAGCAACCGCTTGATCCCAAGGTCATCCGGGTGAACGAACTGGTGCGCAACATGATGCGGCTGCTCCACCGCCTGCTCGAGGAGGCGATCGACACGCATACGGTGCTCGATGCCAACGTCTACCCCGTCGAGGTCGATCCCGCCCAGCTGGAAGCGGCGCTGGTCAATCTGGTGGTCAATGCGCGCGACGCCATGCCCGATGGCGGCAGGTTGACCATTGAAACCGCCAATCTGGAGATCGACGGGTTTCTCGCCAGCCAGTTCGAGGACATGGTTCCGGGCCACTACGCGGTGGTCGCGGTGAGCGACACCGGCATCGGCATGCCGCCCGAGGTCCAGGCGCGCGCGTTCGATCCGTTCTTCACCACGAAGGAAGTCGGCAAGGGCAGCGGGCTCGGGCTCAGCATGGTGTACGGCTTCGCCAAGCAGTCTGGCGGGCATGTTCGCATCTACAGCGAACAGGGGCATGGCACGACCGTGAAGCTGTTCTTCCCGCGCAGCTACGCCACGCCGACGGCAACCGCGCCGCGTCCGGCGCCGGTGGTGATCCGGCCAGGGTCCGAGACGATCCTGCTGGTCGAGGATGACGGCGATGTCCGCCTGACCGTGGAGAGGCTGCTCAAATCGCTGGGCTATACGGTGATCGCCGCGGCGGACGGGCCGTCGGCGCTGGCGCTCGTCGACGAGGGGCTGCGTCCTGACCTGCTGCTGGCCGACGTGGTGTTGCCAAAGGGCATGAGCGGGCGCGACGTGTCGATCGCCGTCGCCGAGCGAGCGCCCAAGTGCCGGATTTTGTTCATGTCCGGTTACACGGAAGACGCCGTGATGCATCACGGCCGGCTGGATGAAGGCGTGGTGCTGTTGTCCAAGCCGTTTCCGCGCGAGCTGCTGGCCAGCAAGGTGCGCGAATTGCTGGATGCCTGACCGTTAGGGGCGGGGCTGGATCTCGGCGGCCAGGGCGGCCAGTTCCTCGCGCGCGGCGTGATCGGCCCGTTGCTGAATCAGGCCGAAGGCGTCGATGAGGCGTTGGCCGAAGGAGGTGAGTTCGGCGCCGCCGTGACCCTTGCCGCCGATATGGGTGACCAGCACCGGCTGTCCGAAGATGCCGTTGAGTTCATCGATCAGCAGCCATGCCCGGCGATAGGACATCTTCATGTCGCGCGCCGCGGCGGCGATCGACCGCTTCTCGGCGATCCCGCGCAGCAGCGCGATCTTGCCCGGGCCGACCTGGCCGGCGCTGCCCAGATCGATCTTTACCCAAAGACGCGGCGTTTCGGCCATGCTCATGATGTCCTCGTTCCGGATGCTGTGACGGCAGGTTAGGGGATCGCGCCCGCCCATGCAAAAAATGGGCACCACCGGTGGGGACCAGTGGTGCCCAGTTCCCTCAGGGAGGAGGGTAAGGGACACTCGGCGGATGCCGTGCCTCGTGTCCCCCTCCGACGCGGCATGGTTGCCGCATCCAGAAGCTCACATGACGGGGTCGCTCGGAATTCCCCGTTGTCGCGGCCCGAAATAGCCGTGCGCCACGCGGTCACATATGTTACCGGGCGGTGACGCTTTCAGTGTATAGGTGGTGCCATGCAAATCAGGCAGAGCCGTCACCGGAAGTCTCCCCATGGCCGTCTGGCGCGGCCTTGTTTATCTGGGGGAGGAGTGTACCGGAGGCAGGCGAACCGTCAAGACCAATCAAATCCGACTGTTATGTCAAAAAGCGGTTGATCCTCTATGCTCCGGGCTCCGGGGCGCGGTAAAAACGGATCGAATTCTAGTGGAAGGTGAGATGTCTCAATTGGTTGGCAAGAAAAGCCGGGGACAGCCCGGCCGGGATACCTGGCAGGCGCGCAAAAGCGCCGAGACCCGAAGCGAAATCCTGGATGCTACCATTCGCTCCTATATCGAGGTCGGATACAGCCGGACCACCCTCCAGCAGATCGCCGACCGGACGGGTCTGTCGCGCGGCGCGATCATCTATCATTTCCCGTCCATGGTCGAAGTCACACAGGCGGCGGTCTCGCATTTGCAGCAAAAGCGCTTGGCGATCTACCGCGATACGCTGGAGACGATCGAGGGGCGCGAGGATTTCGTCGATCACGCGCTGGAGACGCTCTGGCAACAGATTTCCGATCCCCTGTTCACCGCCTATAACGAACTGACCGTCGCCGCCCGTACGGATCCGGAACTGGAGGCGATCCTGCGTCCGGCACAGGAGGAGTATGAGCGGGAGTGGGACCGGATCGGCCGCGCTCACTCGCACGCCTCATCGGATCAGGACGATCGCTTCGCGCTGACCGCCGATCTCGCCCAGTACCTGATGATCGGCATGGCCGTCAGCTTCATGTGGACCGACGCGGATTATCGCCGCCGCCGTTTGATCGAGGACCTGAAGGTCCACATCCGCTCGCTGCTGCGTGACGGCGTGCCCCGGGAAGTGGACGAGGCGATCGCCCGTCATGACGTGAAGCGCGGCGTACCGGGAGAATAGGCTCCCGAACAGTCCCACGCTTTTCCCCTGGTCCGATTGTGTTACCGTGCCCCACCAACAGGGGAGACACAGGTTCATGACGGAAACACTGGAAGACCGCATCCGGCGGCTCGAGGATATCGAGGCGATCAGGCAGCTCAAGGCGCGCTACTGCCAGGCGTGCGACGACGATCACAATCCCGACAAGGTGGCCGCCTGTTTCGTGCCCGATGGCTTGTGGGAAGGCAAGAATATCGGCGTGTACGCCAAGAGTCACGACGCCATCAAAGCCTATATCGGCGGCGTTCGGGCCAGCGGGCGCATGCGTAATTCCGCCCATATGGTCACCAACCCCATCATCCAGGTCACCGGCGACCGGGCCACGGGCGAATGGCGCTTCATCATGCTGTTCACCGGCAAGATCAACGACGGTTCGCTGCAGTACCACCGGATCATCGGCTTCTACGAGGAAGAGTATGTGCGGGTGGACGGCCGCTGGCTGTTCGAGGGTCTGCACGTGACGGTCGAGGAAAGCGGTCCCTATTCCACCGAGGATAGCAAATTCGTCTGAAGCCCTCCTTCTCCAGGAAAAGCGCCGTCAACCGCGGCGCTTTTTTTTAACAAGTTTAATATTGAATGACGGTCCATTTTTTCATAAGGTGCATCTAATTTGATACAAGTCCCAGAATTGGGGCAGGGGAGCGCAGACATCCGTCGTCGTCGATCAGGCTGCCGGGCCAGAAATGGGTCGGGCAGCGCATGGCGAAGCTTTGCCTGCGGCAAACAAGGAAGCAGCGCCAGAACGGCGTCTTTTGGGGAGGCTATCTATGAAACGAGTTTATCGGCTCGGATTGTCCACATCGATCTGGGGCTTACTGGCGCTGTCGGTCACGGCGGCGGTCGCGCAGGAGGCGCCCGCCAACGCCAAGGCCCCGGCTGCCGAACCCCGGCGCGTTGACTCGGTCGTCGTGTCGGCCCGTAAGCGCGACGAAAGCGTGCAGGACGTTCCCGTGGCCATCACGGCGATCGATAAGCAGGCGCTGGAGCGGTACGCGATCGCCGACCTGAACCAGATCTCCACCATCACGCCCAATCTGACCATCAGCCCGACGTCGAGCGGCGCCGGCGCCATCCTGTACATTCGCGGTGTCGGGACCTCCTCGGTGGATGCGGGCTTCGATCAGTCGGTTGGCCTCGTCATCGACGACGTGTTCTACAATCGTGGCCAATGGGTCGCCCAGGGCTTCATGGACATGCAGCAGGTCGAGGTGATGAAGGGCCCGCAGACGCTGTATTTCGGCAAGAACACACCCGCCGGCCTGGTCAGCATCAAGACCGCGGATCCCACCGACGAGTTCGAGGGCTATGCCCGCCTCGGCTATGAAATCGAAGCCCGCGAGAAGATGGCCGAGTTTGCCGTCTCGGTGCCGGTGTCCGATGAGTTCGGCCTGCGTTTCGCGTTTCGCGGCTCCGACTCCAGCGGCTGGATGCGCAATATCGCCCAGTCCCACGCCGGCATTGATCCGCTCGGCTTCGTGCTGCCGGGCGCGGATGACTACCGTGTCGCGGGCAAAGAGGAATATCTCGGCCGCGTGACCGCCAAGTGGACGCCCAATGACGACCTGACCGTGACCCTGAAGGCGCAGGGAGCGTCCTTGCAGCATGATGGCTATTCGGGCGCGTTGCAGAAATTCGGGTGTCAGGGTCCGGGCAACACGCCGCAACCGATCTTTGGCGTGCCGGACCTGGACGGCGAGTGCAATGTGGACTTCCGCCAGTCTCGCGGCATGGCACCCGAGGAACTGGGCGCCAACTTCCCGGAACTGAAAGACGGGTCCTCCTATGGCGACTACAAGAGTCTGGCGCTGTCCTTCAAGGTCGAATACGACCTCGACACGGTGAACCTGACCTCGGTGACCGGCTATCACACCCTGCGCAGCAAGCTGTTCGACAATTACGACTTCTCGAACGCGTCGCAGGTGTTCGCATTCGAAGACACGGAATTCAAGGCGTTCAGCCAAGAGGTCCGTGCGCTGACCCGGTTCGACATGCCGATCAACTTCATGATCGGTGCCTACTACCAGGATGCCGACCTCACCTTCCGCAACACCTCGCGCATCGCGGCGCTGCCGCCGGATGCCTTGACCGGCCGCTATTTCAGCTGGGACCGCACATCGACCCAGGACGGGCGAACCTGGTCGGTGGTCGGCGAGGCCATCTGGGAGATCATCGACACGCTCGAGCTGTCGAGCGGCGTCCGCTACACCAAGGAGCGCAAGGTCTCGCACCTGCAGAACAGCTATGTCCATGCCCTGCTGAACGGCGTGTTCTCGCGCGATCCGTTCGACAGCGCCATCAGTAACGACAATCTGTCGCCGCAGGTCACCCTGAGCTGGCACGCGACCGACGAACTGATGGTCTACGGCGCCTATAAGCAGGGCTTCAAGTCGGGCGGCTTCTCGCACAGCACGGCGCCGCGCCGAAGCGTGCTGCCGCTGGCCGAACAGGTCGCGCTGCTCGAGTTCGGTCCGGAGAAGGTGAAGGGGTTCGAGCTGGGGGCGAAGGCCTCGCTCCTGTCGGACACCCTGCGCGCGAACCTGGTGTTCTACCGCTACGAATACAGCGATCTGCAGGTCAACATCTTCGATAGCTCCATCGCGGCCTTCCGCGTCGCGAATGCGGCGGCGGCCCGCACCACCGGCGTCGAGCTGGACGTGAACTGGGCGGCGAGCGACGACCTGATGGTCCGCGGCGCCGTGGCCTACAACGACGCCAAGTATACCAACTATATTGGCGGCTGCTGGGCGGGCCAGACTCCGGCTCAAGGCTGCAACCTGCAGCCCAATGGCGGCGGCGTCTTCCAGACCCAGGATCTGTCGGGCACGCAGCTCCAACTGGCGCCGGAATGGGAGATCAACGCCGGCTTCACCTATAGCGTCCCGCTGTCCAACGGCTTCGGCCTCGACGTCAATCTGGACGGCCGCTATTCCAGCTCCTATCCCCTCTACCCGCAGCAGCGCCCCGACGCGTTCCAGGACGGATACTTCACCGTCGACGCGGGTCTGACGTTGCGCACCGACGACGATCGCTGGGCCCTGTCCTTCATCGGTCGCAACCTGACCAACGAAGCGGTCATCCTCAGCGCCGTGGATTCGCCCCTGACCGGTTCCGGCACTGGAACGCCGAATGGCAAGTGGGCCGATCTGGCCGGCACCACCCAGCGTGGCCGCAGCATGATGCTGCAGCTCACCTATCGCTTCGACTGATCCCCGAGGGCGCTGTGCCATGACAGCGCCCGACTCCCCGCCGGACCCCGGTCCGGAACAAGGAGGTTCGGCCAGAGTCCGGTTTTCCGGACCGCGGCCGAACCTCTCTTCTTGTCGGTAGCGCGCATCCGCTCGAGCATCAAAATGAAACAGCCCGTCACGTGGACGGGCTGTTCGGGACGCATCGCCGAGGCTTCAACCGGCGGCGGGCGGCACGGTCTCGATGGGTGCTTCCGGCCAGGTCAGGTACATGTAGACGTTGAAGGCGATGACGGCGGCCGCGACGATGAGCAGGACGAGCCGCAGGCGGTCCGGTGTCATTTCGCCGCCGCGCGCTCGGCTACCCGCTGCCGGGCCAGCTCGTAGACATGGCGGTTGCCGCGGCTCCAGGTCACGTTGAGTGTCGTGGCGTGGATCTTCCAGCCGTCCGCGCCGCGCTTGACGCGGTGGGTGTAGTAGCCGCCCAGCGTATGACTGGCGTCGCCCAGAGAGTTGGGCAGGAAGTGTTCGGCCTGCATGTAGACCGTCACCGTCGCCTCGTCGCCCTTGATGTCGAACACCATGTTGGCGAACAGATGCTGGGTGGCGTCGAAGCCGGGCAGCATCATCTGCACGCCCGCCGCCCACGCGTCGCCGGTCATGCGTGATCCGGGCTGGCCGCTGTAGGACGAGAAATCCATCTCGACCTCGTCGGCGAAGATCGAGCGATAGAGCGCCCAGTCGCGCGTATCGATGCCGGTGGCGTATTTGTTGATCAGGTCGGTCAGGTCGGCGCGGTCGCGCAGATATTTCAGATCGTCGCTCATGGTCGCATGTCCCCGTTTTCAGGTCGTCAGTGTCAAATGGCCTTGGCGGCCAGATGGCCTTCGCGGATCGCAGTTTGCAGGAAGCGCGGTGAATTTGCATCGCCGACCACATGCACCTCGCCGATCTTGCCGCGCAGTTCGTTGTAAAGGTCGCGGTTGGGCCGGTTGGCCGAGACGAAGACAACGGTCTCGGCGGGAATGGCGCTCGCCGCCCCTTCATAGGTCGGCGTGATGGTTGCTTCCTCGTCGCCGACGTCGGTGACGCGGTGACGTGTGTAGATCCGGAAGTCGCCCTTGCCCAGCCGTTCCAGCGCCGGCTCGGTCATCAGCGCGGTTTCCACCTTGGGGCCGAACATGGCCTGGGTCGTGACGAAGCTGACCGACGCGCCATGTTCCATGAGGTATTCCGCGACGCCAATGGCCTCGTAGTGGCCGACATCGTCGATCACCACGGCGCTCTTGCCGATGCGGTTGCGGCCGTGGGTCAGCAGATCGATGCTGGACAGCACGTTGGGGCGCTCGAAATGGCCGATGGGCTCGCCCGGATTGGTGGACTGGATGCCGTCCATGCGCGGCATGGATCCGGTGGCGACGATGACGGCGTCCGGGGCCTCGGCGATCACATCCTCCAGTTCCATGTAGGTACCGAGACGAACGGCGACGCCCAGGCGGAAGATTTCCGCCTCCTGCCATTTGGTGATGTCGGCGATGCCGTGGCGCTTGGGCAGCTTGGCGGCGAAGTTCATCATGCCGCCCAGCTCGCCGGTCGCTTCGGCCAGCACGACCTTGTGGCCGCGCAGCGCGGCCACGCGGGCCGCTTCCAGGCCAGACGGCCCGCCGCCGATGACCAGGACCTTCTTCGGCTTGTCGGCCGTGCCGATCCTGTCGTCGCCGATGGCGCGCTCGAAGCCCACGCCCGGATTGACGGCGCAGCCCATGCGATGCGCCGGCCCCAGCAAATTGCCGACGCAGCCCTGGTTGCAGGCGATGCAGGGCCGCACTTCCTCGACCCGGCCTTCCATGGTTTTACGCACCAGGTCCGGATCGGCGATGTTGGCGCGGGTCATGCCGACCATGTCGGCCTCGCCCTGGCGGATGATCTGGTCCGCTTCCTCCAGCGTGCGCACGCGGCCGATGACGATGGTCGGCACGGTCGCGGCCTTGGCGATCGGCACGCTGGTGGGCAGCTCATAGCCCATGGGCTCGTGCATGCCACCGATCATCTTGGGGAAGCTGTTGTAATTGCCCATGGAGACGTTGACGAAATCCACCAGCTTTTCCTGCTGGACCCGTTCCACCGCCATACGGTTCATCTCGACGCCGACGCCCGCCGCGACCATGTCCGGCGCGACGCGGATGCCGACGGCGAACCCCGGCGACACCGCCGCCTTCATGGCCCGCAGCACCTCGAGCATGAAGCGGACCCGGTTCTCGAACGGGCCGCCATACTCGTCGGTGCGCTTGTTGAGGTTGGGCGACAGGAACTGCTGCACCAGATAGCCATGGGCGCAGTGCAACTCGACGCCGTCGATTCCGGCCTTTTCGCATCGCGCCGCCGTCGCCGCGTAGGCGCCGACGATCTCGTCGATCATGGTCTTGGTCATGGGGATCGGCACGGCGCCGCCCAGCGGATTGGGGATGTCGGACGCCGACCAGGGCGGGCTGCCATCGACCGGATTGGCGTTATGGCCGCCATGCCAGATCTGCTGGAACACGGCCATCCCATGCGGACGCACGGCCTCCATCAGCTTGCCGTATCCCTCGTCCAGCGTCGGGTCGAACATGTTCAGCGGCGCCGGACTGGTCGGATGGACCGACAGGATCTCCAGCACCGACAGGCCGACACCGCCCGCCGCCCGCGCGGCGTGATAGGCGATCAGGTCGTCGGACAGGGTGCCGCCGCCGATCCCGGTGGCATGGGCCGTGCGGACGACCCGGTTCTTGATCGTCACCCCCGCGATGCGGATTGGTTGCAGAACGTGCGTGAGCGCCATGTGACTCCCCTTCAGCTAGGCGTTCGATGTGGCGGTGTCAGCGCCTGATGTAGGGCGCCAGATTGGTGTAGCTGCCCGGCACCAGTTCCGTGAGCTGGACGCGGCCGAATCCCCACGAGGCCATCTGGTCGATCTTGGCGGCGACCTTTTCGGGATGGCCGACAAGGCCGCTGGCGAAACCGTCGCCCAGCATGGCCTCGAGACCCTTGACCGGCTCGCTCTCTCCCGCGGCCATCAGGGTGAAGTATCCGATGGGAATGTCGGCGTCGATCTCGCGGACCTTGGCGACCATTTCCTTCACGTCATCGTCGGTGACGCGCGCCAGCGCGGCGAAATCGAGCGAGCCGCCCCGGATGAAGTCCCCGGCGAACACCTCGACGCGGTCGACGATGGGCGTGATCTCGCGCCGTGTGCGCGGGCCGCCGGCCGAGCCGACCAGCAGCGGCGCGGTGCCGTTATAGGGGCCGATGACGGGAACGTTGATCTTATAGTGCTCGCCCTGGAAGGTGCATTTGCCGGTGTCGAAAATCTCGCGGACAACGGTCATCGCCTCGCGATAGCGGCTCGCGCGCTCGCCGGGGCCGGGATAGTACTGGCCCAGCCCGCCCGAGACCTCGCTCTCGGACCATCCGGCGCCCAGCCCGGCTTCGAAGCGGCCCTTGGCGGCCTGATGCAGGGTCAGGCTGGCCTGGGCGAATTCGACCGGCGACCGGAACAGGTTGTTGCAGAACGACGAGCCGAAGCGCAGGCCGGTGGTGGCGCAGGCGATCCGGGTCAGGGTGACCCATACATGCGGGTAGGGCTTGTCGCCGACCCAGAAATGGTCGCTGACGACGACGCCGTCGAAGCCCTCGGCTTCGCGAGCGCTCGCCCAGTCCGCCGGATCCAGATCGATGCCCGTATTGTAGTTGGCAAAATATTCCATCGATCTCACTCCACGTCCCAGGCAACAGGCAGATGGTCGAAGCCGTACAGCACCGACGGCGCCGTCTGCACGGCAGGTCCATCGGCGCGCAGATTGGGCAGACGGGTGAGAATCTCGTGCAGGGCGATGCGCGCCTCCATGCGGGCCAGCGGCGCGCCGGTGCAGATATGCGTGCCCCAGCCGAAGCCTAGCTGCTTGCGAAGTTCGGACGGATCGCGTTCCACGTTGAAGCGGTCCGGCTCGCTGAACTGGCTTTCGTCCAGATTGGCCGCGGCGAACATGCACATCACCTTGGAATCCTTGGGAATGTGCACGCCGTGCAGGGTCACATCCTCGTTGTTCGTGCGGAACAGGCCGTGGACGGGCGCGGTAAAGCGCATGGATTCCTCGGCCGCCGCCGGGATCAGGTCCGGATTGGCGAGGACCTTCGCCATCTGGTCGGGATTCTCCAGCAGATGGTGAATGGTGTTGCACACCAGCATGGTGGTCGTGCCGCTGCCCGCGATCAGCAGGAACGAGATGAAGCCGAGCACGCGCGCCGGCTCCAGCCGCTTGCCGTCCACTTCGGCGGTCAGCAGCCGGGTGATCAGATCGTCTTCCAGCGTGCCGCCGGCATCCAGCACCGTCTGGCGCTTCTGGACTTCGTTGATGAAGTAGGCGCCGAATTCGCCCTGGACGCGCTGGATCACGGCGGGATCGGCATCGCCGAACACACCCAGGGTCAGTTCTTCGACCCAGCCGCGAAACATCAGCCCGTCATCGGGGTTCACGCCGAGCATGCGGGCGATCACGAAAAGCGGGATATGCATGGCGAAATCGCGCATCAGATCGCCGCGTCCGCGTGGCTTCAGATCGTCGACCAGCTTCGTGACGAAACCCGCGATATCCGGCTCCAGCGCCGCGATGGTCTGCTTGGTGAAGGCCTTGTTCACCAGCCGCAGCTGGAAGTCGTGCTCGGGCGGATCGACGTTGACCAGGGCATTCGGCGCATTGGGATCCGCATAGGCGGTACCGGGGCCAAACTTGCTGGACCACAATGCCGTGTTGCGCAGGATTTCCTTGACGTCCTGATAACGGCTGACACTGAAGAAACCATATTTGTCCGAATGATGGACTGGGCATTCGGTGATCAGTCGCTTGTAGGTGGGATGAGGGTTCTCCTGGAATTCCCTATCCTTGATATCGAAGAAGTCCGTCATGAAATCTCCCCGCCATCCGGTACTATGATACGCTTTTCCATGGAGGCGCGGCGGTGGAAATAGCTGCCGCGCATTTTTGCGGCGGCAGCGATCTTGAATCGCTCGCGTCTTTCCACCAAGGTCCTCCCCAAGCTCCATCCTGCCTGTTGCCCACAAGGGCGATGCATAAAATGGAACAAGGTTCAGTTTTATTGATCCCGGTGCCGGCGGTCAAGGACTAAGGGGCTGCGGTCTTGCCAGATTCTGGCTGCGGCGATACAAGCGTCAGTGAAGGTTGGAATTTGCTCCAGCCTTCCGGTCTCAACAATCGATGGGTGCGGAACAGAAGATGAGTCGAGTGAGCGCGGCAGTGCAGAAGCGGTCTTCCTACGCGAGCGAGTCCATGGCGCGCCGCCGCGTCCGTGTGCTCGAGGAAACCCGCAAACTGATCGCCGAAGCCGGTTATGACGGCGTCACCATGCGCTTGCTGGCTGAACGCTCGCAGGTTGCTTCGGCGACCCTGTACAACATCTACGGCAACAAGGAGACGCTGATCGCCTCGGCCGTGTCCGAATTGCTCGAGGAGCAGATCGAGCGCGGGCGGCAACAGAGCGGCGGCGGCCTCGAGGGCGAGATCACGCGGATCCAGTGGATCGCCGACGAGATCATGCGCATGCCGGAATATGCCCGCGCGATGGTGACGGTTTATTTCTCCGGCAGCGCCGACAACATCGTGCGCGACCTGCTGCGCCGCATCACGTCCACCAACTACGCGCGCATGCTCGATGCCCTGAAGCGGGACGGCGACCTGCTGCCGTGGGTCAATGTGGAGCTCGTGGCGTCCGAACTCGCCAATCATGAGTATGCCGTGGTGCATGACTGGGCGGTCGGTCAGCTGCCGTCCGAACAGCTGGCGGAGCGGCAGAAATACGTCATGCTCCTGACCCTGGGGAGCATCACCCAGGGCGCGACCGCCGACGCGGTCCGCAAGCATCTCCAGGCGTGCCAGAGCAATCTTCTCTAGAGATCGGGCCCCGTCGGTTCAGCGCGCGCGGTAGCTGACGTGCAGGCCGGTCAGGCCGCGGTGCAGGATACTGACGATGTGGCGCAGCTCGTTCCTGCCCGGCGTCAGCCGCAGATCGGTCAAACGCGTGAACAGGCGCTCGTAGGCAATGGCCATCTCCTTGCGCGCCAGCAGCGCGCCGACGCAGAAATGGGTGCCGAGGCCGAAGGAAAGGTGGGCGCCGGCGTTCTTGCGGCAGGGATCGAACGCCTCGCCATCGTCGAACTTGGCCTCGTCACGGTTCGCGGCATCGTAGCTCAGCAGCAGGATCGCGCCCTCCGGCAGCGCGACGCCGCCCAGTTCGGTGTCATGCTTGACGATGCGCCACATGTGCTTGGTCGGCGCTTCCAGGCGCAGGATTTCCTCGACCACGTTGGGGATCAGCGACGGATCGGCCGCCAGCCGGTCGGCGAGGCCGGGCGTCTCGAGAATGTAGGCCAGGCCGCCGGCCAGCGCGTTGGTGGTGGTCTCGTTGCCGGCGACGAGTAGCTGTTGCAGGATCGACAGCGCCTCGGACATGTTCAGCAGGCGGCCGTCGTCCAGCGTGGCGTTGGCCAGATCGCTGATGATGTCGTCCTGCGGCTCGGCGCGGCGGTTTTCGAGGACCCTGGCGAAGTATTTGTGCATCTCGACGACCGAGCGCGCGCCCTGCAGCTGCTGTTCCTTGCCGCCCATCTGGCTCAGGCTGGCGATGACGTCGTCGGACCAGCGCTTGAACGCGGGCAGGTCGGCGCGCGGCACGCCGAGCTGGTCGGCGATGACGAACACAGGCAGCGGAATGGCGAAGCTCTCGAAGAAATCGCATTCCGTGGTCTTCAGCATCTCGTCGATCCGCTCGTCGCAGATCCGGGTGATGTAGGCCTCCATGGAATTCACGCGGGCGGCGCTGAACGCCTTGTTCACCAGGTTGCGGTAGTTCTTCTGCTCGGGCGGGTCCTGGGTCAGCATGGTCTCGACCGGCGGAAAGCCCTCGGACATGATCGCCTCCACGTCCGGGTCGCGTTGGCCCCGCGCGCTCATCAGGCTGGCGAAGCGGTTGGAATAGGTCCGCCAGTCGCGCAGCACGTCATGCACCAGCTTGTAGGGCGTGACCAGCCAGACGTCCCGGCCCGGGATCGGGCTGTTGGGCAGCTTGTAGACCGGCGCTTCCGCCCGCGCCGCCTGATAAAACCCGAAGGGGCATTCCACGGTCTGCGGGTCGAAGAAGTTCATTTGGTCGAGTTTCGTCACGACAATTCTTCCCTCTTGCTGCCGCCGGAGAGTGATCCGGTCTCCAGCTTGGATCAAGGGCTCGTGTTCCACACCTGTCAGGGCTGACAGGTCGCCGGGGAGCGGTTATCTAGGAGGCTGGGAACAATGGGGAGAAACGGGCATGGACATGCCGTACGGCGCGATCGTGCAACAGGCCTATGTGGTCAACGATATCGAAGCCGCCGCCGCGCGCTTCAGCAAGACGTTCGGCATCGGCCCGTTCGTGCTGCTGGAGCACATCAAGCTGCCGGAGGTGCTGTACCGCGGCCAGCCGGCCGAAATGGAACTGTCGGCGGCGCTGTGCCAGGCCGGGCCGATCCAGATCGAGCTGATCCAGCAGCATTATGACGGCCCGTCCTGCTACCGCGACACCTGGCCGAAGGGGCAGGAAGGCTTCCACCATGTCGCCGTGCTCTGCGAGGATTTCGAGGCCGAGCGGGCACGTTACGAAGCCATGGGCTGCCCGACCGCGATGATCTTCGGCACCAGGGAAACCCGCACCTGCTACATGGACGCCCGCCACATGAGCAACGGCATGGTCGAGCTCTATACCGACTACAAGGGCATCCGCGACCTCTATCGCATGGTCTCGGACCGCGCCCGGACCTGGGACGGGAAGAGCGTCATCGTCCGGCCCTGACGCAAGCCTCGACGGAGAAGGGCGGTGGCCCTTCCCCGCAACGGGCGGGACTATTCCGCGGCGATGGCTTCGCTGCGTCTCGGTGCCGGACGACGTCCCTCGATATAGTCGTCGATCACCTCGTGGAAGCGCCGGATCCGGTGTTCCTGCTTCGCCAGGTAGACGCCCTTGTAGGCGCGGGAGCGGAAGCCCAGCTGCTGGCCGGGCGTGACGGCCATGTCCTGGTCGATCGGCTCGCCCAGCGACTGCTCGCCGAAATTGAACACGACGTGCTCCACCTCGGCATCGCGCTCGACCGGGCCGGCCGCGGTCATCACCGGCGTGGTGACGCCCTCCGGCGCCGGCGCGTACCACCAGTTGTCGAACACGCACTGTTCCGGGTCGGTCGGGTGCGGCCGGGCGCGCAGGAAGTGGAAACCTTCGGCCCAGATCGACACGGCGAAGTTCGGGAACAGGAAGTAGTGATAGGTGTCGGTCAACTGGTGATCGCGCAGGTCGTTGAAATAAGTATAGCCGCGCGCGGGTCCCAGTCTGCGTTTGGCCTGCTGCAGCGCCTCGCGCGTCTCGAACTCGCGGCCCTCGAAATCGGCGGGGTCGAGCTCCCATGCTCTCAGCGCGCCCTCGAGCGCCGGCTTGATCAGCGGCTGGCCGCTGCCGATCAGCCGGTGCGAGGGCGAGCCGGACTGCATCCACATACGGTTATGGCCTTCATCGGCCATGTCGAACTGGGTCCAGCGATAGTTTTCCTCGACGGTGGCGTCGGCCTGGGGATGGACGGCGGGCAGGTGGTAGGACTCGTTGAAATTGTCCAGGATCACCTTCCAGTTCACCGGCACGTTCGCCGTCAGCGCCAGATAGCGCTTCCATGTATGGATCTGGTAGGGCTGCCAGTCGCCCCAGACCGGACCGAGATACTCGCGCAGCGACACGCAGTCGGGGTCCATGTTCACCCACACGAAACCGGCGAAGGTCTCGCAGCGGATTTCGGTCAGCGTCAGCTTGCCGCAGGGATCGCCCTCCGGGAAATCCTCGGCGTCCTGGGCATGGGTCAGGCTGCCGTCGATTTCCCAGCGCCAGCCATGATAGGGACAGGTGAAGGCGTCCGCCGTGCCCACTTCGTTGAAGATCAGCCGTGCGCCCCGGTGCAGGCAGACATTGTAGTAGGCCTTGATGGCGCCGTCGTGCTGGCGGACCATGATGAAGGATTCAGGGCCGACCTCCTCCATCTGGTAGTCACCGGCTTCGGGGATTTCATCCTCGCGGCCGAGCAGCAGCCAGACCTTGGTCCAGACCTTTTCCCATTCCTGAGCGGCGAAGGCCTTGGACGTGTAGCGATAGCCTGGAATCGTGTGCCCGCGCAGCGTCTGCTGCGGCCATTTCGCCGGGCCGGTCGCGTACCAGGCCGATGTATGTAATGTCATTGCGTGATCTCCCGCTCACGCCTGACGTCGCTTCCCGGACATACTATTCAGAACGGCCGGGGCTCTTGTCACCTATCGATTCTGACAGGCGTGCCCAATAAAAAGGGGCGCCGAAGCGCCCCTTTTGTCCGTCTGTAGGACTGTCTCTATTCGGCGGCGATGGCCGTGTGCGGCGTGCTGTCCACCTTCCGCTTGCCCTTGCCTTCGATGTACTCGTCGATGACTTCGTGATAGCGGCGGATACGTGCCTCCTGGCCCGACAGGTACACGCCCTTGAAGGCGCGGCTGCGGAAGCCCAGCTGCTGGCCGGTGGTCACGCCCATGTCCTGGTCGATCAGCAGGCCCAGGCTCTGTTCGCCATAGTTGAACACTTCATGCTCGGCTTCGTCGCCGGCCTTGAAGGTGCCGTTCGGCGTGTGGATCGGCGTCTCCAGATCGAACGGCACGGGCGAATACCACCAGTGGTCGAACACGCTCTGGGTCGGGTCGGTCGGATGCGGCCGCGCGCGCAGGAAGTGGAAGCCCGTGGCCCACAGCGACACCGCGAAATTGGGGAACAGGAAGTAGTGGTAGACGTCCGTGAGCTGATGGTCGCGGAGGTTGTCGAAATGGTTGTAGCCGCGCGACTTGCCCAGCTTGCGCATGGCCTGCTGGATGGCCTCGCGGGTTTCGTATTCACGGCCGCCGCGGAACTCGTCCGGATCCAGCTCCCACAGGCGCAGCTGGCGCTCGAGCACCGGCTCGATCTTCACCTGGCCGCCATTCCATTCCATCTGCTTGGACGGCTTGCCCGACTGCATCCACATGCGGGCGTGGCCTTCCGGCGCCATGTCGTACTGGGTCGAGAGATAGCTTTCCTCTGTCTTGCCGGCGGCCTGCGGGTGAACGGTCGGCAGGTGATAGGACTCGTTGAAATTGTCCAGGATCACCTTCCAGTTGATCGGCGCCGTGCAGGTCTGCGCCAGATAGCGCTTCCAGTGGTCCATCTCGTAGGCGGCCCACTCGTCCCACAGCGGGCCGAGATATTCCTTCAGCGTCACGCAGTCCGGGTCCATGTTGACCCAGATGAAGCCGGCGAACACCTCGCAGCGGATCTCGTTCAGCGTCAGCTTGCCGCAGGGATCGCCCTCGGGGAAATCCTCGGGGTCCAGCGCGAAGGTGAGCTGGCCGTCGATTTCCCAGCGCCAGCCATGATAGGGGCAGGTGAAGGCATCGACCGTGCCGACATCGTTGAAGATCAGCCGCGCGCCGCGATGCTGGCAGACATTGTAGAAGGCACGGATGCCGCCGTCTTCCTGGCGCACCATGAGGATGGATTCCGGGCCGACCTCTTCCTGCTGATAGTCGCCGGTCTCGGGGATTTCATCGGCGCGGCCGAGCAGCAGCCACACCTTGGTCCACATATATTCCCATTCCTTCTCGAAGAATTCCTTCGAGTGATAGCGGAAACCCTCGATCTTGCTGCCCTTGAAGCTGGGCTCGGGATAGCGGGGCGCGGGCTCCTTGGCCCAGGCGGGATTCGGTGTGGTCATCGGTCAACTCCCCGTTGAATAAGGTGGCCGCATTATCCGGCACGGGGCAGGGTGCGTCACCTGTTGACTCTGATAGGCCCTGAACCCAACCAACGGAGCGGGGCGGCAGACGAAGAAAGGGGCGCCGAAGCGCCCCTTTCCGGTCTTGCCGTTCAGGCCTATTCCGCCGCGATGGCGCTGCTGCGCTTGGGCGCCGGGCGAATGCCCTCGATATATTCGTCGATCAGCTCGTGATAGCGGCGGATGCGGTGCTCCTGCTTCGCCAGATAGACGCCCTTGTAGGCGCGGCTGCGGAAGCCGAGCTGCTGGCCGGTGGTGATGCCCATGTCCTGATCGATCAGGCCGCTCAGGCTGCGCTCCAGATACTGGAACACTTCATGCTCGACCTCGGCGTCGCGCTCGACCGGGCCGTTGATGGTCATCACCGGCGTGGTCAGACCTTCCGGCGCCGGCGCGTACCACCAGTTGTCGAACAGGGTCTGGCCCGGGTCGGTCGGATGCGGGCGGGCGCGCAGGAAGTGGAAACCGTCGGCCCACAGCGACACGGCGAAGTTCGGGAACAGGAAGTAGTGATAGGTGTCGGTGAGCTGGTGGTCCTTCAGATTGTCGAAGTGGGTGTAGCCCATCTTCGGACCCTTCTCGCGCATGGCCTTCTGCAGCGCCTCGCGGGTTTCGTACTCGCGGCCGCCGCGGAAGTCGTCGGGGTTGAGGTCCCATTGCTCCAGCATCCACGCCAGGCCCGGCTTCAGCAATTCCTCGCCACGCTCGATCAGCGAGCGCGACGGAATGCCCGACTGCATCCACATGCGCGCATGGCCTTCCTCGGCCATGTCGAACTGGGTCCACTTGTAATTTTCCTCCACCGTCGCGTCGGCCTGCGGGTGGACGGTGGGCAGGTGATAGGACTCGTTGAAATTGTCCAGGATCACCTTCCAGTTGCAGGGAATGGTGGCGGTCAGCGCCAGGTAGCGCTTCCAGCTGTGGATTTCATAGGGCGCCCAGTCGTCCCAGATCGGCCCGAGATATTCCTGCAGCGACACGCAGTTGGGATCCATGTTGACCCAGATGAAGCCGGCGAAGGTCTCGCAGCGGATCGGCTCCAGCTTCAGCTTGCCGCAGGGATCGCCCTCGGGGAAATCCTCGGGGTCCAGCGCGAAGGTCAGGCTGCCGTCGATCTCCCAGCGCCAGCCATGATAGGGGCAGGTGAACGCGTCGACGGTGCCCAGATCGTTGAAGATCAGGCGCGCGCCGCGATGCTGGCAGACATTGTAGAACGCCTTGATGGACATGTCCTCCTGGCGGACCATCAGGATGGACTCGGGACCCACCTCTTCCATCTGGTAGTCGCCGACTTCCGGAATTTCGTCCTCGCGGCCGAGCAGCAGCCAGACCTTCGTCCACATGTTCTCCCATTCGTCATGGAAAAATTCCTTCGAATGGTACCGGTAGCCCGGAATGGTGTGGCCCTTGAGTTTGGGCTCCGGCCATTTCTCGGCCGGTTGTGCGTACCAGCTGGCGCTGTGAGCGGTCATCTCGATCTCCCCGTTCAATCCTGTAGGTGCGTGCCAATATGCCACACTCCGACGCAAAACGGCGAGTCTGACTCTTTTGCCAGATTCATTTTCCCCGGCTGTTTTGACAGGGGCGGCCCACGATAGGCATGCCAGGATAAGTGACGCGGCGTATGGGCTCGGCTATCATGACCGCGTACATCAATAGGCACGCGGGGAGACGTTTTGGCATGGCGGACGGGGAGTCCGGCGATCTGGGGCCATTACTCAAGGCGCTCGAGCATGTCCGCGACACGGCAGAGGCGGTCGATATCGCCAAACGGGTAGGGGCGATCATCGGATTGCCGTATCCATCCTGTATCGCCGATTATTCCGACCCGCTGCTGACGCGCACCCGTGACGGCAAGACCTATGCCGAATTGTTCGGCTGGAGTGTGGACTTCCGCGAGGATTGGGAGCGCAACCGGCTCAATCTCATCAGCCCGATCGCCAACGTGTGCCGCTACTCCACCAAGCCCTTCATCTGGCGCTCCAAGGACGTGGTCTCCATGATGCCGGCCGCGAGCGGCGCCAAGCAGCGTCAGTGGCACCTGACGCCCGAGCGTCACATCGCCGGCGGCATCACCATCCCGGTCCACATGCCGCTGGGGCGTGTCAGTTCCATGGGCTGGGTCGCGCGCGAGGAGGTCCGTCCATTCGAGGAGGTGCTGGCGCGGTACTCCATCGAATTGCGGCTGGTCGCGCTGCTGTTCCTCGAGAGCGTGTTCGATCAGCGGTCCGAGGTGAACGTGCCCGCGCCGGCGATGACCGCGGGCGACACCGGCCTTTCGGAGCGCGAGGTGGAATGCCTGTCCTGGGTGGCGCTGGGCAAGACGGATTCGGAGATCGCGACCATCATCGAACGGTCGGTGCCGACGGTGCGCTTCCATCTGGAAAACGCCATGAAGAAGCTGAACGTGCACAACCGCACCCAGGCCGCGGCGCTCGCGGCGCAGGCTGGCATTCTGGGCCCGATGGTGCAGTGACGCGCCCGCTGGCGAGAGATCTGCACCCGTAACTTATCCTTGTGTCCCCGGCGGAAACCGCCGATGAATACGGCCCGCAAGGTCTGGCCGCGCGATGCCGCGCGCCGCCATCCTCAGGCCGCCGTCACGATCCGAAGGGAGACAACAATGGATTTCGAACTCAGTCCCAAGGCGAAGGAACTGTCGCGCAAGCTGCAGGCGTTCTTCGACGACCACATCTATCCGAACGAAGAGACCTATGACCGGCAGATGGCCGCCTTTGGTTCTGACCGCTGGCAGATCCCGCAGATCATCGAGGATCTTAAGCTGAAGGCCAAGGAAGCGGGCCTGTGGAACCTGTTCCTGCCGCACAGCGAGACGGTCGAAGGGCTGAGCAACCTGGATTATGCGCCGCTGTGCGAGATCATGGGCCGCGTCAGCTGGTCGTCGGAAGTGTTCAACTCGCTGGCGCCCGACACCGGCAACATGGAAGTGCTGGAGCGTTACGGCACGCCGGGCCACAAGGAAAAGTGGCTGAAGCCGCTGCTGAACGGCGACATCCGCTCCGCCTTCCTGATGACCGAACCGGACGTCGCCTCGTCCGACGCCACCAACATCTCCACCAGCATCGTGCGCGATGGCGACGAGTACGTCATCAACGGCCGCAAGTGGTGGAGCTCGGGCGTCATGGACCCGCGCTGCAAGGTCTACATCCTGATGGGCAAGTCCAACCCGGACGCGCCGGCGCACGCGCAGCAGTCCATGATCCTGGTGCCCGCCGATGCTCCCGGCATCACCATCGAGCGTCACCTGCCGGTGTTCGGCTTCGATCACGCGCCGAAGGGCCACGGCCAGGTGCTGCTGGAGAACGTGCGCGTTCCGGCCGAGAACCTGCTGCTCGGTGAAGGCCGCGGTTTCGAGATCGCCCAGGGCCGCCTCGGTCCGGGCCGCATCCATCACTGCATGCGCGCCATCGGCGTCGCCGAGCGGGCGCTCGAGAAGACCTGCAAGCGCCTCGTCTCGCGCACGCCGTTCGGCAAGAAACTGTCCGAGCAGTCGCTGTGGCAGGACCGCATCGCCGATGCCCGCACCGAAATCAACATGTGCCGCCTGCTGGTCATGCACGCGGCGTGGATGATGGACACGGTCGGCAACAAGGTCGCCCGCAGCGACATCGCCCAGATCAAGGTCGCGTGCGCGCGCATGGCCTGCAAGGTCGTCGACATGGCGATCCAGGCCCATGGCGGCGGCGGCGTGACCACCGATTTCGGCCTGGCGGCGGCCTATGCCAACGCCCGCACCCTGCGAATCGTCGATGGCCCGGACGAGGTGCACAACCGCACCATCGCCAGCCTGGAACTGAAGAAGTACACCAACCGGGGCTGACGCCCGGTTGTGCCGTTGGGGAAGGGGCGCGGAACCGGTACCGCGCCCCTTTTTCGTGCCGAATGTCACCCTGATGGCACCAAAGTCCGAATTTAGATAAAATTTGTTGCAAATATGGCGGGAAAGAGACAAGTCTGATCGGAACGGGGCCGATCCCTGCTGCCGGAAGCATCCGATGAAAAACGCGCTCGCCTGTTTCGTCCTTCTGATGAGTATGGCCTTCAGCGGTCACGCCGCCGTCGCGACCCCGGTCAACTGGGGCGTCCCTGTATCGGGTTTCGGCGCGACCACCACGGTCGGCAACTATAATAGCGCCACTGGTCAGATCGGTATGTATATCCCGCTTACGGGAGGCTACAACGGCGTCTACGGTGTGAACGGCGTCGGCATGAGCGCCTCCACCGGCCAGGCGCCGACGTCCGGTTCCATGAACATGTTCCTCAAGTTCACCGGTGTCTCGGTCGGCCCGAACATCCTGTCGCTGGCGTTCAACGATCTGGATATCGTCGGCGCCAACGATCCCAACAACTTCTTCGAGAGCGTCCAGATATTCACCCAGGACGGCACGAGCCTGGCGTTGATCGACAATGTCAACGATCCCTGGGTGATCAGCGCCCCGTATGAGGGCTGGCAGACCTTCGAGGTGCCGCTGACGGTCGCCAGCACCAACACGCTGTATGTGAAGCTGGGCCTGAGGGCCGATCTGACGCAGTTGACCGGCATGTGGGAGAACACACAGGAATTCATGAAGGCGTCCATCGCCGGGGTCGCGACCCCGGTCTCCGAACCGGTCACATTCGGTTTCCTGGGGCTGGGCATGCTCGGTCTCGCCGCGATCCGCCGGCGCGCGCAGGGCGCGGCAGCCATCGCCGCCTGATCCAGCGGGGCGCCGCAGCAAAAAGGGCCGGCATGCCGGCCCTTTTTTTGACGTGACCTCCGTGACGGCGGAGTCCGTGCCTGGGATCAGCTGTTGCGGTTGGCCATCATCTGCTGGGTCTCCCGGAATACCGACGCCACCAGCGTGACGAGATACTCGCGCAGGGCACTGTCCTCCCGGTCGTCGGAGAGGCCGAAGGTCTGGCGCAGCGCCATGCCCTCGAGACAAGTCAGCACCAGCCGCGACATGACGCGGAACTTGTCCAGATCGTTCTGCCATTCGGGCATCAGTTCGGCAGCGGCCTGGCGCGCCTGCTTGTGGTACTCGGCATAGTGCTCCTGCACCAGCTTGCGCAGATGCTCGTCCGTGCGCGATGCCATGGCGATCTCGGCAAAGGCGACATAGGACGGATCCTGGACGAATTCCCACAGCGCCTCCACGCGGCGGCCATGGAGTTCCTGGTCCGCCGGTTCCGAAGGCCGGCGGGCATAGGTCCTCTGCAAGGCAAGCTGCTGCGAGAAGATGAACTGCAGCGCCGCCTCGATCGCGGCGGACTTGGATTCGAAATGATGCTGCATGGCGCCCTTGGACAGACCGGCCTTTTTGGCGACCTGTCCGAGCGTCAGATTGGAATAGCCGTATTCGGCAAGACAGTCGACGATGGCGCGCAGGATGCTCTCGCGCGTGAACTCGCTCTTGGTCGTCTGCCAGTGCTCAGGGTCGGATGTTTCCTTGGCCCGTTGCAGCGCCAGTTTCCGGCGCTGGCGCGAATCCAGGCCGTTCAGATCGGCGGCAAGGTCCATGTCCGACTGCCCGGCGAGTTTCAACTTGCTGGCGGTATGAATTTCGTTCCCCGGACTACCCAACACCATTGGTGTTATCCCCCCTGATTTTGACAAGGATGCTATGCCCGATTGCGTACGTCGTCCACAAAGATGTCCATTTTGACAGGTGAAAATTTATTACGGACGTTTTTTCGCCGCTCTCTTGCGACCCTGTATCAGTTGGAAACCCTAGGGTTGAGGTGTAATTGGCGTTACACAAAAAACAATCAAATTTGTCTTTTTGTAATCATAAAAAATTATACTTGGACTGTTACATCCGAAATTATGCGGATATGACTTATCGATGTCAGTGAAAGCGCGTTACGGTAGTGGCGCTTGATGATGGAAAAGGAGAGGTCCCATGAATGTGCAGGCTCCAGAGTCCCTGAAGCCCGGCGAGGCGCGTTGCCCCGGCCCCAGCACCCGTGACCTGATCCTGCGGGATGGCTGGGAGGTGCCAGCGGCGCTGATCGCCGAGGACTACACCTTTCTTGGCGACGAGGACATGCCGTACGACCGCTACACCTCGCCGGCGTTCTTTCAGGCCGAGTTCGACCGGATGTGGAACAAGGTCTGGCAGTGGGCCTGCCGGGAAGAGCACATTCCGGAAGTGGGTGACCACTATGTCCATGACGTCGGGCCATACTCAATTCTCGTCGCGCGCGTGGCGCCCGACGAGGTGAGGGCGTACTGGAATTCGTGCCTGCACCGCGGCACCCAGCTGCGTCCGTCGGACAGCGTCGGCAACGTCATGCAGTTCCGCTGCCCCTTTCACGGCTGGACCTGGAATCTGGACGGCAGCCTCAAGGAGATTCCCTGCCGCTGGGACTTCCCCAAGGTCACCGACGACGAATTCAGGCTGCCCCAGGTGAAGGTGGCGCGCTGGGGCGGCTTCATCTTCATCAACATGGATGAGAATGCCGGGCCGCTCGAAGACTATCTCGGGCCGCTGGCCGACCATCTCAAGGACCGGTGGGATCTGTCGCGGCGCTACGTCGCCATGCATATCCAGAAAATCCTGCCGGCCAACTGGAAGGCGGCGCAGGAAGCGTTTCTCGAGGCTTATCATGTCGTCGAAACCCACCAGCAGTCCCTGGCGATCACCAGCGACGCCAACTGCCAGTACGACACATTCAGCGACAAGGTGACCCGATTCGTGCACACGGTCGGCATCCAGAGTCCGCACTATCCCGTGGAGCAGAGCCAGCAGGAAATCATCGAGAAGATGCGCTTCGCGCCCCGGGGCGTGACCCTGAAGGAAGGCGAAACCGCCCGGGCGACCGCCGCCCAGTTCCTGCGCGAGACCATGAGCGAGGAGTTCAAGGTGGATCTGTCCGGGTATAGCGACAGCGAAATGCTGGACTCGATCGAGTACCACCTGTTTCCCAACATGTTCTTTTTCCCCGGCGTGTCGCTTCCCATGCTGTATCGGTTCCGGCCGAACGGCATGGATGTGGACAGCGCCGTTTTCGATCTCTTGTTGCTCAGGCCTCTCGCCGACGGCGAAACCGCCCCCGAGGCGCCAGCGCCGGTGAAGATCGGCATCAAACAGTCCTACACGGAGGTGCCGGGCCTCAACCCGCTCCTCGGCGCGGTCTATGATCAGGACACCATGAATCTCGACATGCAGCAAAAGGGGTTCAAGGCATCCCGCAAGGCCGGGCAGACCCTGGGCAATTATCAGGAGGTGCGGATTCGCCGCATTCACCGGACGCTGGACGCCTATCTGAACGCCTGATCGACGCGCTACGCGGCGCCCGGGGCAAAGGGGGAAAGCTTGCCGGTGAAGATGTCGCCGACCGTGCGCTTGAGAAAGGCGCGAACGGCCTCGTCGTAATGCTCATCGGAAATCCCGAACTCCTGACGGACGGCCATGCCCTCGATCACGGTGGAGACGAGGTGGGCGACGAAGTTGAACTTCTCCACGTCGGCCTGCCATTCGGGAAGCAGCTCGGCGGCGGCTTCGCGCGAGAGCCGGAAATATTCCTGATAATGCGCCTGGACGAGCTTGTGCAGATGCGGCTCCTTCCGCCCGGCCATGGCGATTTCCATGAACGCGACATAAGAAGAATCGCGCACATAGTGCCACAGCGCCTCGATGCGCCTGTCGTGTAGCTGATCGTCGGCCGCTTCCGTGGGGCGCCGTGCCGATTCCCGCTGAAGCGCCAGCTGGTCCTCGAATATCCGGGTCAGCGCCGCTTCGATGGCGGCCGACTTGGAATCGAAATAGTGCTGCAGCGCGCCTTTGGTCAGGCCGGCCTTCTTGGCCACCTGGGTCATGGTCAGTCGCGAATAGCCATCCTCCGCCAGACATTCGACCACCGCGCGCAGGATGCTCTCGCGGGTGAAGCCGCTCTTGGTGGTTTGCCATTTGTCGGGATCGGTCGTGCCCTTGGCCTTTTCCAGCGCCGCCATGCGCTTCTGCCGCGCCTTGGCCGCGTTGCCATCCGACTGAGACACGAACGCAGCGCCGTAGCTTGTCTTTCTGTTCACGAAGGATGGTCCCCCGACCGGCTGCCTTGGACGGATTATAGACCCGTAACATGCGCTATGTCGCCGGGCCTGCATGGGGTTATTAAAAATATACTACTAAGAATATTATTTTAAAAAGTTCAGGAAGACTGTTACCGTCCGCATCGCCTGCGGGCGAGGTGTGGGGCCTCGACCGGTCAGCGCCGGATAATGGGGGAGACAGTCATGACCACGAAGACATTGTTGGCGCGAGCATCGCTCGCCGCATTGAGTGTGATTTTGCCCGGCACCAGCGGTGCTTTCGCCCAGGACGCTGCGGTGGCGGCGGATGGGCCGGGCCCGCGGCGCGTGATCGAAAACGTGATCGTTCAGGCGCAGAAGCGGTCCGAAACGGTACAGACGGTGCCCATCGCCATGACGGCGTTCAGCGGCGACGAGCTGGAACGGAAATTCGCCAAGGACATCGCCGATTTCAGCGGCTCGACGCCGAATGTCCAGCTGGCGCCCGAGGGCATCTCGCCCTTTGCATCCTCCTTCTTCATGCGCGGGCTGGGGACGGACGAGCGCGAATCGTTCAGCGATCCGTCCGTGGCCGTGGTCGTCGACGGGGTGACGGAAGCGCGGGCCAGCGTCGCGCTGACCGACCTGCTCGATATCGAATCGGTCGAGGTCCTGCGCGGGCCGCAGGGGACGCTCCAGGGCCGGAACGCCACGGCGGGCGCCATTCTGGTACGCCGCGCCGCGCCGGACGTCAGCGAATTCCAGGCCATGGGCGGCATGCTGGCGGGAAACTACGGACGGTTGGAAGCCAAGGGCATGGTGAACGTGCCGCTGGTAGATGGTGTCGCGGCGTTCCGGCTGGCCGTCAAGTCGTCCACGTCGGACGGCTTCTACGAAAACCGCTTCAGCAACGAGAAGGTCGGCGGTCAGGACCGGATCACGCTGCTGCCCAGCTTCAAATATGTCACCGACAATTTCGATATGGTGCTGCGCGGCGAGTTCGTGCGCGTACGCGGTGATTCCTCGACCCTGCTGGCCTACAACACCTGCCGGGTCGATCCGACCCTGATGGCATCGTCGGGCGGCGCCAACGATGCCATGGTGGACATCCTGGCGCAGCAATTCGGCGGTGACGTCGCCGCGGCCAGCTGCGCGCGCGAGCCCGACAAGGAATCGTACGCCATCAACCAGAACCGCCCGCAGGGCGAGTTCAACGATCTCGACGTCTGGGGCATCACCGGCGAGATGAACTACACGCTGCCCGATATCGGCACGATCACTTATATCGGCAATTACCGTCATACCGATGAGCACTCGACCCTCGATCCCGACGGGACCGTCGGCAGCCTTTTCTCGTCCAACGACTTCACCAGCCATTACCAGACGTCGCACGAACTCCGGTTCGCCTCGGAATTCTCCGACTTCGTGGATTTTGTCGCCGGCGTGCTCTACCTGCGGCAGGCCTATGATCTCGACCGCACCCAGTTTCTCGGCTTCGTCGCGCCGCCGGCCCAGATCGAGTTCAACATGGGCTCGGCCCAGCGCAACGAACAATGGGGCCTGTTCGCCCAGGCCAACTGGCATCTGACCGACCGGCTGACGCTGGTCACCGGCGCACGCTATTCGGCGGACAAGAAGCGCATGGACATCTGCGCCGCCGCGCCGGGCGACTGCGCCGGCCGGATCGAGACGCTGGATGAGTCCTGGACCAATGTCAGTCCCCGGATCGGCCTCAATTACCAGCTCGCGGATACGCTGTTCGCCTATGGCTACTGGGCGCGCGGCTTTCGGGCGGGCGGCTTCAACGGCAACGCGTCGTCGGCGGCGCTGGCGGGTCCGTACGATCCCGAGCGGGTCGATACCTACGAGGTCGGCTTCAAGTGGGACGGCTTCGACAACATGCTGCGCGTCAACGGCGCGGCGTTCTGGATGGAAGCGAAGGGCCTGCAGCGCAGCATCTCGAAGCAGTCTCCCTCGGGCTCGGTCGACGTCATCACCGACAACGCGGCGAGCGCCCGGCTGCGCGGCCTGGAACTGGAAGTGACGGCGTTGCCGTTCCGGGGCTTCTCCCTGTCCGGTTCGGTCGGATATCTGGACGCCAAGTACACCGACTATTGCGAGGATCTGAACGGCGCGACGCCGAACGATCCGTCGTTGCTGCCCTGTGGCCCCGCGGTCGGCCTCACCCAACCCGTCGACCTCACGGGGCTGCCGCTCAACCGCGCGCCCAAGTGGAATGCGCGGCTTGCCGGCACCTACGACTTTCCGGTGGGCGACGCCGGCACGCTCAGCCTGAACGCCGAATGGATCTATGAATCGAGCCAGCTCACGACCCAGGCCGGTTTCCCCACGGGCACGGTGAACGGCATCACCAACTACAATGGCGTCGTGGTCTCGCCGCTGCGCGGACCGTCCAACATCGTCAACGCCAGCATCACCTGGTACGATGCCGATGACCGCTACCGGGTCGCGGTGTTCGGCAAGAACCTGACCAACGAGATCTATATCCTGCGCACCTCGACCATTTCGGGTGTGTGGAATTTCGCCATGCTCAACGCGCCGCGCACCTACGGCATCGAGCTTACCTACAACTTCTGAGGCAGAGGCGGGGCGGGACAGGTGCGGCTCCTGTCCCGGCCATGCTGGCGCGGTCCGCGTTCATGCCGTATATCGATACTCCATGCATGTTCGCTTTCTCGTGGGAATGCTCGACGGCACGTCGGGCAGCGGTGCCTATAACAAACGCCTGATCGAGGCGTTCGCGGCGCGTGGCCATCAGGTCAGCGTGATCGCGCGCCAGAGGGCGGCGCTGGACGGCGTCACCCTGCATCATCTGCCGCCGGCTGATTACGGCAACGGATTGATGTGGCGGATGAACCTGCCTCTTTCCCTGCGGCGCGGCGCGCGTCAGGTCCAGCGCCTCGATTGTCGGGCGCCGGATGTCACCATCGGCAGCGAGCACACGTTTCTGCGCGGACATGCGCGGAAGTTTCCCGGCCGGCCCTGGGTCTATTTCCCACATTCCTACACCTATCCGGACGAGATCGCCCGCTTCAGCACGCCTGGCCTGCACCGCCGGCTTTCCGTGCGGTCGGCCTTGGGATTGCAGCGCTGGGCGGTTGCCCATGCGGACACGACGGTCCGGCTGAGCCGCAGCAGCGCCGAGGGTATCATGGATCGCACCGGCATCACCGATCCGGCCCGTTTCACCATCATGCCGCCGGCCACGTGGGCCACCGGATCGCGCCGTTTCCGCGCGGCCGATGCGCCGCTCCGCTTCCTGGTGGCCGGGGCGCTGCATGAGAGCAAGCGCGTGTCGCTGGTGCTGCACGCCCTTCTGGCGCTGCCCGCCGATGCCCGCTGGGAATGCGACATCGTCGGCGACGGCGACGAGCGGGAGGCGCTCGAGGCGCTGGCGGCGAGCGCCGGACGGCCGCTTCCCATCCGTTTCCACGGCGCCCAGCCCGATCTGACTCCGTTCTACCGTGCCGCCGACGTGCTGCTGTTCCCGTCCCGGCTGGAGCATGCCGCGCTCGTTCTGATGGAGGCGATGGTCAATGGCCTGCCGGTGCTGGCGCTGGACAGCCGCACGCCCGGCATCCAGACCGCGACCAACGAAATCGTCGATGACGGAGAAACCGGGTGGCTGCCGCGGTCGGACGAACAGTTCATCGCCATGCTGCACCGGCTGGTCGCTCATCCCGCAATGACGGACAAACCCTCGGACCGGGCGTTCGAGGTCGCGGCGAAGCGGTTCGATTTCGACCGGCACGTGACGCGGTGGGAAGGAATCCTCGGCGAGGCGCTCTCGCGCTGACCGTCAGCCCGCGCGGTCGCCGGTGGACAGAAACCTGCGGCCGCCCGCGTCCAGAACCGCCGCGGTCAGCCGTCCGGAATGGTAGGCGCCGGTATCGACCGCCACCCGGTGGGGCAGGTCGACAGGATCGGTAACCTGCGAATGACCATGGACGACGCACAACCCCCCGAAGCCGTCGGCCGAGAGAAATTCGCGACGGATCCACAGCAGATCCTGAGTGTCCTGGCGCTCCAGCGGGATGCGGGGCCGGATGCCGGCATGGGCAAAGACATAGTTGCCCCAGCGATGGCTCACCGCCAGCGCATCGAGGAACGCGCGATGTGCCGGTGGCAGCGCCTCGGCGAGGCGCGCCGAAATTTCCGCATGATCGATCCTGTCGCTTCCAACGCGCACGCCGTAGCTCAACACCGTATCGGCGCCGCCCGTGGCGAACCAGGCGGGCCCGACAGCCGGATCCTCCAGAAAGTCCAGCATCAACTGTTCGTGGTTGCCCTTGAGGAAGACCGGATCGAAGCGGCTGTCGATGCCCTCCAGCACGAAGTCGATCACGCCCGCGCTTTCCGGTCCGCGATCCACGTAATCGCCCAGCAGGACGATGCGGCACGGCGCTTCGGTGCCGGCGGCATCCTGCTCGATCAGCCGGTAAAGCGCCCGCAACAGGTCGAGGCGCCCATGGACATCGCCGATGGCATAGACGCGTCCCCCTGTGGGCGCGCCGGCGACGGGTTTGGTTTTGTGACGGAATAGGCGGTTCAGCATGGCTGTGTAATTTGATCGGCGACCCATGATATCCAGCGCCGACGGCGAAAGACGCGTGCAAAGCATCGCGACGAGAAGGGCGAAAGTGCGGTGCCGCCCAAAAAACGCCATTTTTGGCCGCTTTTTGGGTAGCGGGATGCCGAACAGCGACAGTGATCTGTCGCCGCGGCCCCTCGTTTACGTCTTCGGGAATCGCTTTTGCCCTTCTATCTGCTCCTCTTCATCGTCTGCGCCGCGCCGCTGCCCTTTGGCGCCGTGCAGGTCGGCGCGTGGAGCCTGCTGGTGCTCTCCGCCGGCTTTCTGCTCGCAGTGTGGGGCGGCATGGTGGCGCTCGGCAAGGCGCCGGCGATCACCGGGACGCGGCCCCTGCGCTGGGCGGCGGTGGCCTTCGTGCTCGCCATGGCGTGGATCGTGATCCAGACAGCGTCCTGGACGCCCGCGGCGTGGCATCACCCGGTGTGGACCATGGGCGCCGACGGGCTGGGCGTGCCTCTCGCGGGCCGCATCTCCCTGGACCCGCAAGCCGGCATTCTCGGGCTGACGCGCCTGCTCGCCTATGCGGCGATCTTCTGGCTGGCGGTGCAGTATGGCCGTGATGCCGGGCGGGCGACGCGGGGGCTCACCATCTTCGCCGTCTCCGGCGCCGCGGCCTCGGGCCTCGCGCTGTTGATCTGGGGAGTCGGGCTGGAAGCCTTTCTCTGGTTCGACCGCGACTTCATCGAGGCGCAGACGCAGCGCGGCGCGCGGCTGGCGATTCCCTTCGTCAATCCCAATCATCTGGCCAGCTTCGCGGGGATCGGTCTGATCTGCGCCGTCGGCCTGCTGATCGGCGAAACCCGTGGCCTGTGGCGGCCTGAGACCGAATCGCGCGAAAAGTTGCGCCGGTTCATCGAGAACGTGGTGGTGACCCGCTGGTATCTGATTGCCGCGGTGCTGGTCTACGTCGCCGTGCTGCTGCTCAGCCGCTCGCGCGGCGGCCTGCTCGCGGCGCTGCTGGGCGTGGCGTGCCTCGTCGTCGCGGTGCTATGGCGCCAGCGTCCCACGATCAGCGCCGCCATGGTCGCGACGGTCGCTGTCCTTGGCGTCGGAGCGGTCGTCTTCGCCCCTAGCGCCGGGCGCATGGCCGACCGGGTCGCCGGGACCGAAATGGGCATGGACCAGCGGCTGACCATCTACCGGAACACCATCGACGCCGTCGCCGCGTCGCCTTGGCTCGGCTATGGCCATGGCGGATTTCCATCGCTCTATCGGATGTATGACGAGGATGACGTGACCCAGGTGGTCGAGGCCGCGCACAGCACCGTGCTCGAGACGGTCGCGGAACTCGGGATTCCGGCCGCGCTGGTCCTGTTCACCGCCATGCTGATTCCCGTTGGGCTCTGCTGGCGGGGTGTCGTGCGGCGACGGCGGGACCAGCATCTGCCGGCCATCGCCGCCGCCATGTCCGTCGCCGTCATAATACACTCTATGGTTGATTTCCCACTGCAGATTCCTGCGCTCGCAACTGCGTTCAGTTTCATCATGGGGCTCGGCGTTGCACAATCAACGAGTTCTAAGTCTCGCTAACCTATTTAAATAAAAATAGAAATTTATTCTTTGTCTGACTTTTTCCGCTTTGAGGCTTTTCGCACTGCGAAAAGCGTGATACAACCATAGGCATTATTGGGCACCTTCAAAAACTGTGAGGCTCGTTATGGCAACATCCTTTACGAGGCTAATCCATGTTATGGGCTTTGGGGCTATCTTGACGGCGGGTGTGGCGCACGCGGAAGAAAACGTGTTGCCGGATCCACTGGCGCAACAACTGAGTGCTCTGATTCAGAGCTCTTTGGACGGCAGTATCGACCCCGGCATCTTCGCGCTGGCGTCGCAGAACCCGGCCTATTCGGATGAGATCGCCTGCATCTCGGTGCAGTTCTTCGGGCAACCGGATCTCATCCAGGAGCAGATTCTGCAAGGAGTCTCGGACCCTCAGCAACAGCAGGCTGTGAGCACCGCCGTTCAGGCATGTTCCCAGAAGGATGTTGCGGGCGGATACGGCGCGGCGATCGCGTCGTTCAATCAGGGATTGGTCGGCGGCGACATCAACACGCTGTCGAATACGCAGGACACCACGTCGCCCATTGCGCCGTAGGTCCGGTTACCGATCCATCCGCCAAACCTGAAGGGAGCAGGCAAGTCTTTGCCTGAATAAAGAATGTTGCGTCGGACACGTAAGTGTTTGGTGGGCGCGTCGGCGTGCACCATCCTGACCATGGGCGCCACGGGTGCGTGGGCTCAACTCGCGGACAATCAAAACGGGAATACCGTGCTGACCCGTCCCGGACCCTACGATCCAGTGGGTTTCCGGTCGGGTCCCATCTATTTCTTCCCTTCTGTCTCTGTGCTGGGCCAGTACAACGACAACATCTATGCGGAAGATGCCAACAAGCGCGGCGACGAAATCCTCATCATCCGTCCCGAGCTGCAGGTGCAGACCGACTGGTCGCGTCACGAATTGCAGCTCTTTGCCGGTGGTGAGTTCGGTCTCTACGAGGATTATACCGACGAAGATTACCAGGACTATCAGGTCCAGGGTAAGTTCCGTCTCGACATCAGCCGCGCCACCAACATCCTCTTCGAGGCGGGGCGCGCGCGCGATCACCAGCAACGCGGTGATCCCGAGGAAGTCGAGGGCCTCGATCCGACGAAGTTCGACCGGACCGACGCCAAGGTGCAGGTCAATCAGTCGCTGGGCCGCATGCAGCTGTCCGGCGGCGCCAGTTACCGGCGTCTGGACTTCAAGGATGTGGCGGCGGTCGGCGGTGGCTTCATCAACAATGATGACCGTGACCGCGACATGTTTGTCGCCAACGCCAAAGCCGCCTTCGAATTCTCGCCGGGTTACAGCGTGTATGGCGAATTCGCCTACAACTGGCGCGATTTCGATGAGGCGGTCGATGATGTGGGCATCGATCGCGATTCGGAAGGCTACGAGATCACCGGCGGTCTCCAGATGGAGATCACCAACCTGATCCAGGGCGAAATCTGGGGCGGTTACCTGCAGCAGAAGCCCGACGATCCGAGCCTCGCCAAGATCAAGGGGCCGTCCTTCGGCGCCAACATCGACTGGAACGTCACCCCGCTCACCACCATCGGTCTGCGCGGGCAGCGGACGGTCGAGGATAGTCAGTTCATCAACGCGTCCGGCTTCTTCGCGGACCGGGGGCGTCTGACGGTCGATCACCAGCTGCGCGACAATCTCACGGTCAGCGTATTCGGCGAGATCGGCCAGGACGATTACCGCGGCATCGTGCGGAATGATTTCCGCTATGCGGCGGGGGCGTCCGTCGAGTGGGCGCTCAACCGGCATCTCGCCGCGACGTTCGCCTACACCTATCAGGGGCGGGACACGGATTTCGTTGGAATCGATGATTTCAGCCGAAATCTTTTCGCTGTAGGCCTGAAAGCCCGCTACTGATCCTTATATCAGAAGTATTGGGGTTTCCATGGGTTGGAATCCCTCTACTTCGGAGGTTTGAATGAGAGACTGGGGGCGTGATTCCATGAGGATATTGGCGGCTATTCTGTTGATATTCTTGTCAGTTCCAGCGCTTGCCGACGCTCAGGTCGCGGGATATCGTCTCGGATCGGGCGATGAGGTGAAGGTTACTGTCTTCAACCATGCCGATTTGTCGGGACAATTCACCGTTAATGGCGAGGGCATGATCTCGCTTCCCCTGGTGGGCGACATCAAGGCGGGCGGCATGACGCCCGACGAGGTGGAGGTCGGCATCAAGGAAGCGCTCGAACCCGAATATCTCAAGAACGCATCCGTTAATGTGGACGTGCTCAACTACCGGCCGTTCTACATCCTGGGCGAAGTCAACAAACCGGGCAGTTATCCCTATGTGGCGGGCATGCGCGTGGTCAACGCCGTGGCCTTGTCGGGTGGCTACACGGTGCGCGCCAGCCAGGGAAAGATCTTCATCGAGCGCGGCGGCCAGAAGAAAATTCCGGCCGATCCGCAAAGCGCGGTGCTGCCTGGCGACATTGTCCATGTACCCGAACGGTTCTTCTGATTGGCGGAACGATCGGTCCATGGACACGCAGTCCTCGCACGGGCAGGCGTCCGGGCGGCAAGAACACTAACAGTCGGATCGTAAGACCATGGATCAACGCACGCCGCACGCCCTGACCCGCGACTGGAGCTTCGAGCCGAAAGCCACGGACGAGCAAAAGGACGGCATCGACGTCATGGGATTCGTCGCCTCGCTATGGCGGCGCAAGGCCATCGTTCTGGCGGTGGCGGCGCTGCTGTTCGTCCTCGGCCTGATCTACACCTTCCAGTTGACCCCGCGCTATGAAGCCATGGCGACCATGCGGGTCGGCGGCCCGACCTCCAACGTGGTCGATATCGAGGCGGTGCTCCAAGGACCGGGGCAAGGGCAGGGCTTCGTCGAGACCGAAGTCGGCGTCATCTATTCACGCGACCTGATCGGCCGGGTCGTGGACAAGCTGAACCTGCTGGACGATCCGGACTTCAATCCCACTCTGCTGCCGCCGAAGGAGCCGAGCGCGTGGCGCTTCATCAACCCGCTCTATTACCTCGGCCTCGTCTGGGAACTGGCGTTCCCGCCCTCGACCACCGTGGGCGAGGGGATGACGGAGGAGGAGAAGCGGGCGCGGCTGCGCAGCAACGCGGTCGATCAGATCATCGGCATGATGAAGGTCAGCCAGCAGGGCTTTTCCTCCATCATCCAGATCAGGGTCGAATCGCCCAAGCCGGCGACCTCGGCGCGCCTCGCCAACGCCATCGCCGATCAGTATCTCGTCAGCCAGTTCGAAGCGAAGTTCAACGCCGCCGAGCGCGCCAGCGCGTGGCTGAACGAACGGCTCGGCAGTCTGCGGACCGAGGTCGAGGCGGCCGAGCGCGCGCTCGAGGGCTATCGCGCCAAGTCGGGCCTGATGTCCAGCGGCAACGAGACCTCGCTGCTCTCGCAGCAGGCGTCGGAAGTCAATGCCCAGATGATCATGGCCAAGACCGACGCGGCGACGGCGCAGGCCCGGCTGTCGCGCATGGAACAGATGTACAAGACCGGCGGCCTCGAGGCGGTCGCCAAGATCCTGGATTCCGAGGCGATCGCGCGGCTGCGGGCCCAGGAATCCGATCTGGCCCGCCAGGCGGCGGACCTGTCGCAGGAATTCGGCGAGCGGCATCCCAAGATGGTGTCGCTGCGCGCCCAGGTCGCCGACACGCGCGAGCAGATCAAGGCCGAGGTCGACAAGATCATGGCCAATCTGCGCAATGACGCGGCGGTCGCCCAGACCCGTTACAGCACGCTCGCCGGCAGCCTGCAGTCGCTGCAGAGCCAGGCCGGCGACAACAGCAGTGAAGCGGCGCAGCTGCGCATGCTGGAGCGCGAGGCCGAAGCCAAGCGGGCGCTGTTCGATACCTTCCTGAAGCGTTTCCAGGAAACCTCGGCGTCCGAGGACCTGCAGCAGGCCGACGCGGACATCATCTCGCGCGCCGAAGTGCCGCGCATAGCCAGCTTCCCGCCGACGCAGCAATATCTCCTGATCTTCGCCCTCCTGTCGCTCGGCGGCGGCGTCGGCGCCGCTCTCTTCGTCGATCGCATCCTGGACCGCGGCTTCCGCCGCATGGACCAGCTGGAGCAGGCGACGGGACTGCACGCGCTGAGCTCGATCCCCATGGTCAAGGACGGCGACCTGATCAAGACGGTGCTGGACAAGCCCAACTCGAGCTTCGCCGAAGCGCTGCGCAATCTTCACACCGGCATCAAGCTGTCCAGCGTGGACGAAGACCCGAAGATCATCCTCATGGTCTCGGCGGTGCCTGGCGAAGGCAAGACGGCGGTGTCGACCAGCCTTGCGGCCATGCTGGCGAAGTCAGGTCACCGGGTGCTTCTGGTCGATACCGATCTGCGCCGCGGCCGCAGCCACGAGCGGCTCGGCCTGTTGCCGGAGCCGGGTCTCGTCACACTGCTGCTGGAGCATCGCGCCATCAGCGAGATCGCCCAGCGGCATGAGGCCAGCGGCCTCGACGTCATTGTCGGCGGCGGCGCCGTGCGCAGTCCACAGGACCTGCTGGGCTCCAAATCCATGCGGGAGTTTCTCGAACACGCCAGCACCCTCTATGACTACGTCATCGTCGATACACCGCCGTCCAGCATCGTCAGCGAGGCGCGCCTGCTGGCCGCCGCGGGCGACCGTGTCGTCATGATCACCCATTGGAACCGGACGCCGCGCAGCATGGTCACGGCCGCCGTCCGTCAGCTGACGGAAGCCGGCGCGCATTTCGCCGGTGCCGTGCTGTCACAGGTCGGTGAACGTGGCGCGCTGATCTACGGCTACGATTCCTACAGCCCGTACTACGGTAAGTATGGTGAGTACTATCAAGACTGACGCCCGCAGATCCTTCGACGTCCGGCGCGTCGCGGCGGCGTCCGCCGGCCTGGTCGCGGGCTTCGTGTTGATCGCGTTGTCCGGTCCGCTGGCGACCGGGGCGATCGCCGCGCTCCCCGGTGACGGCGCGGCGCTGGCCCTGCGCCACCGGGCGCCGGTCACCGACGACGACCTGCTGACGGTGATCGAGAGCCGGTCCAGCGCCCTGCGTCACTACGGCGCGGACGAATGGCGGCGCGAACTGGCGACCGCCTCGGCGATGCCGCGCGGCGGTGCGCCTGCCTCCCGGGAAGCCCTTGTCCGCGCGGCGGACCAGACCAGGAAGGTGCTGGCGCACACCCCGGCCAGCGCGCAGGACTGGTTGCGGCTGGGTCTGCTGGAGGCGCGTCTCGGCGAAAGGAAGGCGGCGGCGGCGCATTTGTCGACGGCGCTGCTGACCGGCGCCGACATGCCGCGTCTGCGGATCGGGGTCATCGGCCTCGGCTACCATCTCTGGCCCGCCCTCTCGGCCGATGTCAAACGACAGGTCATGACCGCGATGCGTCACGAGTGGCGGGATGGGCGGCAGCGGAAGTTCCTGATCCAGCAGGCGCGAGACGTGGGGTACCTGCCGCTGCTGGCGCTGGTGCTGCACGATGAGCCGGGATTCCGCCCGTTGCTGGCGAGGATGTCACGATGAGCCTTCAATCAGACCGGTCTGTATCTGGCAATAGATGGTTCGTGGCGCAGACGTCGCCGCGCAAGGAGGCGGTCGCGCTGGCCAACCTGCACAACCAGGGCTTCCTCGCCTATTGCCCCCGCGTTGCCCGTACCAAGCGCCATGCCCGCAAGTTCACCACGGTCCGCGAGCCGCTGTTTCCGGGCTATGTCTTCGTTGCCATCGACCTGGCGGACCAGCCCTGGCGGAGCATCAACGGCACGCTCGGCGTCACCCGGATACTGACCGATACCGCGGGTCCCGTCGCCATGCAGGCTGGTCTCGTCGAACATCTCATTCACACCACAGAGGGCGCGAGGCCCGCCGAGGATCTGGTCGGGCAGGATGTCCGCCTTCGGACGGGGCCGTTCGCCGACTTCGTCGGCCGTGTCATCGGCCTGACCGCCGGCCAGCGGGTGAATGTCCTGCTGCGCCTGATGAACCGTGACGTCGTGCTGGGGATGAACCCGGCCGATCTGGACTTGATGGGCCTGGCCGCCTGAGCGGGCGCCGGCGACCTGATTTTTTAAGTCATGGTGCCAATAAAACGCTGATCGTCTCGGTCGACCTCAGTCACCGAAAGTGCGGTAGCGTGCCTGAAGGGCGCCTGTTGTTTAGTGAATTCTGTCGGAATGTTTGAAGGCCTTCTGTGTGGAAGGCGGGCTGGATGATCGAAAGAGTTGAAAGGCGGCGGTCCACGGACCGCAAACGGCGAAACGCGGGGACAGTCAACTGTGATCGCAACTCAAAGTACGTAGGGATATGACAAAGAAAGCACTCATCACGGGCGTCACGGGCCAGGACGGCGCCTATCTGACCGAACTGCTGCTCTCGAAGGGGTATCAGGTTCATGGCGTGAAGCGGCGTTCGTCGTCGTTCAACACCGGCCGCATCGACCATCTGTACGAGGATCCTCATGAAGAGAATCCGAAGCTTTTCCTGCACTATGGCGACATGACCGATGCGACCAACCTTATCCGCATCGTTCAGGAAACCCAGCCGGACGAAATCTATAATCTGGCGGCGCAGAGCCATGTGCAGGTGAGTTTCGAAACGGCCGAGTACACGGCTAACGCCGATGCCATCGGCACCCTGCGGCTGCTGGAGGCGATCCGGCTGCTCGGCATGACCGGACGGACCCGCTTCTACCAGGCCTCGACCTCGGAACTGTATGGCAAGGTGCAGGAAATCCCGCAATCCGAGAAGACGCCGTTCTATCCCCGCTCGCCCTACGCCGCCGCCAAGCTGTATGCCTACTGGATCACGGTGAACTACCGCGAGGCCTATGGCATCCATGCCTCCAACGGCATTCTGTTCAATCATGAAAGCCCTATCCGGGGCGAAACCTTCGTCACCCGCAAGATCACCCGCGCGGTGGCCGCCATCCATCATGGCCTGCAGGAGCGGCTCTATCTCGGTAATCTCTCCGCCAAGCGCGACTGGGGGCATGCCCGCGACTATGTGGAAGGCATGTGGCGCATCGTCCAGCACGAGACGCCGGACGATTTCGTGCTCGCGACGGGCGAAACCCGAACGGTCAAGGAATTCGTCGAGCGGGCCTTCGCCGAGGTCGGCATCGAGATGGTCTGGCGCGGCGAGGGCGTGGAGGAGATCGGCGTCGACCGCAAGTCGGGCCGTACCCTGGTGCAGGTCGATCCCAAATATTTTCGTCCGACGGAAGTGGAAATCCTGATCGGTGATCCCGCCAAGGCCAAGCGTGAGCTGGGCTGGTCGGCGACAACCAGCTTCGAGACCCTGGTGCGCGAGATGGTGGCCGAGGATCTGAAGACGGTGGCCGACGAAGCCCACCGCCGGCGGCTGGACGAAGATCGCGGCCGTCCGAAAATGTGGGCGGTCGGCGCATGAAACAGATGGAAGACGGGATCCTCGGCGAGGGTGTGGTTCCCGCCCGCCGCTATGAGCTGGAAGGCAAACGGGTCTGGGTCGCCGGACATCGCGGCATGGTCGGCCAGGCCCTGGTGCGCCGGCTGGCCTCGGAAGGCTGCGAGATCGTGGCGGCCGACAGGGCGGCCATCGATCTGCGCCGCCAGCGCGATGTTGAGGAATGGGTCGAGGACGCGCGGCCCGACGCCGTTTTCGTCGCGGCGGCCAAGGTGGGCGGCATTCTCGCCAACAGCACCTATCCGGCCGATTTCCTCTACGACAATCTCATGATCGAGGCCAATGTGATCGAAGCCTCGCGCCGGGCCGGCGTGCGCAAGCTGGTGTTCCTGGGCTCGTCCTGCATCTATCCCAAGATGGCGCCGCAGCCGATCCCCGAAGAGGCCCTGCTCTCGGGCCCGCTCGAGCCCACCAATGAATGGTACGCCGTCGCCAAGATCGCGGGCATCAAGCTCTGCCAGGCCTATCGCCGCCAGTACGGCAGCGATTTCATCTGCGCCCAGCCCACCAACCTCTACGGCCCGGGCGACAATTTCGACCTCGACAGCAGTCACGTCCTGCCCGCCTTGTTGCGCAAGGCCCACGACGCCAGGCGCTCGGGCGCATCCCGGCTGACCGTGTGGGGGTCGGGCACGCCCCTGCGGGAATTCCTGCATGTGGACGATCTGGCCGATGCCGTGGTGTTTCTCGCCAAGAACTATTCGGGCGACGAGATCGTCAATGTCGGCACGGGCGAGGAAGTGTCGATCCGGCAACTGGCCGAGCAGGTCTGTGCCACGGTCGGGTTCACCGGCGCGCTGGAGTTCGACCGCTCCAAGCCCGACGGCACGCCGCGCAAGCTTGTCAGCAGCGAGAAACTGGCCCGGCTCGGCTGGCGCGCCTCGACGGATCTCGCTGCCGGGCTGGAGCGTACCTATCGCTGGTACTGCGAGCACGAGGGGCATCTGAACGAACGGGTGCTGGCCGGCGGAAACGCTTGAGCGAAGCCATGGCGCATGGACTCCTCCACAAGACCGTTCTTCCCGACGCTGACACCGGCCCGAGGCTGGATATCGGCGTGGTGACCTCCAGCATCTCGCGCAATGCGGGCGGTCTCTTCGAATCCGTCCGGGCCGGCGCGATCGGGTTGCACAAGCTGGGTCACGCCGTGAGCGTCTACGGCATCGAGGACGTCCATGCCGACGAGGATGCGCCGGCCTGGGCGCCTATCTCGGTGCGCCGGTTCCGCCATTCGGGCCCCGCCGCATTCGGGTACTCCCGCTCGCTCGGCCGTGCGCTGGACGACAGCCGGCATGACCTGCTGCATCTGCACGGGCTGTGGATGTTCCCATCCGTCGCCGTGTCCCGCTGGCGGGCCAGAACCGCCCGGCCGGTGGTGATCTCGCCGCGAGGCATGCTCGATCCATGGGCCTTGCGCAACAGCGCCCGGCGCAAGCGGATCGCGCGGCTGGTGTTCGAGGATCGCAATCTGCGCGGCGCCGCCTGCCTGCATGCCCTGGCACAGGCCGAGGCGGACGCCATGCGCGCGATCGGCCTGACCAACCCCATCGCGATCATTCCCAACGGCATCCACCTTCCCGACCTGACGCAGATGCCGCCGCGACCCGACTGGATGGATGGACGTCGCACCCTATTGTTCCTCGGCCGCATTCACCCGAAAAAGGGCCTGTCGGAGACGCTGGCGGCCTGGGCGCTGCTGGAGGCCCGGGCACCGTGGCTGTTCCGCCGCTGGCGCTTGGCCATCGCCGGATGGGATGATGGCGGGCACCTGACGGGCCTGCGGCAACAGGCCGAAGATCTGGGCATCTCCGAGGATGTGGTGTTTCCCGGCCCGCTGTTCGGCGCGGACAAGGCCGCGGCGCTGCGTCACTCGGACGGCTTTATCCTCGCCTCCCATTCCGAGGGGCTGCCCATGTCGGTGCTGGAGGCGTGGGCATACAGGCTTCCGGTCTTCATGACCGACGCATGCAATCTGCCCGAAGGCTTTGCCGCGGGTGCCGCGGTGCGCATCGAACCCGAGCCCGCCGACATCGCCGCGCGCCTCGCCGAACATCTCGACGGCGGCGCCACCGGCATCATGGCGGTGGCGGGGCGCGATCTGGCGGCCTCCCGGTTTTCATGGTCGGCGATCGCGGGCGAACATGCGGCGCTCAACGCGTGGCTGACCGGCGGCGGGCCGCGCCCCGATTGCGTCCGTCCATGACCGATCCCTCGACACAGTCCCGCCGCGACCGGCTCAACGAGGCCGCGCTCGGCACCGGGCATCTGATGGACAATCTCGGGCGCCGGACGGCGCGGGGCGGACTGCTGGCGCTGGGAGCCCAGGTCGCCCGCATCGGCATCTCGCTGGTCAGCATCGCCGTGATGGCGCGTCTTCTCGCTCCGGCCGATTTCGGTCTGGTCGCCATGGCGGCGACGGTCACGGCCTTCGCCATGCTGTTTCAGGATCTCGGCCTGTCGGCCGCCACCGTGCAGCCCGAGACTATCGACCAGAATACGGTGAGCGCCCTCTTCTTCATCAACAACGCGGTCGGACTGGGCCTGTTCGTGCTCACCGCCGGCGCGTCGCCGCTGGTCGCCCTGCTGTTCGACGACCCGCGCGTGCAGCTGTTGACGCTGGTCATGGCGCTGACCATTCCGCTGACGGCGCTCGGCGCCCAGCATCGCGCGCTGTTGCAGCGCGGCATGCACTGGGGCGCGCTGCAGGGGATCGGCGTGGCCGGCCAGCTGCTGGGGGCGGCCATCGGCATCGGCCTCGTCATCTTCACCGACATCGGGTACTGGGCCCTGGCCGCGCAGGCGCTGTCGGCTGCCGCGGGGCAGACGCTCATGCTGTGGATCGCGTCGTCATGGCGGCCCTCGCTGGTCGGGGACTGGGCCGCCGCGCGCCCGGCCTTGCAATTCGGCCTGTATCTGACGGCGTTCAGCGTCGTGAACTACATGCACCGCTATGCCGACAATATCCTCATCGGCTGGCGGCTCGGCGCGGTCGAGCTGGGCTTCTACTCGCGGGCCTACACCATCATGTCGCTGCCGCTTCAGGTGGTGAACGGACCGGCGGGCACGGCGGTGATCGGCGCTCTCAGCCGGCTTCAGTCGCGACCGGTGGAATGGGCGCGCATGTACGTGGATTCGCTGGTGGTGCTGACCTTCGCGTCGGCGCCGGTGGCCGGCCTGCTGATCTATGCGGCCTCGGAAATCATTCGGCTGCTGCTCGGGCCCAATTTCGCGGAATCGACCGACATCTTCCGGGCGCTGGCGATCGGCATCTTCGCCCAGCCGATCATGAGCTCGACCGGCTGGCTGTGGATCTCCACCGGCAAGACGCGTCGCATGTTCAAGTGGGCGCTGATGGCGGTGCCGGTTCTGGTGCTGTCGATGGTCGCGGGCCTTGCCTATGGCGCCATCGGCGTGGCGATCGCCTATTCCGTGACATTCACCGTACTGACGCCGGTCTGCACGATCTTCGCGGCGCGGCAGCTGCCGATCAGCGTGGCCGAAATCTACACGGCGATTTCGTGGCCGCTTCTGGCCTCGCTCGCGGCGCTCGGCGTCTGCATCAACATTCACCTGCCCTTCGCGCCCGACAGCATCGCCATGCTGGCCGCCAAGACCATCGTCTATGGCGTGGCCTATCTGGTGGCCGCCGCGATCATCGGGACGCTGTACGGGCAGCAGAGGCGGCGCCTGGTGGCGTCTGTCAGGGTCTTTTTCGGCATGAACAGGCAGACAAGTGAGGCGGCCGGTTGAGTACGATGGGTAAGGAAGTCATCAAACATTGGGGCACGCGCGCCGTAGGGCTCCTCTACCGCGCGGGCCTGAACAGGGTCAGCAAGCTGCGGTATAGCGGCCGGCCATCCCGGCAACTGGAGATCGGACCGGGTCCCGCCCGCATGCCGGGATTCGAGACGCTCAACGTGCTGTGGTGGCCGAACGTGGACTACGTCGCTGACGCGGCCAAGCGTTTGCCGTTCAGGGAAGCGACCTTCGATCTGGTCTACGCCAGCCATGTGCTCGAGCACATTCCCTGGTACCAGACCGAGACCGTGCTGCGCGAATGGCGGCGGGTGCTCAAGCCCGGCGGACGCCTGGAGCTGTGGGTGCCGAACGGGCTGGAAATCTGCCGCGCTTTCGTCGAGGCCGAGGAAGGCCGGGCGAACGACATCGACCGCGACGGCTGGTACCGCTTCAACGACGAGAAGGATGCCGCAAAATGGGCGGCGGGCCGCCTGTTCTCCTATGGCGACGGCAAGGGCACGCCGGGACATCCCAACTGGCATCTCGCCCTCTTCTCCGAACGGTATCTGAGCGATCTGCTGGGCCGGGCGGGCTTTAGCGACTGCAAGCCTTTGCCGCCGGGCAGCGCGCGCGGCTACGACCACGGCTGGATCAATCTGGGCGTCTGCGGCACCAAGGCCGATGCAGTATCGTAGCTTCCGCGACCTGGCGACGCTGATCAATCGGCAAGCCCATCGCATCAATCGAATGGGCGCGGACATCGTGCTGGGCATTCCGCGCAGCGGTATGTATCCGGCGCTGGTGATGTCCTCGCTCCTCAACAAGCCGGTCGCCGATCTGGATGGCTTCATTGCGGGCCACGTCATGAGCCATGGAAAGACCCGGGCGCTGCCGGGCTGGTCGGCGTCGGCCGGCGATTACAGGACGGCGTTGGTGGTCGACGACAGCGTGCATTCAGGTGCGGCCGCCAGTGCTGCCCGGAAGAAGCTGCAAGCCGCGTTCCCTGAGCTGAAGGTGATCGTGCTTGCCGTCTATGGCTCCAAAGACTGGGCGCATCACGTGGATGACGTCCTCGAGACCTGCCCATTCCCTCGTATCTTCGAATGGAACATGTTGCATTCATGGGTGCTCGAGAAGGCTTTATTCGATCTCGATGGCGTATTTTGCCGGGATCCAGATGACAGCGAAAATGACGATGGCGACCGTTACCGTCAGTTCCTGCGCGAGACGCAGCATTTCGCACTGCCCGGGGGGGCCGTGCGGGGGATCGTGACCAGTCGGCTGGAGCGCTATCGTCCAGAGACCGAGGCCTGGCTAGCGGATCACGGCGTCAAGTACCGGCATCTCCATATGCTCGATCTGCCGAGTGCCGCCGAACGCCGCCGGCTCGGGGCACACGCCAAATTCAAGGCGGATGTCTACCGGGGTGATCCCGACGCGCTGCTGTTCGTGGAAAGCGAACCCGCGCAGGCCCGCGAGATCACGCGCCGCTCGGGCAAGCCGGTGCTGGACTACCGGAACATGGTCCTCGCCTCCCCGGACAAGATCACCCCGGGGTATCAATACACAAAATCATCGCAGCTGCTGCAGCGTATCCGCCGCGCGCTCGTCCGGCGCGTCAGGATCGGCCGCCATGCGGGAGCCTGACATTCATTCCCTGTTGCCGGCAGCCATGGCGCCGTTGCGGAATGACGCGCTGCACGGCGTCCGGATTGGCATCGTCGTGCGCGAATGGAGCCCACAGTTCGGCGGTAATATCAGCCTTGGCATTCTCGCTGGCCATCTTGCCGCGTCCGGCGCCGAGATCACCTTCTTGCTGACGGAGAGCGATGTCGAGCCTTCCGCGCGGCATGACGGCATGCGGTATGTCGCTGTCTCGCAAGGCCGCGGATCGCTCTCGGCCTTGGTGCGCGAGAGTTTGCGGCAAGACATGCTCATCATTGTCGGCGAGAAGCCCAGATTGGCCTTCCTAGCGCTCCAATGGCTTCGACCGGTCGTTTTCCTCAGGCTGGATACGATCCTGACCTGTCCTGCGGGCACGCGCTATCTGCCACGCTCGTCGGCCGTCTGTGGCCGAAATGTCGGCTTGTCGTGCCTTGCTGTTCACGACAGCGAAGGGTGTCTGGGCGGCCTCTCGCGAACCCGTCAGCTGGCCCGGATCGCTGCGCGCGTTTCCGACATGCTCCTGCTCCGAGGGTTCAGGAATTTCGCGGCCAACAGTCACGCATGCGCTTCTCGCCACCGGCGTCCTGCCCGCGTCTTCCATCCGCCCTGCCCCAAACCGGTCAGCCTTGTGCGAGAGTACGGAAGCGCAGACCTCATTTTTGTCGGGCGTCTGGCGGAGAGTAAAGGCGGGGTTGATACCATCGATATTCTGGCTCGCGCCACTCGCGCCGGGACTCTGCATGTAGTCGGCGACGGACCGGCCCGCCCGGCCATGGAGGCCGCCGCCGCCAAAGCCGGCATTCAGCAGCGCGTGATCTTCCACGGCTGGATGGGCGCCGAACAGCGGGACGCTCTGATCCTCCGCTGCGGCGTTACTATCATGTGCAGCAAATGGGACGAGGCCTTTGGCCGGATTGGACCCGAGAGCTTCGCGCTTGGCACGCCGGTCGTTGCCTATGATGTGGGCGGCGTATCGGAATGGTGCAAGACCCCGGCGGGCCGACTGGTGGCCTGCGGCGACACGGCAGACGCCGCGATGGCCGTCGACCGGTTCCTGTCTGATCGCGAGATCTGGAACGAGGCGTCCAATGCCGCCCGACGCTTTGCGGCGGCCTTTACCGATGATGCCTATGCGGCGCAGTGGATTGCCTACATCAAGGAACTGCTGGGCGCGCGTCGGGAAGCCGCAAGCAGATGAAAATCCTCGTCTACACTCATGTTTTCTGGCCGAGTGTCGGAGGGACGGAGGAGGTAGTTCGTCTGTTGGTTCAGGAGTTCGCTTCTCTGGGACATCAGGTCACCGTCGTGACGGAAACGCCGGCGGCGACTCCGGAAGGCCAGGAAGCCTATGCCATCGAACGCCAACCAGGCGTCGCCAAGCTCATCAAGTTGGCTCTCGATGCTGATGTCTGCCTCATGATCGGCGCCAGTCTGCGGGCCGCGCCTGCGTTACTTCTGGCTCAGTGTCCGGTCGTCGTATCCCACCACATCTATCTGCAGAAATGGAGCCCCGCCGGTTCGGCGCCGGGCCTTGTGGCCAGAACGAAACAAGGGCTGAAGCGGCTTGCCTGCACCTTGGGGCCGAACCTCTATACGAGCCATGGCTTCCGCGATGCCGCCGGGGGAAGCGGCGAGATCATTCGCAATCCGTTCGATATCGACCGGTTCCGCGACGCGGCCCAAGACGAGGCCAAAGACAAGGACCGCGACATCGTGTTCGTGGGTCGGATGATCCCGGAAAAGGGCTGCATCGATCTGATCGACGCCGTTTCCTTGCTCGACACGGCGGGCATGCAGGTTTCCGTGACCCTGATCGGCGAGGGCACGGAACGGGCCCTGCTGGAGCGTAAGGTCTACGAGCGTGGCCTGGATGGCATGATCCGTTTCGCGGGACAGATGACCGGTGCCGATCTGGCGCGGATGTTGTCGCGGCACCGGCTCATGGTCGTGCCGTCCCGGTGGCCCGAGCCGTTCGGTATCGTCGCGCTTGAAGGAATGGCCAGCGGCTGTGTCGTCATCGGCACCGAACTGGGCGGACTTCCCGAGGCGATCGGTCCGGGCGGCGTCGTCGTGCCGCCGGCAAACCCGAAGGCCATCGCCGACGCCGTGCGGGCGTTGCTCGCCGATGACGATCTCTGCCGTCGGTACCGCCACGCCGGCGCCGGGTTCGCGGCGCTGCATGCGCCCCGGGACGTTGCACGGGACTACATCGAGGTACTTGGTCGCGCCGTGCGCGGGCGCCGCTCCGGCGGCGAACCGCATTCCAGAGTCGTCCGTCGTCTACCGCCGGACGGCAAACATTCCTCCAGATCGGGCTGACGCATGCTGGACCTGTTGAGCCTTCCCTTGCTGGCGCTGACGACTCTGATCTGTCTCTGGGTATTCTTCAGGCATGCCAGCGGCGTCGATTTGCTGCGGTTTCCGTTCCTCGTGTCGGGCGTTTATCTCGCCTACATCTTTCCCAAGCTGTTCGGCTTGTTGTCTTCCGACGCCAATCTGGCGGAAGTCTACAGGCAATCCGGCGCGGCAAACACGCTCGTCGTTTCGGCCGCGCTCTGCTATTTCGGGGGACTGGCGGGCTATTACATGGCCCGTCCACGTACGGCATTCGCGCCTCGGCCGCTCGAGGTGAGCCGTGCACAGTACAGCCGGGTCCTGATCATCGCCATGGTCTTCCTGGCCGTTGCGTATGCCGGCATTACCGGGCTGGCGCTCACGGCCGGCGGCTTCACCCAGTTCTTCTTCCAGATGGAGAGCTACTCGCTCGATTGGCGCGGCGCCGAGGTCTATTACATCTTCATCGCGCGGCTGATCTATATTCCGATCTTCCTGCTGCTGATGCTGCACAAGGCCAGGCCCGGACGGCTGACCCTGCTCCTGATTGTGATCGCGCTGATCTATCCGACGCTCAACGTGCTCGTGCTGTTCCGCCGCAGCGAGGTGCTCCAGACCGGCTCGATCATCGCCTTCGTCGCCATTCTCTACTACCGGTTCCGGCCACGCCGCGTCACGGTGATGGCGGCGGTCTGCGCCATGGTGGCGGTCGTCGCGCTGTTTCCCGAAATCCGGGGCAGCCAGTATCGCGGACAGGACCTCCAGCAGGGTTTCATCGAGGAACGTCTCGATCGTTTCGTCAGGTTCGAGCCCAACAACGAGATCGCCATGGCGGCCTTCCTGGTGCAGCGGGCCAAGGAAACCGGCAATTTCGAACACGGGGCCATCTTCTGGAACGCCCTGGTCAGCCAGTTCGTCCCGGCGGGTCTCGTCGGCCGCGACGTCAAGAGCGCCCTGTACATCAACCAGACCGTCGGCGAGTTCAACGTCAGCGGCTGGAGCCGCGCCCAGCATTTCTATCTCGCGCCCATTGGTTTCTCGCAAGCCTTTGAGCAGTTTGGCTATTTCGGTTTCCTGCTCTTTTCCGCGCTCGGCGCGCTGATGGGCGCCCTAGAGCGCTGGCGGCGGCATTCGTTCCCCGGCGAGATGATGTATGTGCTGATGCTCGCGCCCATCGTGCTTGCCGTGTCGAACGATTTGCAACTGCCCATCGTCAAGTTCGCGACCTACGCCGTTGTCTTCGCGATGATCTGGGGGGCCGGCCAGATGCGCGTCCTCTCCAGCATCGCCTGGCATCCCGCGCGGCGGCGTGCCTACGGCCCGCCGATGCCTGCCCAAGGATAGAAGTCCGATGAATCGCCTTGCCAATGAAACACTTACGCCGTTGCCACGTGTCGCCGTGATGCAGACCACGGCCCGCCGGGATTACGCCGTGGCCAAGGCGTTTCACGAGCAGGGGGCGCTCGCGGCGATGGCGACGGATCTGATCGTGCCGCACTGGGCGCGGCCGGCGGCGAGGGGGGCGCTGCAGCGCTATCTCGTTGGTTTGCCGAGGGAAAAAGTGATCGGCGCGCCGGTCAGCGGGCTGGCGTATCGCGCGGCCATGCGGATGACGCGGCCGTTCACGGCCTGGCCGCATATCTGGGCCGCCAGGCGCGTGGCCGAGATGGCCGCACGGCGCCTCGCCGCCTCGGCGCCGGATGTCGTCTATGGTCTCGACACCGGAGCGCTCGAGCTTTTCCGTCAGTTCGCCACAATTTCGCCGCGTCCCAAGCTGGTTCTGGAGCAGTGCGTGGCGCCGCGCGCCAGCCAGCTCCTCATGGTCGACAGGCTCGCCGCCTTCATGCCGGCGGATCTCGTTCGCCACCGCAAGGCCAACATCGAGCGGCTCAAGGTGCGCGAGGAGGAGGAGTGGCGTCTCGCCGATCTGGTCCTCGCGCCGTCGTCCTATGTGTCGGAGGAACTGGTCGCGGCCGGGTGTCCGGAGAGCAAGATCAGGCTGGTGCCGTACGGCTATTCGCCGCGCAAGGACGCGCCGCCGCGCGTCGCCCGTCACCGGACGGAACCGCTGCGCGGCCTGTTTGTCGGCGGCGTCGATTATCGCAAGGGCGTGCATGATCTGGCCGCCGTCGCGGGCCGCTTCGCCGGGCGCGCCCAGATCGATGTTTTCGGCAAGGTCATGGTGGAGGACAAGGTCGCCGCCGAGTGGGGCAGGACCGTTTCGCTCAAGGGCCCGCAGCCGTTCAGTGCCGTGCAGCAGGCCTATCTCGATGCGGATTTCCTGGTGCTGCCATCCTATCTCGAGGGCTCGGCGATGGTCGTCTACGAGGCGATGAGCTTCGGCCTGCCCTGCATCGTCACGCGCGAGACCGGGTCGGTGATCACCCATGGGCATGACGGCTTCCTTTTCGAGGCCGGCGATCAGGACGGCCTCGCGGCGGTGTTCAGGGGTATTCTCGATGATCCGGAGAGTCTCGATCCGATTTCCCGCAACGCCGAGGCGACGGCGCGGCAGGTGTCCGCCGAGCAGTATGGCGCGCGGCTGCTGGCGGCGGTGATGTCATGATCGTCCGGGTCGTCTCCCGGGTTCTGGATATCGCCGGCTACAAGCTGCGCTGGCTCTACTACACCCTGACCCTGTTTCTCTGGCACAGGCCCGTGCCATGGTCGACGACGATCTATGGCAAGATCCGCCGCCTGCACCTGCCGGTACGGATCACCCTGGGCAAGCGCTGCCGGCTGGGCGACCACGTCTATCTGGCGACCTCGCATACGTCCGACATCGTGATCGGCGATGACGTGAACATCAATCTGGGCTGCGTGCTGGTCGCGGTGGAGCGGATCAGCATCGGCAGCAACACCTCGATCGCCGAGTACGTCTCGATCCGCGACCAGGCGCACCGGTTCGAGCCGGGCAGCGGCGTGCGCGGGCAAGGCTTCACGTCCGCCCCGGTGGAGATCGGCGACAACGTCTGGATCGGGCGCGGCGTCTTCATCGGGCCGGGCACGGTGATCGGGCCGAATTCCATCGTCGGCGCCAATGCGGTGGTGCACGGCGTCTTCCCGCCGAACGCCCTGATCGTCGGCGCGCCGGCCAAGGTGAAGAAATTCATCGAGGCCTCGCGCGACAGGAAGGCAGGCTGACATGAAGCGGCTTGCGAAACGGCTGGTGGAACTGGGCCTGTTCGTGACCGCGCCCGTGTTGCCCTGGGGGCTCAGGCGGGTGCTCTACACGCGGCTGCTGGGCTACCGGCTGCATCCCAGCGCGCGGATCGGCATCGCGCTGGTCAGCGTCGGGGCGTGCGCCATGGGCGAGCGCAGCCGGATCGGTCACTTCACGCTGATCCGCAACATGGACCGGCTGGAGATCGCCGCCGGCTCGAAGATCGGCACGTTCAACTGGATCTTCGGCATGCCGACGGGCAACACGCGCCATTTCACCCACAACACGGACCGGGATTCGGCGCTGGTGATCGGCCCGGAAAGCTCGCTGACGTCGCGCCATATCCTCGACTGCACCGACCGGATCTCCATCGGCGCGTTCACCACCATCGCCGGTTTCCGGTCGCAGATCCTGACCCATTCCATCGACATCCAGGCCAACCGGCAAAGTTCGCGGCCGGTGACGATCGGCGATTACTGCATGCTCGGCAGCGGCTGCATCGTGCTCAAGGGCGCGCGCATGCCCAATGGCACGGTGCTCGCCGCCGGTTCGGTGTTCCGCGGCGCGCCCAATGCGGAGTATCAGCTGATGTCAGGGGTACCCGCCACCGCCATCCGGTCCATGGACCCGGGCGACGGCTATTTCCAGCGCACCGAGGGACCCGTGTCCTGATGCGGAGGCCGCTCACGGTCCAGCCGGCGCCGGGATTTCGCAACAAAGTGGGGCGCGTGCTATGGGGCACGGTGTACTGCCTGTTCTACCGGCCGTCGCCGCGCCCGTTCCATGGCTGGCGGCGCTTTCTCCTACGGTGTTTCGGCGCCCGTATCGGCGAGGGCGCCATGCCCTATCGCGGGGTGATCGTCTGGGCGCCGTGGAATCTGGTCATGGGCGCCCGCAGCGTGATGGGGGACGGGGTGGACTGCTACAGCGTCGCAAGCATCGAGCTGGGCGAGGGCGCCGTGGTCAGCCAGCGCGCGTATTTGTGCTCGGCCAGCCATGACTACAACGATCCCGGCTTTCCGCTGGTCACAGCGCCGATCCGGATCGGCGCAAATGCGTGGGTGGCGGCGGAGGCATTCGTCGGACCGGGCGTGACGGTCGAGGAAGGCGCGGTCGTCGGCGCGCGGGCCGTCGCCAATCGGGACGTCGCGGCCTGGACCGTGGTCGGCGGCAACCCGGCCGTTCCGCTGCGCCAGCGTCACTGGAAGGAGGCGGCAAGATGACCACGCCGCGCGTCGTGTTCGTGAACCGCTTCTTCCATCCCGACCATTCGGCGACGGCGCAGATCCTCGCCGATCTGACATTCGCCCTGGCGCGGGACGGATGGGACGTGGCGGTGGTGACCAGCCGCGCGGTCTATGACGATACGGCGGTCGAGCTGGACCGGCGCGAGACCGTCGAGGGCGTCGACATCCGGCGGGTGTGGGCGACGCGCTTCGGGCGCAAGGGGCTGGCGGGCAGGGCCATGGACTATCTGTCCTTCTATCCCTCGGCCTTCTGGGCGCTGCTGCGGACCTTGCGCCGGGGCGACATCGTCGTGGCGAAGACCGATCCGCCGCTGATCTCCGTGATTGTGTCCCTGGCGGCCCGGTTGCGGGGCGCCCGTCATGTCAACTGGCTGCAGGACCTCTATCCCGAGGTGGCCGCCGAACTGGGCATCGGCGCGCTGCGCGGCCCGCTGGGCAAGGGCCTGCGCGGCGTCCGGAACGTGTCGCTGCGCGGCGCCCGCGCCAATGTGGCCATCGGGCACCGGATGGCCGAGCGGCTGGCCGGCGAGGGCGTCGCGGCGGCGGGGATCGTCGTCATCCCGAACTGGAGCGACGACGAGGTGATCGCCCCGGTCGCGCGGGCGCAGTGCGTGCTGCGCCGCGAATGGGGCCTGGACGACGACATGTTCGTTGTCGGCTATTCCGGTAATCTGGGACGGGCGCACGAGGTGGAAACCCTGCTGGGCGCGGCCCGGCTGCTGAAGGGCGATCCCAGGATCAAATTCCTGTTCATCGGCGGCGGGCACCATAGCGACGGCCTGGCGGGGCGGGTCGCCGCCGAAGGGCTCGACAATTTCCTGTTCCGGCCGTACCAGCCCAAGTCCATGCTGGCCCAGTCGCTGGCGGTGCCCGACGTGCACTGGCTCTCGCTGCGGCCGGAGCTGGAGGGGCTGATCGTGCCCAGCAAGTTCTATGGCATCGCCGCCGCCGGCCGACCGGTTCTGTCCGTGACCGATCCGGATGGCGAGATCGCGCGCCTGGTGCGGCATCATGAGTGCGGCGCGGTGGTCGCGCCGGGGGATGATGCGGGACTGGCGCAGGCCATCACCACGCTCGCCGCCGCGCCCGAGCGGTGCCGGGAGATGGGCGAGAATGCGCGGGCGATGCTGGTCGCCCACTACACGCGGCGGACCTCGATCGGCCGCTGGGATGACTTATTGCGGAAGGTGCCGGGTTGAGGCGGCGGGTAGAAGCGGTGGTCGTCGTTGCCGAAGAACATCGGCTTGCGAAGGTTGCCGCGCGGCGGTACGTATTACAGCATCCCGCCCAAGACCAACGTCGCCCTCTCTCGCCACGGATGGTATCCCTGCAAACAGGATTTCGTAAGCTGTCATTGAAATCCGTGGGATAGCCGTGCCTCCAATCCGTCACGTCGTTGGAATTTCATAAAATTGATAGAGTAAAAAGCCTCTAATCTCGAGACGGAACTAGTATGTATCTGCTTGCCTGTTTCGGAGAAGATATTGCAGGATTATCCGGTTTTTCTCCAGAAGACTTTCCTGATGCCATTTCTTGTAAAGAAAAAATTGTTTTGTCAATATTTTTATCTAATGTGGTATTTTTGTAAGGCTTAATCTCTTTTAAATCTTCTATTAGAGATTTTGCGTTATTTTTTTCCTCAGTTGTTGGTACGGTGCTCGATCCACTCGAAGTCTGCGAGTCTGGCTTGACGGCTTGGGCGGGTGGGGGGCTTCCAGTGTTTGGCGTGGGAGTGTCACTGTCATCACCACCGATCTTGGTAGCCGGCGCTTCGATCTTTATTGGATCAAACCTCTTAGTCGCGATAGCGGCGGCCATGTTCGCTTGGATAACCGCTGGCCGACATACGTTCTGAATTAATCGCAGATTCTCAATTGCCTGTGCGTATGTATATTTTTCTTCCGTATCACTCATCATAGCAGTACGCAGCGTAAAAATTTGCGTTTGTACCATTGTTTGAGCGGAGCTGGAGAACTCGGCGCCAAATGTCAGTTGCTTTCGGTATGTATCATTCGCGCCCAATAGTGTTGTAAAAGCCAATGCAATGCCACTAGTGGCAGTCGCAGACGCTCCGGCTAGTGCCGCGCTTGTTATAGCTACGGCTGCAGATCCAGAGGTGATATCTCTATAGAACAAGAGGCGACGCTCAATTCTGCCATTAGATGAAAAATATATGTCGCAGTTTTCAGAAACAACATGAGATCCGGCAAGGAGCATTTGTCTAGCCAGTAGATCATCTTTATATTTATCAGTATTATTAAGAGAGGCCGTGTGTGCGGCAACAAATTGCTTATAGAGAGGACCGTGAGTGATCGGATCCTCTGACATCCCTTCAGGCGCTACAGGGCCGAACCTATTGACAGTCGGAGATGGCCCCTCAATTGTACTACAGCCTGAGGCCCCACATAATATCACGATGCTAATGGCTAACCGTCTCCCGGATATATACATTATAGACCCCTAAAATCTATCGCCCCATCAGATAAATAATTCATGAACCCTTTTCATATAAGAGTCAACATGACGATTAGGTGAGAAGGTGTGAGATATAGATTAGATATCATCGGATAGATTTTCTCATAAATTCCATATGTATGGAATTAAATGGGGGCTTTGGCGAAACTTTACTAAACAGGCTATCCGGGTGCGAGGATGGCGCGATCAAGTGGGCATGGTCGGTATGAGGGCAATTGGCCCGACCGCCCTCCGCTGACTTCGCCGCTGCGCTAACGAGGTCAAGGTAGAAGCGGGAAACGTCATTACCGAAGAACACCCGGGCGCGCCGGTTGTTGCGCTGCGTCAGGCGATGCGGCAATCCGGGCGCCACCACCAGCGGAGCCAACCTCGCCATCGATGCCCGTCCTTGTAGGATCGGGTGAGAATGCGAGCGGGAGAGTTTAGCAAACTATCGCCGTTATTCGGGACGGTCTGTTGAGCAAAGCGCTGGCCTGACGGGCTGGACAACGGTCTGGAATCGGAAAGGGAGGCGGATGGTTCCGCCTCCCTTTTTCGTTCCCCAAGGAAGATAGGCCGGTCCCCTGCGAGCCGGCCGTCGCGAAAAACTATTCCCGGTTCTGGTGGGGTTTGGGCGCGTGCTTGAAGCTGCCGCCGGAGTAGGTGGGCTGCTTTTGGATCCGCACGGGCTCGGCGCGCGGCGCCCTCGCCGCCGGCACGCGGCTCCTGTTGCCGCCGAGCACGGCCAGATAGGCCAGCATCTGCGGTGTCATGACGACGACCAGCAATGCCTCTATGCCGCTTCGGGCCGGGTCAGGAGCTTGCGCGAAGCCTTGTTGACCTTAGCGACCCACCAATCATCCAGTCGGGATAGCGGCCAGGATGCGGCGACCGAGGCCGCCAACGTAACGACGAATACGAGTATCAGCACGGCGGGCGCGGTCCATCCCTCGTCGGACAGGGCGACATAGGTGGCGCTGGACAGCGAGCAGATGACGAGCGTGTGCACCAGATACAAGGGAAAGCTGATCTTTCCGAGCATGACGAAAACCCGGCCGGTCATGGATCGGAACAGGCGTTCATTGGACAGGGTCGCATAGATGATCAGGCCTGACCCGAGGGCATGAAGGGCCGTCCTGAAGGTTCCGGCGACGGACCCAGGCACCGGAGACGCCCACGCATAGTGCTCTTCGGGAATCACATACCCCAGCAGGTAAAGCCCGAACACGATCAGGATCAGGCAGACCGGGAGCGGCAGCGGCCTTACACCCTGTGCCACGCGGACGGACAGGAACACGCCCAGGACGAAGGGGAATATGAGCGGATTGTATCCCAGCGACGATATGGACAGGACCACGAAGGAATAAAGGAGATATCTGCGCCCGAGGACGATGGAAATGAATCCGGCCAGCATATAGACGATCATGCTGCCGAAGAACTCGGGCTTCATGGTCCACAGATTGGCATTGTAGCTGGACAGACCGGTGAAGAAGGTGGTGACGCCCTGCGCGAAGGCTGCCGGGAAACCGGGTTCGAAACCGGGTGTCCAGCCCGCGCCCCCAAATGACGCCAGCCAGGGACTACCGCTTCGCAGACCGGCATCCGCGAAATGATAGAGTCCGAAATGGAACAGAAAATAACTCAGCACCGTGGTGACCGTCACGATGAAGACCAGGCGCGGAAATCTTTTGACGAACGACTTCACCAACCGGTGCTGGTCGCCATCGTTGAAATAGGACCAGCACAAGACGAAGCCTGAAAGCACGAAAAAGAACGATACGGCAGCATTCCCGTTGAACATGAAGAAATAATAGGCGCCAGACAGGCTCCCGGGTGTCCGAAGCCCTTCCAGATAGCCGGTCGTCATGGGTGAGAACGCCAGAAAATAATGATGAAGCAGTACGATAAGGGACGCGATCCCCCTGTACCCCTCAAGGGGAACCAGCTTGCCGATATGAGTTACGGTCAATTATCTGATCATTTCTTTGATCATTAATAAAAGGGGCGACCCCGCCTGAGGCGCCGATAAACGTCGTCCCCTGAAAAGACAGTGCTTCTCGGTTGGGGCCAGCGACGACAATACCGGCTGGAAAGATGGTAAAGCAACATCTCTCTGGAGGCGGTTCACCCCGTCCGGAATCGGAAAGGGAGGCGGATGGGTCCGCCTCCCTTTTTCGTTCCCCAAGGAAGATAGGCCGGTCCCCTGGGGCCGGCCGTCGCGAAAAACTATTCCCGGTTCTGGTAGGGCTTTGGCGCGTGCTTGAAGCTGCCGCCGGAATAGGAGGGCTGCTTCTCGATGCGCACGGGCTCGATGCGCGGCGCCTTCGCCACCGGCACGCGGCCGCGATTGCCGCCGAGCACGGCCAGATAGGCCAGCATCTGCAGCGCCATGACGACGACCAGCGGCGCGCCGAGATAGATGTGCAGGGCGGGCAGGGCGCACAGCGAGAGATAGACGGCCACGGCGCGGTTCGAGCCGCCGGTCCAGTCCTTCAGGTAGTGGTGAAGATGATCGCGGCCGGGGGTGAAGGCGCCGGTGCCGCGGGCGATCCGAACGGCCATGACCCGGCCCATATCGAGCACGGGAATGAGGAAGCAGGCGGCGAGATAGAGCGCGGGCATGCCGCCCTGATGCTGGTTGTAGGCCTCAATGGCGGCGAAGCCGACCAGGGACGACATCATGTAGGCGCCGGAATCGCCGGTGAAGAGGCGGCCCTTTAGATTGGCGAAGAGGAGCACGGCGAGCGCGCCGGCGACCGGCAGCAGCATGACGGCGGTTCGCGGCGTCAGGAACGGCGCCAGCAGCACCAGCCAGATGGCGCACATGCCGAGGAACAGGCCGTTCAGCCCGTCCGACAGGTTGGAGCCGTGCTTCAGGCACAGCAGGCAGAAGACGGTGAAGGGGACGGCGGCGAAGCTGAGCGGCAGGGTGAAGCCGAGATCGGGAAACCACAGATGATGAACGCGCAGCTCGGGCACCCAGGACGCCGCGAAGGCCGCGCCCATGATCCCGACGGCGAGGCGCGCCCAGGGATTGATGTGCTGGCGGTCATCCATGAAGCCGAGCAGGAAGAAGACGGTCGCCACGACGAAGACGCCGCCAGCGGCGGGGCTCACCTCGCCAAAGGCGGCCATGGTCAGGGCGAGCCCGGCGAGCAGCGCCAGATAAAGCCCGACGCCGCCCACGAGCGGGGTCGGATTGGCGTGCAGCTTGCGCCCGCCATCCGGCTTGTCGATCACGCCAAGGCGCACGCCGAGCGGTCTCGCCCAGAGCGCGGTTGCTGTCGCCACCAGGGTGCCGGCAAGGACTCCCAGTGTCGTAACATCCATGGCACCGGTTACGGCGCCGGATTCGGCCCAATTCCACAACAAGTTTCGCCTCCGCGAATAAACGGGTCGGACAACTTGTTGGCCTCTCGTCCTCAAATACGCCCGGTCGCATGAACGGAAAAAGCGGCCCAACGCTGTTTCCGTCATGGCCCCGCCTCCGAAGAGGCCGACCCAGCGGTTGTATCAAGATGCTGGATTATACAACCATAGGTCAATGTTCTTTTTGCATTTGCGAAATAGTCATGGTTTTTCGCATGACAGTAGCCACGGAATTGACACAATTGGACCTCGTCCGGTGTGAAGACTGGACCAGATCGCCCTGTGAGCAGTTTAATTAAAATTGATATTAATTTTGAGATTATGAGTCTCCGGAGAGTGAAGAGTCGCGCCCGTTACTTGTCAGGGAATCTTTTCATGAGCGATGTTGTGTCAATCAGGCCGTGCCGGCATGTCCTGTCGCGTTGGGGGAGCCATAATGCGGGCGCGGAAGCAGCGCGCGATCCCGGAGGCCGCATGGGCGATACAACCTGAGGGTGTGTGCTTCCACGTCTATCGGCCGGCGGCATGCGCGTATCCCGCCGCTTTGCCGCCATGTTCCCTCGGGGTGGAGGGGGCGCGGGCCGCGTGAGCCGCTTTTTGCTCGACGCGCTTGATCGAGCGGCCTCGCCGTGCTGAAAAGGCGGGACAAAAGTCACGCATGCCTTCGGCCATGGGCCGAGGGCGCCGAAGGGACCGAGACGCCATGAAGACCTATTATGAAGGCCCCGTCGTCGAGGCCGAGATCGATAATCTTGGCCATATGAATGTCAGGGTCTATGCGCGCAAGGCCGCGCAGGCCACCTTCAACCTGGCCGCCGCGGTCGGCCTGACGCCCGGGCGGGTTTCGGCCGAGGGCGCCGTCGTCCAGATCATGGACGGGCACATCCGCTTCTATCGGGAGCAGCTCGAGGGCGCGCCGTTGCAGATCCGGGGCGGCGTGCGCTGGATCGGCGACGAGCGGATCGGCATTTATCTCGAGATGCTCAATGCCGACAGCGGCGATGTCGCGGCGACGTTCAACAACGCGTTCGGCCTGTTCGATGCGGAAAGCCGGAGCCCGAAGCGGCTGCCGCAGGAGGCGCTGGACGCGGCGCGGAGCCTGATCGTCGACTGGCCGGAGCGGGGCCAGCCGCGCAGCCTGCCGCTGGACGACGTCACGCCGCCGACCCTGGCCGGCATGGAGGACAATACCTCGTTCGTGCGGTTCGACGGCTATACCGTGTCGCCAGAGGAAGCGGACAGCCACGGCTACATGGATATCTCGGACGCCAAGTCCATCGCGCTGGCGCGCCTGCCGATCAAGTTCAAGGCGCAGCACCGGGGCTATCAGCCCGAAGATGGCCGGCGGATCGCCATCGCCACCATCGAGAGCCGTCAGGTGATGTTCTCGGTGCCGCGCCTGGGCGATCCGGTCATCACCCGCACGAAACACGTGGATGTGGGCCGCAAGAGCGTGACGTTCGAGCACTGGAGCTTCAACGAGACGACCGGCGCGCCGATCAGCGTGCTCAAGCAACTGGGCCTCGGCTTCGATCTGGAAGCGCGCCGTACGGCCGAATTTCCCGAGGCGATGCGGGCCTCGCTGGCGGGGAATGGACGGCCTGACCTCGCCGACGACCGGTAAAATTTTCGCCCGCGGCCTCTCCGGGTGGCCTCTAAGGGTTTGCCTTTGCCGGCCCGGCGATTATCATGCACGCGTGAATGTCCCTGGGGAGATGCCAAAATGAACGACCTGAGCTTCCAGATTCCGACGAACCGTATCAATTCACGCGGACTGATCCGCCACCCGATCCGCCAGTATGCGTGGTTCGTCGATGATATCGACGAGGCCTGCTACAAGTGGAACAAGTTCTTTGGCGCCGGTCCGTTCCATGTGGTGCGCCATCATATCGGTGAAGGCTTCACCTATCGTGGCCAGAAGATCGAGGCCGATGTCTCCTATGCCTTCGGTCAGGCCGGCCCCGCCCACATCCAGTTCGTCGCGCAGCATGACGACACGCCGTCGATCTACCGCGACATGTACAAGAAGGGCGAGAACGGCTTCCACCATGTGGGCGTGCTCGTGCCGAACGTGCAGGAAGAAGTCCGTCGTTTCCAGGCCGCCGGTTACGAAGTGGCCTGCGAGCTGTGGGGCGGCGACTACGTCGCCTACATGGATTGCCGCAAGGATCTGGGCTGCTTCGTCGAACTGCACGGCGACGCGCCGGTCATCTGCCAGCTGTTCGACGGCTGGCAGACCCAGCACGAGGAGTGGGACGGCGTGACCGACCTGATCCGCGAGAACAAGAACAACCGCGAAGGCCGCCAGTAATACGGGGCCAGTAAACCCGGGCGAGGCGGAAACGCTTCGCCCCAGCGATGCCGAGCATGATCCGTCATGCGAAGGTTGCGGGGGACCGGTTCAGGCTGGTTCCCCAGTCCTTCCCGCCGCGGGCCGTTCAGGCCGCCGGCACGTTCACCGTAAATCCGACCGTGTTGATGCCGCCCTCGCTCGAAGCGAAGACGGTGCCGTTGTGCATGGTGGCCACGGCCTTGACGATGGACAGCCCCAATCCGTGATTCTCGCCGCTGTTTCCCCGGCAGGCCTCGACCCGGTAGAAGCGGTCGAACAGGCGCTCCAGATGCTCCGGCTCGATGGGGGCGCCCGGATTGGCCACGGCGACCCGCGCGCCCGCGCCGTCCTGATCGATGCGCACGACGAGGCCGGCGCCTGGCTCCGAGTGCTGAACGGCGTTCTGCAGCAGGTTGGTGATCGCCCGGCCGAACAGCGACGGGTCGATGGCGGCCCGCGCATCGCCCTCGACGCGCAGGGTCACGCCCGCGTCGTCGAGCACGAATTCGAGGAAGTCGGCGGCTTTGTCGACCTCGGCGGCCAGTGACGTGGGCACGGGGTCGCTCGCGGTCACGCCCTGATCGGCGCGGGCCAGGAACAGCATGTCGTTGACGATGGTGCGCAGCCTGTCCAGCTCTTCCAGGTTGGACTGGAGCACGTCGCGATGCTGTTCGGCGCTGCGCTCCTTGGATAGCGCCACCTGCGTCTGGCCGATCATGTTGGTCAGCGGCGTGCGCAGCTCGTGCGCCACGTCGGCGTTGAACGCCTCCAGTTGTTTGTAGGCCGCTTCCAGCCGGTCCAGCGCACCGTTGAAGCCGGCGACCAGATTGGTCAGCTCGTCCGGGCAGCTCGCCGGCACCAGCCGCTGCGACAGGTTGCGCGGGCTGATCTGGCGGGCTTCCTCGGACAGCCGGCTCAGCGGGCCGAGACCCATCTTGGCGATCCAGTAGCCGAGCCCGGCCACGATGACGACACCGAGCCCGGACAACACGAGCAGCGCGACGAGAAACGCCCGCTGGGTCTCGTGAAACCGCGTCGAGTCGATGCCGACGACGATCCGCACGTCGGGCCGCTCGCCCAAGGCCGGCATGGTGCGGGTCAGCGTCTTCAGCGGGTAGCCGTCTTCATTCAGCTGCAATTCGCCGAGACCATCGCGCCGGTCCAGATCGTCGCGCAGGGCGCCCGGCGTGTCGCCATATTCGAAGCGGGGATCCTGGCTCAGCGCCCAGAAGCGGGCGCTGTTGTCGCCCGGCGTCAGCGCGTCGAGCTTGTCGTGGACGCGCAGCCATTTCTCCAGGGTGGCGGTGCGGCTGATCATGTGATCCATGACCTCCATCCGCGTGCGCAACTCGTCCACCTGATGGTGTTCCAGGTCGCGCGACAGCACGCGCTGCAGGGCGAGGCCGACGAGCGAAAACACGATCACCGCCGCCAGCGCGAACATCAGCGAGAGGCGGACGGCGATGGATGGATTCACGCGGTTTCCTCTCGCACCTCGAGCACATAGCCCATGCCCCGGATGGTATGCAGCAGCTTCTGCTCGAAAGGTCCGTCGAGCTTGTCGCGCAGCCGCTTCACGGCGACCTCGACCACATTGGTGTTGGTGTCGAAATTGATGTCCCAGACCAGTTCGGCGATCGCCGTCTTGGACAGGATCTCGCCCTGACGGCGTCCGAGGACGGCGAGCAGCGAGAATTCCTTGGCGGTGAGGTCGAGCCGCTTGCTGTCGCGGAAGGCCTTGCGGCTGAGCAAGTCCACATAAAGATCGCCGATGCGCAATTGGACGGGGTCCTGCGCCCGGCCGCGCCGGGTCAGCGCCTGCAGTCGGGCGACCAGTTCGAGAAAGGAGAACGGTTTGACGAGGTAATCGTCGGCGCCCTCGCGCAGGCCGCGCACCCGATCATCGACCAGATCGCGCGCCGTCAGCATGATGACGGGGGTCTGCTTTTCGGCCCGCACGGCGCGCAGCACCTCGAAACCATCGATTCCGGGCAGCATGACATCGAGCACCAGGACGTCGTAATCGCTCGTCAGCGCCAGATGCCGGCCGTCGATGCCAGTATGGGCCACATCGACGGTGTAGCCCTGTTCCACCAGGCCGCGGTGCAGGTATTCGGCCGTCTTGACCTCGTCCTCGACGATCAGGATGCGCATGATGATCAGCCTCCCGCTGCTAGTGTCGGTGTCGCCGGCGGCACGATGCCCATGGTCTGATAGAGCGATACCAGGCGCAGCGCCACGTCCGCGGTGGCCGACGTCCATTGGGTTTCCGCCTCGTAAAGCGCCCGCTCGGCGTCCAGGACCTCGAGCAGCGACAGGGTCCCTTCCTTGTACTGACGGTTGGCCAGTTCCGCGGCCTTGGCGGCCGCCGTGACGGCGTTGCCCAGCTCGCGCTGCCGGATGACGCCTTCGGTGTAGAGCACGATCGCGGTCTGCGCTTCCTGAAGCGCGGTGCGCACGGTGAGCTCGTAGTCGAGATAGGCCTGTTCCTGACGCGCGTCGGCGGCGTCGATGGCGGCACGGATGCGGCCGAAGTCGAACAGGGGCTGGAGGAGCGACGCGCCGGCCGACCAGACGCGGGTGCCGGGCGAGAACAGGTCGCCGACGCGGGCGCTTTCGACGCCCAGAAGGCCGGACAGCGTGATCTGCGGATAGCGCAGCGCCTGGGCCGCGCGAACCCGTTCCGAGGCCGCCAGCAGACGGCGCTCGGCGGCCCGAACATCGGGACGCAGGGCGACGACCTGGGTTGGCGTGGCGAGCACGGCGACGGGATCGGCGTCGGGCATGGGGCTGTCCGGCGGCATCATGCCGTTCAACTGTTCCGGCGTGGTCGCCAGCAGCAGGACCAGCCGGTGGCGCGCCGATTCGGCCTGCTCGCGCGCCTGCGGTACCGCCGCGCGGGTGGTCGATTGCTGGGCGATGATGCGTTCCAGGTCGAAGCGGCTCGACATGCCCTGGTCGAAGCGGGCGCGGGTGATGCGCACCGTGCCGCCCTGGGCGTCGGCGTTCTTCTGGGCGAGGCCGGCCTGGGCCTGATAGAGGCGGTATTCCAGGTAGGTCCGCGCCACTTCCGCCAGCAGGGTCAGGCGCACCGCGTCGCGGTCCGCCTCGGTCGCCTCGAGATCGGCGCTGGCCGCGCGCGCCTCGCTCTGGAGGCGGCCGAAGAGGTCGGCTTCCCAGCTGGCGCCCAGCGACAGGCCGAAGGTGTTTTCGGTGCGTGTCGGGCCAGGATTGGCGGCCTGATTGCGGGGACGGGTGCGGCTGCGTTCGGCATCGCCGCCGCCGGTCAGTTCGGGAAACAGCTCGGCCCTCGCGCCTTTGCGCAGTGCGCGCGCCTCGGCCACGCGGGATTGTGCGAGCCTCAGGTCGAGATTGCGGCTCTCGGCCGTTTCGATGAGGCGGTCGAGAACCGGATCGTCGAACTCCCGCCACCAGGCGATGGGCGGCGCCTCTGAAATGGCGGCGCCATCGGGCGTTCCTTCCCAGGATTGCTGCAACTCGGCGGTCGGCAGCGGCCGGGTCGCGGCGGCGCCGCAGGCGGCAAGAGCCGCGCTGGACGCGCCGATCAGCAGGATGCGGGTGAGACGGTGCATCATGGGGTGAGACTCTGCGGTGTGCCGATGGTCGGGTCCGTGCGCTTGTCGGCGCCATGGAACAGCCGGTCCAGGGTGAGATAGATCACCGGCGTCGAGAACAGGGTCAGCGCCTGGCTGACCAGCAGGCCGCCGATCACCGCGATGCCGAGCGGCTGGCGCAGTTCCGATCCGGTGCCGAGACCGAGCATCAGCGGCACGGCGCCGATGGCGGCGGCGATGGAGGTCATCATGATGGGACGGAAGCGGACGAGGCAGGCTTCCTTGATCGCCTCTTCCGGCGGCAGCCCGCGCGTGCGCTGGGCATCGAGCGCGAAGTCGATCATCAGGATGCCGTTCTTCTTGACGATGCCGATCAGCAGCACGAGGCCGATCATGGCCATGATCGAGAAGTCGAAGCCCATCACCCACAGGAACAGGATGGCGCCGATACCGGCGGAGGGCAGCGTCGACAGGATGGTGAGCGGGTGGACGAAGCTTTCATAGAGCACGCCCAGGATGATGTAGACGGCAAGCAATGCCGCGAGGATCAGGAAGGGCTGGCTGGCCAGCGAGCTCTGGAACGCTTCCGCGCTGCCGCGGAACGAGCCGGTGATGGTGGTTGGCATGCCCATTTCGATCTGGGCTTCCTCGACCAGTTTCACCGCGTCGCCCAGCGCGGTGCCCTTGGCCAGGTTGAATGACACGTTGACCGAGGGGAACATGCCGTCATGGGTGATCTGCACCGGTCCCGCCTCGGGCGGCTCGACGGTGGCGATGGACGAAAGCGGCACCATCTGGCCGGTGAGCGGCGAGCGCAGGTAGAAATAGTCCAGGCTCTGGGCGGAGGCGCGCTGCTCCGGACTGATCTCCAGGATGACCTTGTACTGGTTGATCTCGGTCTGGAACTCGCTGATCTGGCGCTGGCCATAGGCGTCGTAAAGGACCTGATCGATATCCTCGGCGGTGATGCCGAAGCGCGCGGCGGCGGTGCGGTCGATGGTGAGGCGGGTGACGGCGGCGCCCATCTGCAGATCGTTGGACACATCGGTCAGTCCCGGGATCTGCGACAATCGTTCGGTGAGGCGGTTCGCCCACAGGCCAAGCTCGTCGCTGTCGTTGCCGCGCAGCACATAGAGATACTGCGCCTTGCCGAAGCCGGCGCCGATGTTGATGTCCTGGGCCGAGCGCAGGATCAGCTGAATACCCGGGATCTGCGACACCTGGGGGCGCAGGCGCGCGATGAATTCCTCGGCGTCCACGTCGCGGTCGCCGGGGTCCTTGAGGACGATGAAGAAACGGCCATTGGCCAGATTGGTGCTGCCGGCGGTCGGTCCGACCGCCATGCCGAACCTCAGGATCGCCGGATCCTTGCCGACGATCTCGGCCAGCTGCTTGTGCTTTTCCACCATGTCGTCATAGGACACGTCATCGGCGGCCTGTGTCGTGCCGAAGACGAAACCGGTGTCCTGCAAGGGAAAGAAGCCCTTGGGCACGAACACGTAGCTCGCGATGGCCATGCTGACGGTGATGCCGAAGACGACCAGCATGGTCCGCTGGTGGGCGAGCACCCAGGTGATGCCGCGCTCGTACTTCTTCAGCAGCTTCTCCGAGAAGCCGTCCTTGCGTGTCTCCTGATGCGGCAGGGCTTTCATGAAACGCGAGGCCAGCATGGGCGCCAGCGTCAGCGACGCGACCACCGACAACAGGATCGCCGCGGTGACGGTGAGCGCGAACTCGCTGAACAGCCGGCCGACGATGCCGCCCATGAACAGCAGCGGAATGAAGGCGGCGATCAGCGAGAAGCTGATGGAGATGACGGTGAAGCCGATCTCGGCCGATCCCTTGATGGCGGCCTGGAGCATGGATTCGCCGGCTTCCAGATGTCGGTGGATGTTTTCTATGACGACGATGGCGTCGTCGACGATGAATCCCACGGCAATGACGAGCGCGACCAAGGTCAGATTGTTCAGACTGAATCCCAGCATGAACATGGCGGCGCAGGTGGATACCAGCGCGACGCCCAGAACCGCGCCGACGATGAGGGTGGCCGATAGTTGCCGCAGGAACAGGCCCATGACCAGCACGACCAGCACGGCTGTGACGCCCAAGGTGATTTCGACCTCGTGCAGGGTCGAACGGATCGTGCGGGTTCGGTCATTGAGGACTTCCACCTCGACGCTGGCCGGCAGACTGGCGCGGATCGCCGGCAGGGCCGCCATGATGCGATCGACGGTGGCCACGATGTTGGCGTCCGGCTGGCGGCGGATGATGAAGTTGACGCCCGGCTCGCCATACTGCCACGCCTGAACGTAGTCGTTTTCGGCGCCGAACGTCACCTTGGCGACGCTCCCGAGCAGGATCGGTCTGCCGTCGCGGTAGGCGACAGGCAGGCGTTCATATTCCTCGGGATCGAAAATCTGGTCGTTGGTCTCGATGGTCGAGACCCGGTCGGCGCCGTAGATGGCGCCTTTGGCCTGATTGACGCTGGCACGCTGGATGACGCCGCGCAGGTCGGCCATGGTCAGGCCGTAGCCAGCGAGCTTTTCGGGCGAGGCCTGAATGCGCATGGCCGGCTTTTTCTGGCCGGTGAAGAAAATCTCGCCGACGCCGTCGATCTGGCTGATCTGGCGGTTGATCAGCGTGTCGGCCAGATCGCTCAGCTCTGTCAGCGGCATCAGCTTGGACTGGACGCTGAGGATCAGCACGGGCGCATCGGCCGGGTTGACCTTGCGCCATGTGGGCAGGCTGGGCATGTCGGCGGGCAGGCGGCCGGACACCGAATTGATGGCGGCCTGGACTTCCTGCGCGGCGGTGTCGATGTCCTTGGTCAGCGCGAACTGAAGGGTGATGCTGGTGCTGCCCAGCGCGCTGGTGGAGGTCATCTCGGTGATGCCGGGCACCGAGCTGAGTTCGGATTCAAGCGGCGTCGCCACGGCCGAGGCCATGGTCTCGGGGCTTGCGCCGGGAAGCCGCGCGCTGATGCTCAAGGTCGGAAATTCGGCCTGCGGCAGTGGCGCGATGGGCAATTGCGGAAAGGCGACCAGGCCCAGCGCCACGACGGCCAGCGACAGCAAGAACGTCGCGATCGGATGGCGAATGAACCAGATCGACAGTCCGGTCTTGGATGTCATGGCGTCTTCTCCGACACGGCGGCAGCGCCGTCCTTCGGCGCGCCGGCGACCCTGACGGGTGCGCCGTCGCGGAGCCGGGACTGGCCGTCCGACACGACAGTGTCGCCAGCGGCGAGACCCTTGGTGATCACGATCGCGTCGTTGCTGGCGTATCCGGTCGTCACGGGAACGACCTGCGCCTTGCCATCGGTGACACGGAACACGAACGAGCCGTCCAGACCCTGTTTCACCGCTTTCGGCGATACGGTGACCGCGCCGGTCGTCAGACCGACGCGCAGCTGGATGGTGACGAACTGGCCGGGCCAGAGGGCGCCATCCGCATTGTCGAATTCGGCGCGCAGTTTGATCGTCCCGGTCGTCGGATCGATCTGATTGTCCAGCATGGTCATGCGCCCCTCGGCGAGGCGCGTGCCGTTTTCGCGGTTGAAGGCGATGACCGGCGCTCCGCCCTCGGCGTTCATCAGCGGCTGGATCTGCGGCACCAGCGTCTGCGGCAGCGAGAATACAACCGAAATCGGCGCCATCTGCGTGACCGTGACGATACCCTCGGTATCGGAGGTGCGTACCAGATTGCCGGCATCGACCCGGCGCAGGCCGATACGGCCGCTTACCGGCGACGTGATCCGGGTGAACGACATCTGCACCTGCGCGGCGGCGATCGCCGCGTCATTGGCGCGGACCGCGGCGCGCAATTGCCCAACAAGGGCTTCCTGCTGCTCCACCGTCTGGCGAGAGATCGCTTCTTCCTTGAGCAGGTTGGTGTACCGGGTCAAATCCTGTTCGGCGGAGCGTAATTGCGCTTCGTTGCGCGCCTTCTCCGCCTGCGCCTGGGCAAGGGCGGCCGCGAGGGGGCGGTCGTCGATCCGCGCCAGAAGCTGGCCCTTCTTGACCTGCTGACCTTCCTGGAACAGCACCTCGGCGAGGACGCCTTCCACCTGCGGACGCAGAGTCACGTTCGCCAGGGACTCGACGGTGCCGATGCCGCTCGCCAGATGCGGGACATCCCGGTTCTCGGCCTTCATCACGCTGACCGGGACAGGCGGCGGCGGGGGCGGGGCTTCCTCGCCTCCGCTCAGCAGCCACCATGCGATGGCGATGATGGCGAGCACGGCCAGGATGGCCGCGATCAGTTTCCCCCGGGACGATTGGACGACGGACTTGTTCATGGATACTGCTTGAAAAAGAGAAAAGTCATGGGCGGACGCGGTCAGGCACGGGCAATATAGCCGTAGCGCAAGTTGGACCGGTTTTCGCCTTGGGCAAGGTGGAGTTCTTTCCTCTGGGCAAGCCTGTCAGTCTCCCACGCCGCTTCGGTAGGGTCATACCGGTAGAGCCGTGCCGAGTTTCCTCCCAGTATCGCGGATTTGACAGACCCCTGCGCCGTCCCCAACGGCGCGAAGCCATACTTTTCGCGCATGTCCTCGGGAATCTCAAGCCGCCTCAACCCTTCGATCTGCCATTGCGGCGATCCTGTCCAAACCGCGTCCGTGCCCCAGACCACCTTGTCCGCGCCCAGACCCTTGATCAGTTGCCCCAGGATAGCGGCGGCGAGACGCGGCTGGCTGACGGCGGTCATGGCGAACACTTGCCCCAGGTCAGCATAGACGTTCCCGACACCGTGGCGGGCCGGAATTTCGGCGAGATCGCTGACCCAGTCGATCCGTCCGGTCCGGTCGAACTCGGCCATGGCGTCCTCGGGCGTGCCGCCGCCAGGGAACCGGTAGCCGGCGTGATAGATGATGAAGTTGAGCTGAGGCCAGTCCTTCGCCGCCTTCGCCACGTCGCTCACGTCGGCATGGCGGCGCAATTTAGGAAACTGCTTCTCGACCGAGGGCGGGAACAAGCCCTTGTGCACGCAGACATTGGTCAGTCCCGCCTTGGCGAAACGCTCATAGGCGGCGTAGGCCAATGTCTCGTCGTCCATGCGCCAGGGATGGCGGCTCAGATCCTTGTGGGTGTTGTCGCCGATGGTATAGCCCTTGAAGGAATCCGGCTTGTCCTCGGCGATGGCCCGGTCGACTTCTTCGAGCCAGCCTGGCATGCCCGGGGTAAAGATGGCGTGCGACAGCATGCGGCGGGATCCGGCGTCGGCGTTGACACGGGCCCGGGCCGCCGCCGTCATGGGATTGGTGAGGAACCAGTCCTCGGGAACCTCGGAGGGCGCGCTGCTGATCAGGGCCACCTTGGTGTCGCTGTCGAGAAAGATTTCGCGCATGTAGTTGTCGAACTTCAGATCGGCGATGGTCTGGGGCTTGCCAGCCAGCGCCGGGTTCCAGCCGGATTTGCCGACCGCCTCGCGCATGCGCACGAAGGTATCGAGACGCGTATCGTCGCGCAGGAAATGGGTGTGACCGTCGAGAATGAACTGGCCCGACAAGGTCTTCGCGCGATCGTCGGCCATCTCGGGCGTCGCGGCCTCGGCGGCGGAGACACCGAACAGGGGGCCGAAGACCTGGTTCATGGCCAGGAACGCCGCCGCCATGCCGCTGGCCGTCGCGAAGAACTGGCGCCGGGACATGCCGTGCTTGCGTGCGAGGGCGTCGCTCATCTCGCGCAGCCTGACCTCGACCTCGCGCTGCGCCGGCGTCTGGGGGATCGGCGCGAATTCGTCGCTGGATACGATCTGCGTGGGAATCGGGCCCGGGAAGCCGTGCGATTCAGCGAGGGCCAGTTCGGCTTTTTCCCGGTCACTGAGCAGACGCATATGGATGGTTCCCTCTATGGCAGCCCGCCTGACTCAACCTTAGCGCCAGAGCGCCCACGCAATGCTGACCGGCTCATGACATTTTTGTCAGCAAGTCAGCCGTCGCGCTGCCTGCACAGGCTCTCACAAACACATGCGTGCGTGAATGTAAATTTCAAAAGGGGCTTTCACCGGCCGGATTTTGGTGCAACAGTTCGGGCCGGAAGACGATCATCAGGGGAGACAAAAGATGGCGTTAATGTCGACATATCCGATCTTTCAGTACGCGTACTATGTGAACGACCTGGAAGAATCGATCAACAAATGGGCGAAGCTCTACTATGCGGGCCCCTTCGTGATGGTGCCGCATCACAAGACGGACAAGTTCCATTATCGCGGCACGGATACCGAAGCGGACGTCTCCTATGCCTTCGGCTATCTGGGCGACATGATGATCCAGTTCATCCAGCAGCATGACGACAAGCCGTCGATCTATCGCGACATGTACAAGGCGGGCGAGGAAGGCTACCACCATCTCGGCCTGCTGGTTCATGACTTCGAGGCCGAGTACAAGCGCCTGCAGGACGCCGGTTTCGTCGACGCCTGCCGTCTGTACGCGGACGAAGTGGACGCCTGCTATTTCGACACCCGGTCGCTGAATGGCGGTTTCACCGAACTGCACGGCGATCCCAAGAACATCCTGGGCATCTTCGCCCAGTGGAAGCGGGCGCACGAGCTGTTCCGCCCGGGAGACAATCCCATCCTCGTGCTTTAGTCCGGCGACGGAATCATGCTCCGGACGGCCCGCTTCGGCGGGCCGTTATCGTTTCAGTAGACGTCGCGCCGGTAGCGCCCATCGGCGGCGAGGGTGTCGAGAACGTCCTGGCCAAGCGTTTCTTCCAGAACGGCGGCGACGCCCGAGGCCATCCCGATCAGGCTGCCGCACACATAAATCGCGGCGCCTTCGTCCACCCAGCGCCGCAACTGGTCCGCCGCCTCGGCCAGGCGATGCTGGACGTAAAGACGCTCCGGTTGATCGCGGGAGAAAGCGAGATCCAGCCGGTCGAGCCAGCCTCGCGACCGCCAGGACTCGATTTCGTGTTCATAAAAGAAATCATGGGCGCGCGAGCGTTCGCCGAAGATGAGCCAGTTCCGCCGCCGTCCCGCAGCGAGCCGCGCCTTGAGGTGCGAACGAAGACCGGCAAGACCGGTGCCATTGCCGATCAGGATCAGCGGGACATCCTCCGGCGGCGCATGGAAAGACCGGTTTGTCCGGATGCGCATGTCTATGGCGCTGCCAAGCGGGGCATGGCGGGTCAGCCAGCCGGAGCCGAGGCCGGGCCTACCGTCCGGATGGTCCATGCGCCGGACCAGCAGTTCGACGCGGCCATCGGTAGGCAGCGAGGCGATGGAATATTCCCTGTGGGGTTGCGGTGCTTCGGGGTCGAGAGGATCGCGCGGGCCGATTTCGGCGATGTCGCCCGCCGCCCATGAGGGTTGACCATCAAGCGGCTCCAGCGCGACGTGAAAGACCTCGCCGCCCAGGCTTCCCGGGTTGAGCAGGCGGCGTTCCGCGAGGCGCCAGCGTCCATAATGCGCCGGTTGCCAGTCCTTCATGCGACTGCTGCCGCTGAGCAGACCCATGTGATACTGCCAGTGTCGCAGCGCGCCGGCATCTCCGTTGTCCACTTCCACCGTGTCGAACAGCGGCGTCGCGCCCTGCTGGCGCAGCCACGCCTCAAGGCTCCTGCCGAAGCCGCAGAAATGGTTGTAGCTCCGGTCGCCCAGGGACAGCAGGCCATAGCGCAGCTCCCGCAGGTCCGCCTCGCGGCCCAGGACTTGGCGGGTGAACCGCGCGGCGCTGTCGGGGGCATCACCCTCGCCGGTGGTGCTGACGACGAACAGGACCCTCTTCGCGATTTCGAGCCCGGCGGCCTCGACGCGGCCGAGAGGGTCGACGCGCACGGGCATGCCCTCGTCCCGCAGCGCCTCGGCGGTGCGGCGGGCCAACTCCTCGGCTTGTCCCGTCTGGCTGGCATGGGCGATCAGCAGGGAGCCGGCGCTGTCCGCCGGCGCGGCGATGAAGGCCCGGCCGGCGATCCGCCGCCGATGCCGCAGCAACGTCACGGCGCAGAACGCGGCATAGGCGACGGCGACGAGCAGGGCCGCATGGACATTGTCGGGCGATGCCTGCAGACATGCCATCCAGACGAGGATCGCAAGAGAGGCGGCCAGAAGCAGGGTACTGGCGGGAAGCGCGATACGGCTCATCATCAATCGAGCATGGCCGCCAGCGCGGGTGTCATCCGCTGGTGAAAGTTGTCGGCGGTACGGACGAGGAAGCGGGCCGCGATGCCGCGGGCCCGGGCGAAGTCGAAACCTTCCCGCGGACCCATGACGGTCAGAGCCGTCGCCATGGCGTCGGCCAGCATGCAGCGCGGGTGGAGCACGGTCACGCTGGCCAGACCGTTCGCCACCGGATGGCCGGTCCGGGGGTCGAGGGTGTGCGAGAAGCGCAGGCCATCGCTTTCAAAGAATTTGCGGTAGTCGCCCGACGTGGCAGCCGACAGGCCGTGGAGCGCGACCAAGCTTTCCGGGATGGCCCCGGCGCCGGGCGGTGCCTCCAGCGCCACCCACCAGGGTTGGCCGTTTGGCTTGACGCCCGCGCCGAGGAGTTCGCCGCCGACCTCGACGAGGAAATCGCTGATGCCCTGCTCGCGCAGCCAGTCGCCGACCAGATCGACGGCATAGCCCTTGGCGATGCCGGAGAGGTCCACATAGCAGCCGCCCGGCTGACGGGCACGGCCGGTGGCCCGGTCGAGTTCGATCCGGTTCCAGCCGATGCGGGCGCGCGTCGTCAAAATCGCCTGCCGGTCCGGTGGGTCGCGGCGGCTGCCTTCCGGGCCGAAACCCCACAGATTGACCAGCGGTCCCGTTGTCGGATCGTAGGCGCCGCCGCTCTCTTCCGCGAGCGCAAGCGCGTGATCGAGCACGGTGAACAGCTCGAAGGGCAGCGTGCGCCACTCGCCGACGGTGGCGTTAAAGCGGCTGAGAGCCGAGCCCGGCTCCCACGTGCTCATCTGGTCGACGACCCGGTCAAGCTGCCGCTGGATGCCCGCGCCGAGCCGGTCGATCGGCGCGGCATCCGAGGCGACGATCCTGACCGTCCAGCTCGTGCCCATGGTCAGGCCACGCAACGTCCGCACCGCGCCTTGGGGCGGCTGGACGGGCGAGAGCTCCAGGGGAACGAGAACCTGTCGGGTCATGGATCGTGGGGCGAGGGTTAGGGGGCCAGGACTTCGACGGTCGCGGCGTAATTGACGCTGCGGCTCTTCGCCTGGGGAATGCTGGCCTTCCCGCCGCGCGAGCCGGCGCTGATCCAGTAGAAGCCGGGCGCGTCCCAGGTGACCTTGAACGTGCCCTCGGCGTCGGTCCTGACCTTCATCTCCTTCAGATCGTCGCGATAGCGGATGCCGCCGGGAATGATGGTGACCTCAAGGTCGGCGGCGGGCTGGCCGTCGAGCATGAAGGTGAAGCTGGCTTCCTCGCCTGCGACCAGATCGTTCGGATGGCTGACGGGGACGAGTTCGAGCCCCGTGCCGGTCGGTTTCAGGGCGTCTTCGGTCGGCGCGCCGCTGGTGACGAAGGTCTCGAGCCGGCGCTGGTTCTGGATCAGTTCCAGATCGGTCGCGCCCGCGGGGATTTCCGACAGTTTGTCGACGCTGCCGCGCCAGCGCTTGTCCTCGCCATTCAGCTTGTACCGGCCCATCAGCCCGTCGCTCGCCACGACGATCTTGTACGTGCCGGGCTTGGTCAGATGCACGTCGAAGACGCTGCGGTACTTGCCGGTGGCGCTGTTTTCGGCGGCCACTTCGGCGCCGTCCGGCCCGATGATCTTCAGGCCGTCCAGCCGCATGGCGTTGTGCTCGAAATAAAACAGGTCGTTCGAGACGGCCGCGTCGACGGTGACCCAGGGGTCGGCGCCGGACAGCACCGTGGCCGACGGCAGCAGCCAGGACCGGTGGGCGTGCGCGGCCATGGGCGTGGCCAGGCTCAGGGCCAGGGCGATCGCCGCCGCCTTGTAGGACGTCCTCATGATGTGCCTCCCGTTTTTCATGGTTTCAGGTCGAGGGTGATGGCGCCGAGCTCGGACGAGCCCGTGACGCTTTCGGTGCTTGCGGCCTTGGCGGGCCAGGTGAAGGGCAGTTTCAGCAGTTCACGGCCACCGACTTCGCGGGCGGCTTCCACGTAGAGGGTGTAGTCGCCCGGCTTGAGCGCGGCGAGCGGCCCGGCGGCGCCGCTGAAGTCGATGGTATGCTCGCCCGGCGCCTGGGTCGCGCCGCTGAGGCCATCGACCGGCATGGCCAGTTCGCGGCCACTCTTGCGCCACCACTGGCGCATGTCCTTGAGCCATTTGGTGCCTTCATTGTCCTTCATCTTCACGTCGTACCAGACGGCCAGATTGGTCACGGACTTGTCGGCGCCCTCGATCCAGATGGCGACATAGGGCTTGTGGTATTCGGCCACGCTGAGTTTGGGGATCTCGACCTTGACGGTCATGTCCGCGGCCAGTGCCGGGCTGGCGATCAGGCCGGTCAGGGCGGCGGGAAGCAGGATGCGCACGCGTTTTACCTCCTCAGTGAATGAACAGAAGGGCCAGCAGCAGCGGGATCGCGAGACCCGCGCCGACCACCGGCCATGTGGCCGGTCGGTTGCCGGCATGAAGCTGCAGCAGGAAAAGTCCCGTGAGACAGAACACGACGCAGGCCCCGGCGAAGACATCGAGGAACCAGCTCCAGACGATGCCAGTGTTGCGGCCCTTGTGCAGGTCGTTCAGGTACGAGATCCAGCCGCGCCGGGTCAGTTCATAGGCCACGTCGCCGCTCTGGGTATCGATGGTCAGCCAGGCGTCGCCGCCCGGCCGCGGCAAGGCGATGTAGACTTCGCCGGAAGACCGCTCGGCCTCGTGTCCGGAGATTGTCACGCCCAGCTCCGCCGCCAGCCAGCGCTCGATGGAGAGCGGCAGGGTCGGCGCCTCTCCCGCGGCGGCCAGTTCCGCGCGAAGCGGCTCGGGCAACACGCCTTCCCGGGTGACGACACTGGGGCTGGCCTCGATATGGGCCGCGTTATTGAGCGTGATTCCCGTCGCCGCGAACAGCAGCATGCCGATCAGGCTCAATGCCGCGCTGATCCAGTGCCAGCGGTGCAGATGCTTCAGCCAGAAGGCCCTGCGCTGCGGGGGAGTCTCTCGCATGGATGATGGAACTGCCTGCTCGGTGATGCCGGAGAACGGCCGAACGGACGCCTCGCGAACCTTAAATCACGATTGATAATCAATCGCAACAGATTCCGGCGGGAATGAGACGGGAGCATAAATCCGATGGTGGCGTTGGACCGTATGAGGGTCGCATGATGACACCATGCGGCATTCCGTCAGCATGCGGGGAGAATCATCGTCATGACCTATGTCTGGGCCTATGGGGCCGCCGCCATCGTCTTCATCGTGCTGGACCTGCTCTGGCTCGGCGTCATCGCCAAGGGGTATTATCATGCCGAACTGGGCGGTCTGTTGCGGCAACCGTTCAACATGCCCGCGGCGGTCGTGTTCTATCTGATGTATCTCGGCGGCGTGCTGTTCTTCGCCATGGTGCCGGCCATCGCGGCGCAGTCGCTCAAGACGGCGGCTCTCTACGGCTTCCTGCTCGGGCTGCTCGCCTATGGCACGTACGACCTGACCAACCTGGCGACGCTGAAGAACTGGCCCCTGGGCCTGTCCATCGTCGACATGATCTGGGGCGGCGTACTGACCAGCGTCTGCTCGGTCGCGGGCGTGGCCGCGGCTCGGGTCGCATCGTCCTGAGCGTCAGGTCGGGAATTCTGAAACAGCGCTTCCAATTCCTTCAAATTCTATCTAGTCTCATTCGCAAGCGACGCCGGGCCACGTCGCTCTTCTGATTTGTCTTGTCGCCACCTCCCTCGGGAGGGGAGCGGAAGGCGCTGGAAAGAGCGAATGCGGAACGACACCGGCCACGCAACCCTACGCACCACTATCTTCAGCGGCCATGACGCGCGCGTCGCGTGGTCGCCCGCCAATGACCGCTACGACAATCCGCTGGTGCGATTTGCCGCCGACTTCGTTCGCGCGCATCTGTGCGATGTGATGGGCAAGCGGGTTCTGGAAATGGGGTGCGGCGCCGGCGAGAACATCGCGTCATTCGTCGCGGCGGGGGCCGAGGCGGTCACGGGGGTCGATCCCTCGCAGCGCCTGCTCGCGGCCGCGGCGCGGCGGTTCGAGGATGCGCCGGTCGATCTCATTCATCACGATATCCGCCGGCCGATTCCGCTGCTGCGCGCCAGCGCCGACGTGACGCTGGTCGATCTGGTGCTGGAGTATTGCGCCGATCCCCGGGCACCGCTCGCCGAGGCGAAGCGGCTGACGCAGCCGGGCGGGGTGGTGCATGCCGTGGAAATCCATCCCTTCGTCGCGCTGCGCGACAGCGTGCTCGGCCGCAGCCGGGAAGACGCCGATCCGACCTATCCGCATCTGGCGTCGGACTACCTGCAGGCCGCCGATGATGCCGGCCTGACACTGGTTGAGTTCCGTGAAATCCGGCTGCCGCCGCACGAGGCCGCGGCCAGCCCGGCACTGGCCGATTACGGCGACATGCCGGTACTGCTAGCGATGAGCTTCAAGGTCTATCGCTGAGACGGCTCAGCCGCGCTCGTATTCCTTGGCGGCGGTGAAGCGCAAATCCTCGAGCGGCGCCGCCTGGAACGACACGCGGATGCGTTCGTCGGCGACGTCGCCATAGGCGGTCGAACGCTGCTCGGGCGCCCGGCCATTGCCGCGGATGATGTCTTCCATCCGGTAGGGCTCCATCTCCTGACCGTGGTTCGCGCCGGCGGAGCGTGTGATGGTCTCGTTCATCAGCGTGCCGCCCATGTCGTTGACGCCCGCGTTCAGGCAGGCCTTGACGCCTTCCGGCCCCATCTTGACCCAGCTGGTCTGGATGTTGGGGATGAGCGGGTGCAGCGCGAGGCGGGCGACGGCGTGCATCAGCACGGCCTCGCGGAAGGTCGGTCCCTTGCGGGCGCGGCCCTTCAGGTAGATGGGGGCTTCCATGTGGACGAAGGGCAGCGGCACGAATTCGGTGAAGCCGCCGGTCCTGGCCTGCAGGTCGCGCAGGCCGAGCAGATGGCGCGCCCAGTTGATCGGGGCATCCACATGGCCGTACATGATGGTCGAGGTCGTGCGGATGCCCAGGCCGTGCGCGGTCTCCATCACCTCGAACCACTGGGCGGTATTGATCTTGTCCGGGCACAGGATGTTCCGGACCTCGTCGTCCAGCACTTCACCGGCGGTGCCGGGCAAGGTGCCGAGGCCGGCGTCCTTCAGGCGGATCAGGAATTCCTTCAGCGAAATGCCGAGGGTTTCCGCGCCCTGCCAGACTTCCAGCGGCGAGAAGGCGTGCACGTGCATGCCGGGCACCGCTTCCTTCACCGCACGGGTGATGTCGATATAGGTCTGGCCCGTATAGGACGGATGGATGCCGCCCTGCATGCACACTTCCGTGGCGCCGCGCGACCAGGCTTCCCGGGTGCGGCGCTGGATCTCGTCCATGCCGAGGACATAGGGCTTGCCGCGCAGGTTCTCGGTCAGCTTGCCCTTGGAGAAGGCGCAGAACTGGCACTTGAAGTAGCAGACATTGGTGTAGTTGATGTTGCGGTTGACCACATAGGTCACCGTGTCGCCCTTCACCGCACGGCGCAGCGTGTCGGCGGTACGGCAGACGGCGGTGAATTCGTCGCCGCGCGCCAGGAACAGCCGGGAGATCTCGGCCTCGTTGAGGCGCTCGCCCGCGCTTGCCCGGTCCAGGATGGACTTCAGCCACGGATCGATCCGCGCCGGCATGGGCGCGTTCAGCAGGGCGATGTCGCTCGCCGGCGGCGGCGTGTCCTCGCCGGGCGACCATTCCTCGGTGCGCGGATAGCCTTCCGAATCGATGGCCTGGATGACCGGCGTGCGCATGGCCTTGTCGAGCCAGCGCTCGGGCCGCAGGGCGTATTCGGGATAGATGGTGAGGCGCTCGACCAGCAGCTTGCCGGTCGCGGCGGTTTCGGCGGCCAGCTTGTCGAGGTGTGGCCAAGGCGCTTCCGGATTGACGAAATCCGGCGTCAGCGGCGAGACGCCACCCCAATCGTTGATGCCGGCCGCGACGAGTGGCTGAAGCTGACCGGGGCTGAGGTTCGGCGGCACCTGGATGTTCATCTCCGGGCCGAAGACGATGCGGGTGATCGCCAGGGTCCACAGGAGCTCGTCCAGATCCGGCTCGGGCGCGTCCGACATGCGGGTGCCCGGCTTGGCGCGGAAGTTCTGAATGATGACTTCCTGCAAATTGCCGAACTCGTCATGAATGTCGCGCAGGGCGAGCAGGCTCTCGATCCGCTCCGCGCGGGTCTCGCCAATGCCGATCAGGATGCCCGAGGTGAATGGCACCTGCGCGCGTCCGGCGCGGCGCAGTCCTTCGAGCCGCACTTCCGGCTCCTTGTCGGGGCTGCCGTGATGCGGCTTGCCCTTTTCCAGCAGGCTGGTGGCGGTGCTCTCTAGCATGATGCCCATGGACGGCGCCAGCGGCCGCAGCATGGCAAGGTCCTCGTCCGTCATCAGGCCCGGGTTGAGGTGCGGGAACAGCCCGGTTTCCTCGTGCACGAGCCGGGCCATGGCGGCCAGATAGGAGAGGGTGGTTTCGTGCCCCAGCGCGGCGAGCGCGTCGCGGGCCGCCTTGTAGCGCAGCTCCGGTTTGTCGCCGAGAGTAAACAGCGCTTCCTTACAGCCCATGGCCGCGCCTTGCCGGGCGATTTCCAGAACCTGTTCGGGCGTCATGAACACCTGCTCGCCCTTCTTCGGCGGCTGGGCGAAGGTGCAGTAATGGCAGACGTCGCGACACAGATGGGTGAGCGGGATGAACACCTTCTTGGAAAAGGTGATGATGTTGCGGTGGCCCTGGTCGCGCAGATAGGCGGCCGTGGCCATCAGGCGCGGCACATCCGTTTCCGCCGCCAGCAACAGGGCTTCGGCGCGCGTCGGACGATGGCCCGCCTCGACCTTCTCCAGATAGGACACGACCTCGCGGTTCACTGTTCACTTCCCGATGAATTGCCTGCCGCCTGTTGTAACCGGGTGGCAACATGGCTCGCCAGTAAATAATCCATGGTATGGCCGCCAGCGCCCCGGCGCAGCAACTCGGCCAGATCCTCGGGTGTATCTATGTCCAGCTGCAGCCCCGGCAACACGAGCGAGGCCGTGGCCAGACCGGCCGCTTCGGCGGCGGCCTTGTGGCGGGCGAAACTGCCCTCGCCATAGGACAGGGGAAACGGGTCGACGGGCGTGGTCAGCATGGCGTTGGTGCCGCCATCGCGCGCGGGCACGAAAGTGGCGGCGGGACCCGGCGGATGGGCGTCGATCAGGGTGGTGATCTCTTCGGCCGTGGCGAGGGGGAGGTCGCCATGGACGATGAGCGCGCTGGTCGCGCCTTGGGCGTGCAGCGTCAGGCGCGCATTGTCCAGCGCCTCGTTCAGGCCGCCGTCGGTCTCGCCGATCAGCGTGGCGCCATGCTGGCGCGCCAGGTTTCGGGCCTCGGTATCGGCGGTGACCACGGCCACGCCCGCCAGGCCCCACGCATGGCGCAGGGCGAGCAGCACATCGAGCAGCATGGCGCGCGCCAGTTCGGTGCGTTCCATCTCGCTCAACACGGGCGACAGCCGCTGCTTGGCGCCTTTCAGGCGTTTGACAGGCAGCAGCGCCCAAATATTCGGTTTCTCGCGGATAGCGGCCCCCTCCATCCGTTCCCCGTGTCGGCGCAGCAAAGCGCCCGCCGTCTGTCCGGATGGTGCCTCGTGGCGGGCGGTAATGGCCCGTCACAAGGCAAACCCTCCGTGCGTGTCAGCTCTTGGCTTCTTCCAGGAGCGGACGGAAGAACTCGGGCTGGGAGATCCAGTCCTCGTCGCCCCGCATTTCATGGAAGAAGCTGCAGTCGATGACGATCTCGTCCATGCCGGCGGCCTTGGCGGCCTTGAGGTGCGGCATCATGTCGTCGGCGGTGCCGACCCAGTTGGGCTGCATGAGCTGTTCGCCGATCTGCTTGATGCCGGGCAGCATGGGGGCGGCAAACACGCGCATCACGCACTTCAGCGGCTCGCGCTTGTACTTTTCCTCGGCGATCTTGTTGATCTGGGCCAGCCGCATGGCGGCCAGTTCCGGCGGATGGCCGGCCGGGTGCCATTTGTCGCACAGCTCGGCGACGCGGTCGAAGCCCTGGTCGTTGAGGAACGCGCCGAGCACGGGCACGGCGGACTTGCCGTTCCAGTCGCGCTGCACCGGCTTGGGCGAGGTCTGACCCTTTGGGAAATTGTAGAACGGGCCGTCATAGGCCGTGGGGTTTTCGTCCCAGGCGGCGCGCAGGGCGCGGATGAAGTCGGAGCAGCGTTCGCCGCGCTTGCCGAACGGCGTGTCCATGTGGGCGAATTCCTCCGTCGCCCAGCCCAGTCCCAGACCCAGATCGAAGCGCCCGTTCGACAATACGTCGATGGTCGCGACCTGCTTGGCCAGGGTTACGGGGCGATGGTAACCGAACACCAGAATCGAGGTGCCGAGACGGATGTTCTTGGTGATGCCCGCCACATAAGCAAGCGCTTCCAGTGGGGCCAGCATGCTGGAATAGGCATCGGGCCACTGGACGATCTTGTCCTTGCCCAGCTTGTGCTGATGAACGGGGTGGCTCTGCACCGGATTTTCCGGATACAGGAAGTGATCCTGCACCCAGAGCGAGTCGTATCCCATCTTGTCAGCAATGGTGGCGAACTCGTGCACCGCCTTCTGGCTGGCGAAATTCGTCAGCTGCGGCATGTTGAAGCCGATCTTCATCCGTATCTCCCCTTTTATGGACAGGCCGGCGGTCATTGGCCGCCGGTTTCCCGAAGTGGCGGATACCTTGGCACATCTTTTTTGGTGCTTCCAGTATTGCCAACCGTGCTACACAACCGAAAAAACAGACAGAACCGAAAGGGAAAGACATGGCTGAGACCAAGCGGACCATCGCGGTGATTGGCGGAACCGGCGCCCTGGGCGGGGGCCTTGCGCGGCGCTGGGCCAAGGCCGGCCACAAGGTCATCATCGGCTCGCGCGAGGCGGGCAAGGCACAGGAAGCGGCCGAGGCGCTGAAGGGCGAAATCGGCGGCGACATCGTCGGCATGGACAATGGCGCGGCGGCGGCGGCAGCCGAGATCGTCGCGCTCACCGTGCCGTTCTCGAACCAGCGTCCCATGCTTGAAGTGATCAAGGACGGCGTGCAAGGCAAGATCCTGATCGATGCCACCGTGCCGCTGGTGCCGCCGAAAGTCGGCCGCGTGCAGCTGCCGGAAGAGGATTCCGCCGCCGTTCGCGCCCAGGCCTTCGTGGGCGAAGGCGTGAAGGTCGTCGCGGCGTTCCAGAACATCGGCGCCGAGCATCTGAACAGCGACCATCACATCGAATGCGACGTGCTGGTGTCGGGTGACGATATCGATGCCCGCGACGTAGTGGTGGGGCTGGTGGAAGATGCGGGCCTGAAGGGGTGGCATGCCGGTCCGCTGGCGAATTCCTCGGCGGCCGAGGCGCTGACCTCGGTGCTGATCACCATCAACCGCCGTTACAAGATCATCGGCTCGGGTATCAAGATCACCGGTACGCCGGGCGAAGCGGCCTAGGCCGCCGCCATGTCGACCCGGCTGAGCATCTTTGCCATTCCCGGCATTCCGCTGGTTCAGCCGGGCGACGATCTTGCGTCCTTCATCCTCGACGGCCTCGCCGCCATGGGCGAGAGCCTCGCGGCCGGCGACATCGTCGTGGTGGCGCAGAAGATCATCTCCAAGGCCGAGGGGCGCCTCGTCTCGCTCGGTACCGTGATGCCGTCCGCCCGCGCCGAGGAACTGGCCGGGGTGACCGGCAAGGATCCGCGCGTCGTCGAACTGGTGCTGCAGGAATCCCGCGAGGTTCTCCGGGCCAAGACCAACGTGCTGATTGTCGAACAGAACCTCGGCCTGGTGATCGCCAATGCGGGTATCGACCGCTCCAACGTGGAAGGCGGCAGCGAAGACATGGCGCTGCTGCTGCCCGTCGACCCTGACGCCAGCGCCCGCGCGCTCCGCGAGACCCTGATCGAGCGATCCGGCGCGGACGTGGCGGTGGTGATCGCCGACAGCGTGGGGCGTGCCTGGAGGTATGGCACGACGGGCATGGCGATCGGCTGCGCCGGGCTCGAGCCGCTGTGGGACCAGCGCGGCGATACGGACATGTTCGGCAAGGTGCTGGAGGTGACCGAAGTGGCCGTGGCCGACCAGGTGGCGTCGGCCGCCAATCTGGCCATGGGCGAGGCGCGCGAACGCACGCCGGCGGCCATCGTGCGCGGCCTCGATACGCCGCGGCGCGAGCGGCCCGCCACGGCGCTGGTGCGCGCCAGGAAAGAGGACATGTTCCGGTGAGCGGCCATGTCCTTGCCCTGTGCGGCGGAGTCGGCGGCGCCAAGCTGGCGCTAGGCCTGTCGCTGATCCTGCCGCCGGAGCGGCTCACCGTCGTGATCAACACGGGCGATGATTTCACCCATCTCGGTTTGCGCATCTGTCCGGATATCGACACGGTCACCTATACGCTGGGCGGGCTGTCCAACACGGAGCTGGGCTGGGGCCGCTCGGGCGAGAGCTGGGAGTTCATGGAGAACCTGCGGACGCTCGGCGGACCCGACTGGTTCAATCTGGGCGACAAGGATCTGGCGACCCATGTGGAGCGGACCCGCCGGCTGATGGCAGGCGAGCCGCTGAGCGCGATCACGGCGGATTTCGCCGCCAAGCACGGCATCGGTCCCGCGCTGGTGCCGATGACCGACGACGAGGTCGCCACCATCATCGAGACCGATGATGGCGACCTGGCGTTCCAGCATTATTTCGTGCGGGACAGATGTCAGCCCGAAGTGCGGGGCATTCGCTTCGAGGGCGCCGAGGACGCCATGCCCAGTCCGGGCCTGATCGCGGCCCTCAAGGGTCCGCTCGATGCCATCGTGATCTGTCCGTCCAATCCGTTCCTGAGCGTCGATCCGCTGCTCGCGCTACCGGGTATCCGGGAAGCACTGGCTGGCCACGAGGCCCCGGTGATCGCGGTCTCGCCCATCGTCGGCGGCAAGGCGATCAAGGGACCGACGGCCAAGCTGATGGGCGAGCTGGGCCTCGACGTCACCGCCGCTTCCATTGTCCACCATTATCGCGGGCTGCTGGACGGCTTCGTCCTCGACAGCGAGGATTCGGATCTGGCCGGCAGGCTGAGTGTCTCGACCTATGTCACCAACACGGTGATGAAAACGATCGAGGACCGCACGGGGCTGGCCCGTGCGGTCCTCGATTTCGCCATTCGCCTGAAAGGCCGGGCTTAACGGCCCGAATAGGCCGACCAGTTGCCGCTGAGGTCGGTCGGACCCCGGTAGAGCACGGTGAAGTCGCGGCGGGCGAACTTCCATTCGCCATTCTCGCGCACCAGCTGGTCGTCATAGACACCGGCCACGCGCACCTGGTCGCCCTTGGCGTCCTTGATGTTTTCCTGGACGTAGAAGCGGGCCGTCGCCTTGTCGCCGTTGACGGTGATGAGGCCCGGCTGCACCCAATGCAGCACGTAGGGATAGCCCTGCATGACCTGCGACCAGAAGCCCTTCAGGGTTTCGCGGCCGGTGATCGGCTTTTCCATGCCCGGCAGGCTCCATTCGCCCTGTTCGGCCCAGGTGGAGCCCCACAGTTCGGCGTTACGCTGCATGACGCCGTCGGCATAGACCTGCGCCACGTGCTGGATCGCCAGCTTGTCCTCGATATCGCTCGCCATAATGTTCCCCGTTTTCTGTTGAGTTAGCGGTTCGAGACGCCGTCGACGGCCGGCGTGGCCTTGGCCATCTTGTCGCCGTCATAGACGATCTTCTTGGTGGGAATGAATTCCATCACCACGCGGGCCGGCGAGTCCAGGAACTGGACGAACTGCTGCACGCGCGCTTCGCTGACGTGACCATAGAGCTTGCGGGCGAAGGTCGGATAGAACCAATCCTTGATCTGTCGGTTGGCCTTGTCGTGAATGACCGAGATGCCCTTGTAGGTCACCGTCTTGCCCGCGCCCCATTCGGTGCCGGCGCTGGTGATGACGACACAGGTGCGCGGATCGCGCTTGACCGCCGGGAAGCGGGCGCGCTGTTCGGCACCGGTCAGCCAGAGGCGACCATCTTCCGTGTCCAGGTAGGACATGATCACGCCGACAGGTTCGCCCGACTTGTTGGTCCAGATGAAGGTGCATTCCTTCTGCATGCGGCGCAGCTGCGCTTCACGATCGGGGTCCAGCGGATATTGGGTGACGTCTTCGTAATCTTCGGCGTATTTGGTCATTTCACCAGTCTCTCTTCCCGGAAAAGTTAGCGTTGACGATTCGGTTTCGGAGGTTAGGCGGTTGGCTTTGCGACCGCAAGCCATGTCGGCGGCACGCAAAAAGCGTCACGCTGATACCGCGTCAGTCGATGGCCCCCTGTTGGCGTTTCGGCCCCGGTGCTGCTATACGGTGCGCGCAATGGGAAGAAAGCGCGTGACCGAAAAAGATCCGCAGGCCGAAATCCTCAGTCCGGTCTTCGCCCGCGCCGGCAAGCGGGATCTGGGACAGCTGCGTTTTCTGCTGCGTTTCGTCCAGCCCTATCGCGCGCTGGTCGCCAGCGCCGTCGTTGCCCTGGTGATCGGCGTGGCCGCCGTGATGGCCTTCGGTCCGGCCATGCGCCGCATGGTCGACATGGGCTTCGACATGGCCAATCAGCCCAACGTGAACTGGTACTTCCTGGGTGTGTTCGGCGTGGTCGTGGTGCTGGCGGCGGCGACGGCGGTGCGTTTCGCGCTGGTCTCGTGGCTGGGCGAACGGGTCGTCGCCGACATGCGGGCGGCGGTCTATGGCCACGTCATCTCGCTCAGTCCGACATTTTTCACCGAGAACCGCTCCGGCGAAATCGCGTCGCGGCTGACCGCCGACACGACGCTGATCCAGTCGGTTGTCGGCTCCAGTCTTTCCGTGGCGCTGCGCGGCATGTTGACGGTCGTCGGCGGCCTGATCGCGCTCGGCCTGACCAATCTGAAACTGACCCTGCTGGTCCTGCTGGCGGTGCCGCTGGTGCTGGCGCCCATCATGCTGATCGGCAAGAAAGTACGGAACCTGTCACGCGCCAGCCAGGACCGTATCGCGGATATCGGCGCCATGGTCACGGAAGGCTTCGGCGCGACCCAGACGATTCAGGCGTTCACCCACGAGGCGGCCGATCGCGACGCCTTCAACAGGGTCGGCGAGGGTGCCTTCGCCACGGCGGTGCGCCGGATCAAGGCGCGCGCCTGGCTGACCTTCCTCGTCATCCTGCTCGCCGTGGGCGTCATCGACCTGGTCCTGTGGATCGGGGCGCACGACGTGATGGCCGGACGCATGACCAATGGCGAACTGGCCCAGTTCGTCTTCTTCTCGGTCATGGTCGCGGGCTCGGTGATCGGCGTCAGCGAGAGTTATGGCGAGATGCTGCGCGCGGCGGGCGCCGCGGGACGAATGATGGAATTGCTGCAGGTCGAGCCCGGTATCAAGGCGCCGGCCGATCCGGTGGCGTTGCCTCAGCCGCCGCGCGGCGAGGTCGCGTTCGAGAACGTCACTTTCCACTATCCGTCACGGCCGAACGCGCCGGCGCTGGAAGGCTTGTCCTTCGCGGTGAGGGCGGGCGAGACCGTCGCGCTGGTCGGGCCGTCGGGCGCCGGCAAGTCGACCGTCTTCCAGTTGCTCCTGCGGTTTTACGATCCGGAACAGGGCAGCGTCCGGGTCGATGGCGTCGACCTGCGCCAGGCCGATCCGGGCGCGGTCCGTGGCCGCATGGGCATCGTTCCGCAGGACACCATGATCTTCGCCGCCTCGGCGCTGGAGAATATCCGCTACGGGCGGCCGGGCGCCACCGACGCCGAGGTGCGGGCGGCCATCCAGGCGGCGGCGGCCGACGAGTTTCTCGGCGCCCTGCCGCAGGGGCTGGATACCCAACTGGGCGAACGCGGCGTCAAGCTGTCGGGCGGTCAGCGGCAGCGGATCGCCATCGCGCGGGCGATCCTGCGCGATCCGCCCATCCTGCTGCTCGACGAGGCCACCAGCGCGCTCGACGCCCAGAGCGAACAGGTGGTGCAAACGGCGCTCGAGCGCCTGATGCAGAACCGCACCACTATCGTCATCGCCCACCGTCTTGCGACCGTACTGAAGGCCGACCGGATTCTGGTGATCGACGGCGGACGGCTGGTCGACGAGGGGACGCATCAGGAGCTGCAGGCCAAGGGCGGGCTCTACGCCAGCCTGGCCGAGCTGCAGTTCGGCGCCGGTCCCGAGCGCCGCCTCAGCGTGATCGGCGGTTAGTCGTTACTCGTCCTGGAAGCGGACGTCGACCCGCTCGGGCTGTTCGCCCGCCGCCGCCGGTCCCTGAGGGCGCAGCGCGATTCGCGATCCATCCATTCCCTTGCCGATGAGGTAATTACGAACCGTGATGGCGCGTTGCAGGGCGAGGCGCCTCGTATCGCTGGCGCGCTGGTCGGCCGTACCCGCATAGGACATCAGCTCGAGCCGCTGGGTGGTGCTCGCGGCCTGGGCCGCGATACTGTCCAGCCGCTGACTGGCCGAGGCGGAAAGGGCCAGCTCGGTTCCCTGGAACAGAATGGTGATGCTCTTGCCGGCCCAGCGACGCGGCGTTTTGGCCTGCTTTTCGCCCGCTGGAGGCGCCGGCTTCACGACCGGCGGTGGCGGTGGCGGCGGCGGCTCTGGCGCGGCTTGTTTGGGCCGGTTCCGCAGCGCATCCATGTTGATATCGATGCCGTCTCCTTCCTGCGCCAGCGCGGGTTGGAGCAGTGCAAAGGCCACCACGAAGGCCGCGATGGCCGATCGGGCCGGTGTCGGTTTGATCGTCATCGCTGAGACATAGGGTTTGGGTCGGGCTAATTCGAGGCTGTCTTGGCCCGCGCCGCGATCTCGCGTCGCGTTTCCGAAATCAGCTTCGAGAGGCTGGCATGAAGCTGGTCGTTGGCCGCGAGCACTTCGCCGCTCTGGACCGCCTTGTCGCGGCCGGCATAGTCGGTGACGTAGCCGCCGGCTTCCCGGACGATGATCTGGCCCGCGGCCACGTCCCACGCGCTCAGTCCGGCTTCCCAGAACGCCTCGTAGCGGCCGGCCGCCACATAGGCCAGATCCAGCGACGCCGCGCCCATGCGCCGGATGCCGGCGGTGCGGGCCATGAAGAGTTCGGCGAGAACAAGGAACTCGCGGTGGTTGCCGCGGCCGAAATGGGGGATGCCGGTCGCCAGCACCGACTGCGACAGGTCCGAGCGCCCGGAAACGCGCAGGCGGCGATCATTCATCCAGGCGCCGCGGCCACGTTCGGCCCAGAACATCTCGTCCTTCACCGGGTCGTAGACGACGCCGGCCAGGATCTCGCCATCCTTTTCGTAGCCGATGGAGATGGCGAAATGGGGAATACCGTGGAGGAAGTTGGTGGTGCCGTCGAGCGGATCGATGATCCAGCGCTGTGACTTGTCGGCGCCTTCGATGGTGCCCTGTTCTTCCATCATGAAGCCGAAATCGGGCCGTGCCTTGCTCAGTTCGCGGTGCAGGGTCTTTTCGGCCTTCAGATCGGCCATGGACACGAAATCGGACGGCCCCTTCTTGGACACCTGAAGCTGTTCGACTTCGCCGAAGTCGCGGACCAGTTGCGGCGCCGTTTTCAGCGCGGCGTTGGCCATGACATTGATGATCGCGGATTTGACGGCCATGCGTGTTTACGCTCGTTCCATGTATTCAAAAGTTTCAGTGTTCACCACGACCTTGTCGCCTGTGCCGACGAAGGGCGGCACCGAGACGCGGACCCCGTTCGCGAGGATGGCGGGCTTGTAGGAGTTGGCGGCGGTCTGGCCCTTCATCACCGGCTCGGTCTCGGCGACTTCGAGGATGACCTTCTGCGGCATCTGTACCGACAGCGGCTCGTCCTCATAGACGGCGATCTCGACCATCATGCCGTCCTGCAGGAACACGCTCTGTTCCCCGGCCAGCTCGCGCTTGATCTCGATCTGTTCGTAATTCTCGGTGTTCATGAAGGTCAGGTTGTCGTCGTCGCCATACAGGTACTGGAACGGGCGCAACTCCAGCTGCACGCGCTCGACGGCCTCGGCGGCGCGGAAACGCTCGTTCAGCTTGGAGCCGTCGCGGATGTTCTTCAGTTCCACCTGCAGATAGGCGCCGCCCTTGCCGGGCTGGGTGTGCTCGGTGCGCACCGCGCGCCACAGGCCGCCATTGTGCTCGATGATGTAGCCGGGCTTGATGGCGTTGCCGTTGACTTTCATGGTCTGACGCTTTGCTTTCTGGGCTGTCCGGGAGCGGCGCGGACTATAGGGGCAAGCCCCGCCACAGGCAACGCCGGGTTTCCGGCGCACCGATGCGGGGCGGCGAGGACTGGAGGTTAGGAGGAGGTGCTGTCGAAGATGGCGTTGAACTGCCTTACCGCGTCGCCCGGTCCCTTGTCGTGACCCCAGACGCCAGCGGAGACGGCGAGGAAGTCGGCCCCGGCCTCGACCAGCGGGCGGCAGTTCTCGACCGTGATACCGCCGATGGCGACGCACGGGATTTCCATCAGTTCCTGCCACCAGCTCAGCAGATCGAGGCCCGCGGTGAATTTGGGCGTCTTGGTGGTCGTCGGAAAAAACGCGCCGAAGGCCACGTAATCCGCGCCCGCTTCGCCGGCTTCCATGGCGAGATGGCGGGAATCGTGACAGGTCACGCCGATGATGGCGTCCGGCCCCAGAAGCCTGCGCGCCTCGTCATAGGGCGTGTCTTCCTGGCCGACATGAACGCCATCGACGCCCAGTTCGGCGGCGAGCCGGGCGTCGTCGTTCAGCAGCAGGGCGACGTCATAGGCCTGGGTGATCGGCAGCAGCACATCGACCGCGCGGCGGATGTCATCTTCCGGCACCTCCTTGAGGCGGAGCTGCAGGCAGGCGACATCGCCGCTGTCGAGCGCTTCGGTCAGGGTACGCGAGAAGGGATCCAGATCGATCCGCGGCGGCGTGATCAGGTAGAGCCGAGTCGGTTCGCGCCCCTCCGGGGTCATTCCTTGCCCTGATAGATGCGGATGATGGTGTTGAGCATGGCGAGCGCTTCGTCGCGCGGGCGCTGGAAGGTGTTGCGGCCGATGATCGAGCCGTTACCGCCGCCGTCGCGGATGGCGCGGGCATCGTCATAGACCGAGTCGGCGCCCTTGGTCGCGCCGCCCGAGAAGACGACGATGCGGCGGCCGTTGAACGAGGACTGCATGATGTGCTTCACGCGGGTGGCCATGCTGGACAGGTCGATCTTCTGCTTCTCGTAGACCGCCTTGGCTTCCTTCTGCTCGAGGAAGTCGCTGGGCAGCTTCACCTTGATGATGTGGGCGCCGAGCAGGGCGGCCATGTGCGCGGCATAGGCGCAGATGTCCATGGCCGTCTCGCCGTCCTTGCTGATGGCGCCGCCGCGCGGATAGGACCAGATCACGACGGCGAGGCCGACCGACTTGGCTTCCTCGGCCATTTCGCGGATCTCTTCCATCATGTCGAAGCAGTGGTCGGAGCCGGGATAGATGGTGAAGCCGATGGCCGAGCAGCCCAGGCGCAGCGCGTCGCCGACGGTGCCGGTGATCGCCTGGTTCTTGGAATCGTCCAGCGAGTTCGACGAGTTGACCTTCAGGATGGTGGGGATCTGGCCGGCGAAGGTGTCGGCGCCCGCTTCCATCATGCCCAGCGGCGTGGCGAAGGCGTTCAGGCCGGCGTCGATGGCCAGCTGGAAGTGGTAGTGCGGGTCGTAGGCGGCCGGGTTCGGCGCGAAGCTGCGCGCGGGGCCGTGCTCGAAGCCCTGGTCGACGGGCAGGATCACCATCTTGCCGGTGCCGCCCAGCTTGCCGGTCATCAGAATGCGGTTCAGGTTGCCCTTCGTGCCGGCATTGTCCGACTCGTAGTAGCTGAGGATCTGTTTGACGGTGCGGGTGGTCTTCATGATGATTTCTGTTCCCTAGATCCAGATGGTCACGAGCTTGAAATTCTAGACTTGCAGCGCCTTGACGCCCGGCAGCTCCTTGCCCTCGACCCATTCGAGGAAGGCGCCGCCCGCGGTGGACACGTAGGTGAAGTCGTGCGACACACCGGCATTGTTGAGCGCGGATACGGTATCGCCGCCGCCGGCCACCGACAACAGATTGCCGTCGCGGGTGAGGCGGGCGGCCTCGCGGGCCAGGGCGACCGTGCCGACGTCGAAGCCGCGGATCTCGAACGCGCCCAGCGGGCCGTTCCACAGCAGCGTCTTGCAGCGGCGCAGGGTGTGCTTGAGTTCCTCGATGGTGTCGGAGCCGACGTCGAGGATCATGTCGTCGCTTTCCACCTCGCGCACCGGCACTTCCCGTACCGGCACGTTCGCGGCCAGTTCCTGGGCGACGACGGCGTCGATCGGCAGCAGGATCTTGCAGGCGGTGGTGCGGGCGCGGGCCAGCACCTCGAGCGCCTTGTCTTTCAGGTCCTTCTCGCACAGCGAGGCACCCACATCGACGCCCTTGGCGTAGAGGAAGGTGTTGGCCATGCCGCCGCCGATGATCAAATAGTCCATCTTGTTCACCAGCGCGCCGAGCACGTCGAGCTTGGTGGACACCTTGGAGCCGCCGACGATGGCCGCCACGGGCCGGTCGGGATTGTGCAGCGCCTTCTCCAGCGCCTGCAGTTCGGCCTGCATGGATAGGCCGGCGGCCGAGGGCAGGTGGCGGGTGATCGCCTCGACGCTGGCATGCGCGCGGTGCGAGACCGAGAAGGCGTCGTTGACGAACAGGTCGCCCAGCTCGGCGAGTTTCGCCGCGAAGCCTTCGCCGTTGGCTTCCTCGCCAGCGTGATAGCGCAGGTTCTCCAGCAGGACCACGTCGTGGCCCTTCACGATCTTCCTGGCATCATCCCCGACGCAATCTTCGGCGAACGCGACCGGACGGCCGAGCGCGCGGGCCAGCGGCTCGGCGACCGGACGCAGCGAGGCCTCGGGCACCCGCTTGCCTTTCGGCCGGCCGAAGTGCGACAGCACCACGACCTTGCCGCCCCGGGCGAGGATCGCCTTGAGGGTCGGAATGACCGAACGGATACGGGTGTCGTCACTGACCTCGCCGTCCCGCATGGGCACGTTCAGGTCCGCGCGGACCAGGACGGTCTTGCCGGCGACATCGAGGTCGTCGAGAGTGCGGAAACGCTTCAGACCGCCCTGCGCGTCGGTGCTCATGGGATCAGCCGAAGCTCGCCATGATGCGGGCCGTGTCCGACATGCGGTTGGAGAAGCCCCATTCGTTGTCGTACCAGCTCAGCACGCGCACCAGCTTGCCCGAGACGACCTGGGTCTGGGTCAGGTCGAAGCTGGAGCTGGCCGGGTTGTGGTTGAAGTCGATGGAGACGCAGGGCTCGTCGACCGCGTTCAGCACCTGGCCGAGCGGATCGTTGCCGCCGGCGGCCTTGCGGATCGCCTCGTTGATTTCCTCGACGCTGGTGTCGCGCTTGGCGATGAACTTCAGGTCGATCATGGAGACGTTCGGGGTCGGCACGCGGATCGATGTGCCGTCCAGCTTGCCCTTCAGTTCCGGCAGCACCAGGCCGACGGCCTTGGCGGCGCCGGTGGTCGACGGGATCATGGACATGGCGGCGGCGCGGGCGCGGCGCGGGTCCTTGTGCAGGGTGTCGACCAGGCTCTGGTCGCCGGTGTAGGCGTGGACCGTGGTCATGAAGCCGGCTTCGATGCCGATGGCCTCGTGCAGCACCTTGGCGACCGGCGCCAGGCAGTTGGTGGTGCAGGACGCGTTGGAGATGATCTTGTGGCCGGCCTCGATCTTGTCGTGGTTGACGCCGAACACGGTGGTCAGGTCGATGTCGGTGCCGGGCGCCGAGATCAGCACCTTCCTGGCGCCGGCCTCGAGATGGGCGCGGGCCTTGTCGCCGCTGGTGAATATGCCGGTGCACTCGAAGGCGATATCGACCTTCAGTTCCTTCCACGGCAGCTTGGACGGATCACGCTCGGAGGTGATGCGGATCGGGCCCTGGCCGACATCCATGGTGTTACCATCGACCGTCACCGGACCGCGGAACGGGCCGTGGACCGAATCGTACTTCAGCAGGAAGGCATTGTCCTCGACCGAGCCGAGATCGTTGATGCCGACGACCTGGATGTCGTCACGGCTGTTCTCGATGATCGCACGCAGCACAAGGCGGCCGATGCGGCCGAAACCATTGATGGCAACCCGAACCGTCATGAGCTTTTCTCCGTTCTAGAACTCTTGGTTTTTTAAAGACGCGCGTTGGCTTCGGCGACAACCCGTGCGGCAGTGATGCCGAAATGTTCATAAAGGGCCTTGATCGGGGCGGACGCGCCGAACCCGTTCATGCCGATGAAGGCGCCGTCCACGCCGATGAAGCGTTCCCAGCCCTGGCGCACGCCCGCCTCGATGGCGATGCGCACGGTACCTTCGCCCAGCACTTTGCGCTGGTAGTCGGCGGGCTGCGCCTCGAACAGCTCGAAGGACGGCACGGACACCACGCGGGTCGGTACGCCCTGTTCCTGCAACTTCGTGCGCGCCTCGGCGGCGATGCCGACTTCCGAGCCGGTGGCGAACAGCGTCACCTTCGCGTCGCCATCGGCGGGCAGCAATTCGTAGGCGCCGCGCGCCGAGAGGTTTTCGCCGGCCTCCGTCAGACGGACCTGCGCCAGATTCTGGCGGCTCAGCGCCAGGATGCTCGGCGTCCGAGGCGATTCGAGGGCGATGCGCCAGCATTCGGCGGTCTCGACCACGTCGGCGGGACGCATGACGTTGAGATTGGGCATGGCGCGCAGGCTGGCCAGATGCTCGACCGGCTGATGGGTCGGACCATCCTCGCCCAGACCGATGGAATCATGGGTCATGACGTAGATGACGCGTTGGTGCATCAGCGCCGACAGGCGGATCGCCGGGCGGCAATAATCGGTGAACACCATGAAGGTGCCGCTGTACGGGATCAGGCCGCCATGCAGGGCGAGACCATTCATGGCGGCGGCCATGCCGTGTTCGCGGATGCCGTAATGGATGAAGGAGCCGGCGAAATCGCCCGGCTTCACGACGCCCTGGCCCTTGCTCTTGGTGTTGTTGGAGCCGGTCAGGTCGGCCGAGCCGCCGATGGTTTCCGGAACGGCGGCGTTGATGACCTCCAGCGCCATTTCCGACGCCTTGCGGGTCGCGACCGAAGACGGCTTGGCGATCAGGTCGCGGATATAGGCGTCCATGGCGGCGCCGAAATTCGCGGGCAGCTCGCCGCGCTGGCGGCGCTCGAAATCGGCCTGGACGTCCTGGCCGAGGCCGGCGACGCGGCCCTGCCATGCCTGAAACTCGGATGCACCCCGGCTGCCGGCGGCGCGCCAGGCGGACAGGATGTCGGCGGGAATCTCGAACGGCGCGGCGGACCATCCCAGGTGCTCGCGGGCGGCCGCGATTTCCTTGTCGCCCAGGGCGGCGCCGTGGGTGGCCGAGGTGCCCTGCACGTTGGGCGCGCCATAGCCGATGATGGTGCGGCAGGCGATCATGGTCGGCTTGTTGCTGGCGCGGGCGGTGGTGATCGCACCGGCGACCGCCTCGGAATCATGGCCGTCGACGGCGAGCGTGTTCCAACCGGCGGCGCGGAAACGGGCCGCCTGATCCTCGGACGAGCTGAGATCGACCGGCCCGTCGATGGTGATGCGGTTGTCGTCCCACAGCACGATCAGCTTGGACAGGCCCAGATGGCCGGCGAGGGAAATGGCTTCCTGGCTGATGCCTTCCATGAGGCAGCCATCGCCGGCGATCACATAAGTGTGATGGTCGACGATGTCGTCGCCGAAGCGGGCGGCCTGCAGGCGCTCGGCCAGCGCCATGCCGACGGCGGTGGCGATACCCTGGCCCAGCGGGCCGGTGGTCGTCTCGATGCCTTCGGCGTGGCCGAATTCCGGGTGGCCGGCGCACGGGCTGCCGAGCTGGCGGAAATTGCGGATGTCGTCCATGGAGATGCTGGCGTACCCGGTCAGGTGCAGCACCGAATAGAGCAGCATGGAGCCGTGGCCCGCCGACAAGACGAACCGGTCGCGATCGGCCCAGTCCGGATGCCGCGGATCGTATTTCAGGAAGCGGGTGAACAAGACCGTGGCCACGTCCGCCATGCCCATCGGCATGCCGGGATGCCCGGAATTGGCGGCCTGGACGGCATCCATTGAAAGGGCGCGGATGGCGTTGGCCATATCCCGGGGGTTGACGGTCTCGGTGCGCGAGACGGCGGACGCTTGAGTCATTGTGCGGCGTGTTCTCCGATCGCGGGAATCTGCCGGTCCCGCAGGTGGCGCCACAATACTCATCGAGAAACGCAGGTCAACCGCGAAGCGGGGCCTTTCCGGGGCAGTAAATCGCCCGAAAACCTCGCCTCTATCATTTGAGGCGAGAATCGTATTATAAGCCATTGATCGATAGTCAAAGAAGAAGGGCGGTCCATGGCGGCCAACCCGGAATCGGTGGAAGCACTCACGGAGGCGACGGCCCGCCTGAAGGCGGCGCTGGAACGTCTCAACCGGGCGGTCGAGGCCCGCGATACCCAGATTTCCTCGGCACAGGCCGATCAGTGGCGCGCGGAATGCGACGCGCTGCGGCTGGAAAACAATGCCCTGCGCCAGCGGCTCGCCTCGGCCGAGGCGCAATGCCGCTCGCTCGAGGACCGCAGCACCCAAGCCGCCGGACGGCTGGACGAGGTGATCGGTTCGCTGCGCCGCGCCTTGGCGCGATAGGAGACGGCCATGCCGCAAGTGACCCTGACGGTCAACCATACGCCCTACCAGTTCACCTGCAGCGAGGGTGAGCAGGAGAGGCTGCATCAGCTGTCCCGGCTGATCGATGCCAAGGTGACGCAGCTCGCCGCCGGCCTGGGGCAGGTCGGCGAGGCCAAGCTGCTGCTGATGGCGAGCATCATCCTGCTCGATGAGCTGAACGACACGTCCAGCGCACGGGTGTCGAAAGGCGAGTTGCTGGGGCACCTGGGCGACATGGATACGCTGGCCCGCGAAATCGAGCATATTGCCGCGCGGCTCGAAACGGCCTAGATACGAAGGGCAGTGGGTACTGGCCTTCGCGTAGACGCGTCTATATTCCCTGGGGCGATACCAACCTCGACGGGAGCTGTCCCTGACGGAACCCTGGTTCCGCTATACGGCGCCCACCTGTACACACAGGCCACAGAGGAATTTCGAAGATCTACGGTTGCGGTGGTCCCACTGCGCTCCGACCATCGATCCCGGCCATGAACGAACCATCACCCAAAACCGAGCTGCGCCGCCGCGCTGCCGGGCGGCGCGATGCGCTGGCCAGCGGCGAGCGGGATATCGGCGAGCGCCTTGTCGCTTCCTTCGCCGCGGCCGGGTTGCTGAGGCCGGCCGGCGTCGTCGCCGGTTATGCGCCGTTCCGGTCCGAGGCCGATCCCGGACCGCTGCTCCGAGTCCTGTCCGACGCGGGCTGGACCTGCGCGCTGCCCGTGCCGGTCGGCGGCGCCGACGGGCTGGCCTTCAGGGCATGGTCGCCGGGCGCGCCGCTGGTCGCCGGCCGGTACGGCATCCCGGTGCCCCCCGAGACGGCGGAAATCGTCAGACCCCAACTTGTCCTCGTGCCGCTTCTCGCCTATGACGGTGCCGGCGGGCGGCTGGGCTATGGCGCCGGCTACTATGATCGGGCCCTGGCGGCGCTGCGCCGGGACGGTCCGGTGGTCGCCATGGGGGTCGCCTATGCGGGACAGGAAATGGCGTCGGTGCCAACCGAGGACCATGACCAGCCCCTCGACATGATCTTGACCGAAGATGGCGTGACGGACTTCAGAAAGGCGGCGCGGTGAAATTTGTCTATTTCGGCGATATCGTCGGCCGGGCCGGCCGCGACGCGCTCGTCGACAGGCTGCCGTCGATCCGCGAACGGCTCGACCTGGATTTCGTCGTCGCCAATGGCGAGAATTCCGCCGGCGGTTTCGGCATCACCCAGGAAATCGCCAACCGCCTGATGCAGAGCGGCGTCGATGTCATCACCGGCGGCAATCACAGCTGGGACCAGCGCGACATCATGGACATCATGGACCATGAACCGCGTCTGATGCGCCCCGCCAACTTTCCCGAGGGGACGCCCGGACAGGGCGCGGCCATGTTCATGGCGCGCGGCGGCCAGACCGTGGCGGTCATCAACGTGATGGGCCGGATTTTCATGGACCCGCTCGACGATCCGTTCCGCGCCGTCGATCTGGCGCTCAGCGAATTCACCCTCGGCCGGCGCGCCGATTTCGTGCTTGTGGACATCCATGCCGAAGCGACCTCGGAGAAGATGGCCATGGGCCATTTCGCCGATGGCCGCGCCACGCTGGTGGTCGGCTCGCACAGCCATGTACCGACCGCGGACGCGCAGATCCTGCCGGGCGGCACGGCCTATCAGACCGATGCCGGCATGTGCGGCGACTACAATTCGGTGATCGGCATGGAAAAGGAAGAACCGATCCGGCGCTTCACCACCAAGATCAGCGGTGGCCGTTTCGTGCCCGCCAATGGCGAGGCCACCTTGTGCGGCGTCTATGTGGAAAGCGACGACCGGACCGGGCGGGCCGTGCGCGTGGCGCCGCTGCGGGTCGGCGGACGGCTTGCCGAGACGTGGCCATGAGAGCCGCGATACAAGCAAACTGATGTGAATATACTGCCCGGCGCCACAATATCTGGTATAAGTCGAGGCGTATGACGGCGGCGCATGCGGGCGCTGAACAGGTCGAACCACCAAGTAAAAACGACAGCACGAGCAGAGAAGATGGCCGGTCATTCCAAGTTCAAGAATATCATGTTCCGCAAGGGCGCGCAGGACGCCAAACGGTCCAAGCTCTTCAGCAAGCTGGCGAAGGAAATCACCGTCGCCGCCAAGATGGGTGGACCGGACGCGGCCTCCAATGCCCGTCTGCGCTCGGCGATCGCCGCGGCCAAGGCGCAGAGCATGCCCAAGGACAATATCGACCGCGCCATCAAGCGCTCCACCTCCGGCGACCTCGAGAATTATGAAGAGGTGCAGTACGAGGGTTTCGGTCCGGGCGGCGTGTCGGTCATCGTCGAGGCGCTGACGGACAACCGGAACCGCACGGCGTCGGAAGTGCGGGCCAAGTTCTCCAAGAACGGCGGCAATCTTGGCGCGTCCGGCAGCGTGTCCCACGCCTTCGATCGTGTCGGCATGATGAAATATCCGGCCAAGGTCGGCTCGGCCGAAAAGGTGTTCGAGGCGGCGCTGGAAGCGGGCGCCGAGGACTGCCAGTCGGACGAGGAGAGCCACGAGATCACCTGCGCTGTCGAGGATTTCGCTTCGGTGCGCGATGCGCTCGAGACCACGCTGGGCGAGGCCGAGGAGGCGCGCCTGATCTGGAAGCCGCAGACCAACGTGCAGGTCGACGCGGACAACGCGGCGACGCTGATGAAGATGCTCTCGGCGCTGGACGACGACGACGACGTGCAGAACGTCTACGCCAATTTCGAGATGTCCGACGAAGTGATGGAAGGGCTCAGCGCGTAGGGAATGGCAGACAGCGTCCGACTGATCGGGCTCGATCCAGGGCTGCGGAATACGGGATGGGGCATCATCGACGCCTCGGGCAACCGGCTGCGGCACGTGGCCAACGGTACGGTCCGGTCGGACGAGAAGGACACGCTGGCGCAGCGCCTGGCCCAGATTTTCGCGGGCCTCAACGACGTGCTCGACACTTGGGGGCCCCATAGCGCGGCCGTGGAGGAAACCTTCGTCAACAAGAACCCCACATCGACGCTGAAGCTGGGTCAGGCGCGCGGCATCGCCATGCTCGCGCCGGCGCTGCGTGGCATCCCCGTCGCCGAATACACGCCGAACCAGGTGAAGAAATCCGTGGTGGGCGTCGGCCATGCGGGAAAGGATCAGATTCATATGATGGTCGGCGTCCTGCTGCCCGGCGTCGAGGTGACCGGACCCGACGCGGCCGACGCGCTCGCGGTCGCGCTCTGCCACGCGCATCTGGTCCAGACGGGCTCGAACATATCCTCGCGAGTGGTGTCGGCCTTTGGCGGGACGGCGCGGACATGATCGCGCGGTTGAACGGCATTGTCGCCGAGACGGGCGAGGATTGGGCCATCATCGACGTGGGCGGGGTGGGCTACCTCGTGTTTTGTCCCGGAAAAACGCTCCAAGCACTCCCAAAATCGGGAGAATCTGTCGTTCTGCATATTGAGACGCATGTCCGCGAGGACCACATCCACCTCTACGGTTTCACCACCCGGGGCGAGAAAGAGTGGTTCAGGCGGTTGCAGAGCGTGCAGGGCGTGGGCGCCAAGGTGGCGCTGGCGCTGCTATCGATCCTGACGCCGTCCGAACTGGCGCAGGCGGTGGCCATGCAGGACCGGACCATGATCGGCCGCGCCTCGGGGGTCGGCCCCAAGCTGGCGGCGCGCATCGTGGCGGAGCTGAAGGACAAGGTCTCGTCGTTCGAGGGGATGGACGCGCCCGTCGCGGGCGCCGCCGCACCGACCGGCGAGGGGCGCCTGGCCGACGCGGTCTCGGCGCTGGTCAATCTGGGCTACCGGCCGGCGGACGCCATGGGCGCCGTCGCGCGGGTCAACCGCGCGCAGGGAGGTGAGGCATCGCTCGAATCCTTGATCCGTGGCGGGCTGAAGGAACTGGCGGGATGAGCGCGCCAGCGGGGGGAGACCGTGTCGTGGGCGGCGTGAAGCGCGACGAGGATGCCTTCGAGGCGTCGATCCGCCCGGGCCGCTTCGCCGAGTTCATCGGCCAGCGTCAGGCGGTCGAGAACCTGTCCGTGTTCATCCAGGCGGCGCGAGCACGCGCCGAGGCGCTCGATCACGTGCTGCTGGCCGGGCCGCCGGGCCTGGGCAAGACGACGCTGGCGCAGATCGTCGCGCGCGAGCTGGGCGTGAACTTCCGCGCCACCTCCGGTCCGGTGATCGCCAAGGCGGGCGAGTTGGCGGCGCTGCTGACCAACCTGCAGGAAAACGACCTGCTGTTCATCGACGAAATCCACCGGCTCGCGCCGGCGGTGGAGGAAATCCTCTATCCCGCCATGGAGGATTTCCAGCTCGACCTGATCATCGGCGAAGGCCCGGCGGCGCGCTCGGTCCGGATCGACCTGCCGCGCTTCACGCTGGTGGGCGCGACGACCCGGTCCGGCCTGCTGACCACGCCGCTGCGCGACCGCTTCGGCATTCCCGTCCGGCTGATGTTCTACGACGTGGACGATTTGTGCTCCATCGTCGAGCGCGGCGCCCGGGTGATGGGTCTGGCGCTGACCCGGGACGGCGCCATCGAGATCGCCCGCCGGTCGCGCGGCACGCCGCGCGTCGCCGGACGGCTGCTGCGCCGGGTGCGCGATTTCTCGGAGGTCGCGGGCCACGCCGCCGTCGATGCCGGCATCGCCGACCGGGCGCTGACCCGGCTGGAAGTGGATGCGCGCGGCCTCGACGCCATGGACCGGCGCTACATGCGCTGCATCGGCGTCGATTTCGGCGGCGGTCCCGTCGGGATCGAGACCATCGCGGCGTCGCTGTCGGAGCCGCGCGACGCCATCGAGGAAATCATCGAGCCCTATTTGCTGCAGCAGGCGTTCATTCAACGGACACCGCGCGGGCGTATCCTGACGCCGGCCGCCTATATCCATCTGGGCCTGCCGGCACCATCGCAGCCTTTTCCGGCGCAGCTGTCGCTGCCGACGGGAGACGAGGATGTCTGAGGTCCTGTCGGGCAGGGTGGAGAATGGCGTGCACCGGTTTCCGGTGCGCGTCTATTTCGAGGACACGGATACGGCGCACATGGTCTATCACGCCAATTATCTGCGCTTCATGGAGCGCGCGAGAACCGAGCTGCTGCGCCTCGTGGGCGTCAGCCAGTCGGCGAGCATGCGCCCGGGACCGGATACGATGGGTTTCGCCGTGAAGAGCTGCAGGGTGAATTTTCGCACGCCGGCGCGCCTCGACGACCTGCTGGAAGTAAGAACAGTTAACAACGGAGTCGGCGCGGCGTATATCGACTTCGGCCAGGACATCTGGCGTAACGACACACCTATCGCCGAGGCGCATGTACGCGTCGTCTGTCTGGACGGCAGGGGGAAACCCCGCCGGCAGCCAATCGACCTGGTGACCCGGCTCAACACCATGCTCCCCATACGAGACACTGCAAAGGCCTGAGCACATGGAAGAGAACGCGATTACACAGACGGATCTGGGCGGCACCGCGGCGGCGGCGCACGATCTGTCGATCTGGGGCCTGATCCTGCATGCCGATATCATCGTGCAGGCGGTTCTGGTGCTGCTCGTGGCCGCGTCGCTGTGGTCCTGGGCGATCATCTTCGACAAGATCGGCCGCTATCGCCGGGTGATGGCCGAGGCCGACACCTTCGAAGACGAATTCTGGTCTGGCCGCTCGCTGGAAGAGCTCTACGACCGGCTGCAGGGCCGCGCCAATCATCCCATGGCCATGCTGTTCCTGGTCGCCATGCGCGAATGGCAGCGCTCCATCGGCAAGGCCAAGGTCGTCACCTCGGGCGCGCGCCTGCAGGAGCGTATCTCGCAGGTGATGCGCCTGACGCTGAATCGCGAGGTCGAGCGGCTGGAGCGCTATCTGGGCTTCCTCGCCACCGTGGGCTCGACCGCGCCGTTCATCGGCCTGTTCGGCACGGTGTGGGGCATCATGAACAGCTTCCAGTCCATCGCCGCCTCGTCGGACACCAGTCTCGCGGTCGTCGCGCCAGGTATCGCCGAGGCGCTGTTCGCCACCGCGGTCGGCCTTGTCGCGGCCATCCCGGCGGTCATCGCCTATAACAAGTTCGCCGCCGACATGACCCGCTTCGCCAACCGTCTGGAAGGGTTCGTCGAAGAGTTCAACACGATCCTGTCGCGCCAGATCGACGAAGAGGCCGCGTAATGGGCGCCGAACTCAAGGGACGGGGCGGGCGGCGCAAAGGCCGCTATGAACCCATGTCGCAGATCAACGTGACGCCTTTCGTCGACGTCATGCTGGTGCTGCTGATCATCTTCATGGTCGCCGCGCCGCTGTTGTCCACCGGGGTCAAGGTCGACCTGCCGCAGACCAAGTCCAAGCCGCTGTCCGAGGAGGACAAGCCGCTGTCCGTGTCGCTGGCCGGCGACGGCAAGCTCTTCATCAACGACACCGAGGTCGAGATCAACTCGCTGACCGAGCGGCTGCGCGCCATCGCCGAGGGTAGCACCGAGACGCGCATCTTCGTGCGCGCCGATCAGGGCCTGCCCTATGGCCAGGTCATGGAGGTGATGTCGACGATCAACGCCGCCGGCTTCAACAAGGTGGCGCTGGTCACGACGCCCGCGAAGGGCGGCAAAGGCAAATAGCGACGTGCGCAAGCCCCTTATTTTCTCCGGCATATTCCACGCCGTCATCATCGCGATGATGTTCGTGAGCTTCGACCTGTGGGGCGATCCGGAAATCCCCGAAGAGAGCGTCGTCGTCCTGTTGACACCGGAGGACGCCAAGATCGAGCTGGACGCCATTCCGACGCCCAAGCCGGAAAAGGCGCCCGATCCGGCGCCCGCGCCCGAGGTCACGCCCGAGGCGGAAAAGGCGCCGGAGAAGCAGCCCGATCCGGCCGAGGTGACGCCGCCGCGCGTGGACGAAGCGGCCGCCGCGCCCGAGCCCGAGCCGGCGCCCGTCGAGGAGCCGATCGAAAAGCCGGAGCCGCCGAAGAAGCCGGAACCCGTGACCAAGGATCTGCCCAACGTCACGCTGAAGGACAAGCCGAAGCCCGAGAACAAGTTCGATCCCAAGAAGATCGCGCTGCTGCTCGACAAGAGGGATTCGACAAAGCCGCAGGCGAAGGACCCGAAGAAGACCAAGCAGACCGATCCCAACCCCAATCCGGCGCAGTCGGAGCCGACCGAACGCAACCCGCGCGAGCAGGCGCAGGCCGTCGCCAATCTGCAGTCGGCCATCGCGTCGCAGGTCGCCAAATACTGGACGGCGCCCGTCGGGGCGACCGGCGCCGAAACTTTGGTGATCAAGCTTCGTATACGGTTGCGGGCGGATGGCGAACTGGCCAGCGATCCGGTCGTGTTGGATCGGGGCCGGATGATGAGCGACAATCTCTACCGCGTGGCGGCCGAGGCGGCCGTGCGCGCGGTCAAGCGGGCGGCGCCGCTGAAGCTGCCGGCCGAGTACTACGACATCTGGCGGGACGTGGAGTTGAACTTCGATCCCAGCAGTTTGATGTGACAGACAGAGGAATGTGTTGATGGCGAAAGGGATGATTGTGAGCAGAATGGGACTTTCCGGCCTGGTGGCCGGCACCATGCTGGCGTTCGTGGCGCTGGTACAGCCGCAACCGGCTTCCGCCCAGCTTCGGGTGGACATCAACAATCCCACGGTCGAGCCGATTCCGATGGCGCTGCCCGCGTTCTCGGCGCAGAGCCAGGTGCCGTCGCGCCTTACCGAGATGACCAAGATGGGCGAGGACATGGCCGGCGTGATCGCCGCCGATCTGGAGCGCTCCGGCCTGTTCCGGCCGATCCCGCGACAGGCCTATATCGAGCAGGGACTGGTGCCTGATCGCCGCCCGCGCTTTCCCGACTGGAAGTCCATCGGCACGCAAGGCCTCGTGGTCGGCGGCGTCAACTTCCTGGCCGATGGCCGGGTCGAGGTGACGTTCCGACTGTGGGACGTGTACGGTCAGCAGCAACTGACCGGCGTGCAGTACCAGACCACGCCGGACAACTGGCGCCAGATTGCCCACCGGATCGCCGACGCGGTCTATCAGCGGCTGACCGGCGAAGAAGGGTATTTCGACACACGCATCGTCTATGTGGCGGAATCCGGCCCGGCGACCAAGCGGGTCAAGCGCCTCGCGATCATGGACCAGGACGGCTACAACCATTCCTTCCTGACCAAGGGCGATTTCATGGCGCTGACGCCGCGCTTCTCGCCGACGTCGCAGGAAATCACCTATCTGTCGTACTTCAACAACAAGCCGCGCGTGTACATCTACAATCTGGAGACGGGCAAGCAGGAGCTGCTGGGCGATTTCTCCGGCATGACCTTCGCGCCGCGCTTCTCGCCGGACGGCAACCAGGTCGTGATGAGCATGGAGAAGAACGGCAATTCCGACATCTACCTGATGGACCTGCGCACCCGCAAGCTGCGCCAGCTGACGGATAATCCGGACATCGACACCGCGCCGAGCTTCTCGCCGGACGGCCAGTTCATCGCCTTCGAGTCCGATCGCGGCGGCGGGCAGCAGATTTACGTGATGCGGGCCGATGGGTCGGGCGCCAAGCGCATCAGCTTCGGCAAGGGCCGCTACAAGACGCCGGTCTGGTCGCCGCGCGGCGACATGATCGCCTTCACCCATACATCGGGCGGCGTGTTCAAGATCGGCGTCATGCGTCCCGATGGCTCGGGCGAGCGCATGCTGACCGAGAGTTTCCTCGACGAAGGGCCGACCTGGGCGCCGAATGGCCGCGTGCTGATGTACTTCCGCGGCAGCCCGTCGCGGGGTGGTAATGCGGGCAAGGCGGAGCTGCGCTCCATCGACCTGACGGGCCGTAACGAGCGCCGCGTGACCACGCCGGGAGATGCGTCGGATCCCGCGTGGTCCCCCTTGATCCAGTGATCCGAAAGGATTACAATGAAGAATGCCGAAAACTCGGTATCGGGGGGCGCGGACGATTTGTGCGCGTTACACTTTTGCGTTGCAGAACAGCCTCCGTTATCAAAATACGATAGCCTCGTCGAAAAAAAGGAAACGCCACCCATGCTAGCCAACGCGCTGCGATTCAAGTTCATCATTCTGGCCGCCGCTTCGCTGACGATGGTCGCCTGCTCGAAGAAGGAAGAGCCGGCGCCGGTTTCGTCCGCTCCGGCCGCGCAGACTCAGTCGCGCACGACCGAGACCACCAGCAACCTGCCGTACGAGCTGGGCAGCCAGGAAGACCTGGAAGCCAACGCCGGCAGCCGCATCTATTTCGGCTACGACGAATACAGCCTCGACGACCGTGCCCAGGCGACTCTGAGCAAGCAGGCCGAGTGGCTGCGCAAGTATCCGAACAAGTCGGTGACCATCGAAGGTCACGCCGACGAGCGCGGTACCCGTGAGTACAACCTGGCCCTGGGTGCCCGCCGTGCAGACGCCGCCAAGCGTTATCTGACCGGCCTGGGCATTGAGGACGGCCGCGTCAATACCATCTCCTATGGTAAGGAGCGTCCGGAAGCCACTGGTTCGAACGAGGCCGCCTGGGCCCAGAACCGCCGTGGTATGACGGTCGTTCAGTAAACAGGACTTTGTGCCGCGCGCCGCGTGAGAACGCGGCGCGCCCACAGAACAGGATTTGAAGCGTGCGCTGGCAGTCTCTCGGCATTGTAACTCTATTCGCGCTTCTCGGTTTCTCGCACATTGCATCGGCACAGCAGCCTGTGGACCCGTACAGGGCACAGACAGAGGTGCGCATGACGCGGATCGAGAACGACATGCGCCGGCTGACCGGCCAGTATGAAGAAGCCATGCATCGGCTCACGCAGATGAACCAGCAGCTTGAAAAGCAGCTGGAGGACATGCAGTACCGCATCCAGACCCTGGAGCGTCAGCTTGCCGAGGGCGCCCAAGGCGCCGCTCCGGCATCCGATGGCCAGGATCCCGGTGCCATCGATGGTTATACGCCAGTGCCGTCCGACGGGCCGACCCGGCTGCCTGGCATGGGTGGTTCCGAGCCGCCGCCCTCGCAGGGCCGAGTCGCCGATACGCTCAACGACCAGCTGGTTTCTCCCGGCGGCACCCCGGCGCCGCCGCGCGGCGAACCGGAAGAAACGCCGGAGCAGTATCTGCAGGGCGACACGCCGGACGCTCAGTTCAATTATGCCTTTTCCTTGCTGCGCCGTGACGATTTCGAGGGCGCCGAGCTGGCGTTCCGCGCCTTCCTGGCGGCGAACCCGGATCATCGCGCGGCGCCGAATGCCAAGTACTGGCTGGGCAAGACTTATTTCGCCCAGCGGAACTACACGGACGCGGCCCGCGTCCTGCTCGAGGGTTACGAGAAGTTCGCCGATAGCGACAAGGGCCCGGACATGATGGTGACCCTGGGGCTCAGCCTCAAGGAACTGGGGCAGAACGATCAGGCCTGCGCCGCGTTCGACGAGTTGACCCGCCGCTATCCCAACGCACCGCCGGCGATCAAGCAGAAGACCAAGGCTGGCCAGCAGGCCGCCGGCTGCTCCTGAGGCAGCGCGACCGATGAGCGGCGCATCCGAGGGGACCGCGCCGCTGTCCCCAGCGGATTTCGAACGATGCATGAACGGCTTGCCTCGCCTTGACGGTGTGGCGAGCCTTTGCGTTGCCGTCTCGGGCGGCGCGGACAGCATGGCGCTGGCGCTGCTGGCGCGCGACTGGGCTGCTTCGCGCGGCATCAGCCTGACGGCGCTGACCGTCGATCACGGACTGCGCCCCGAAGCGGCGGCCGAGGCGATCCAGGTCGGCGACTGGATGGCGGCTGCTTGTATCGGCCACGAAACTCTCGCCTGGCGCGAGACGCCGCGCGGCAACGTTCAGGCGGCCGCGCGACGCGCCCGGTACGCCCTGCTCGACGAGTGGTGCGCGGCGCGCGGCGTGCCGATCCTGCTGATCGCCCATCATCTGGAGGATCAGGCCGAGACGGTGCTGCTGCGGCTGGGGCGCGGCAGCGGCGTCCATGGCCTGGCGGGCATGGCGCCCGAAACCGCTCCGCCCTGGCCCGGCGCGCCATCGCGGCTGCGACCGCTTCTCGATGTGCCGAGGGCAAGGCTGGTGGCGACGTTGCGGGCGCGTGGCCAGGCCTGGATCGAGGACCCCAGCAACGCGGACCGGCGCTATGCCCGGGTGCGAGCACGGGGCGCGTGGCCGCATCTGGCCGCGCTGGGGATCACGCCCGCCCGGCTTGCCGCGACCGCCCGCGCCATGGCCCGGGCCCGTGCCGTACTGGACGATCAGGTTCATGACTGGCTGGCGCGGACCTGCCGGTTCGACAGCGGCGGCTATGCCGTGCTGGCGTATCCGGTGCCGAAGGAGACCCGGGACGAGACCGGGCTGCGGGCACTTGCCTTCATTCTGATGGCCGTGGGCGGCGCGGATTATGCACCGCGCCTTGATGCGCTCGAGCGTCTGTGGGGGCGCATCAAGAGGGGTGACATCGGGGCCGCGACCCTCGGCGGGTGCCGGTTGATCTCCTCCGGTGACGGTCTGCTCGTGGTGCGCGAGACGCGCGGCATGCAGGGCGCGCTCCGCATCGGGCCGAACCCCGTCCTGTGGGACGGCCGATTCGCCGCGTCGGGCGAGGGACTGTCCATCGACCGGCTGCGGCCGGGTGGTCTCGCTGTCCTGCGCGCGGCCTTACCGGAGAGGGTCGTCCGATCCGTTCCGGCGGCGGCGCGAGGCGTTTTACCCGCCTTTTACGATGACCAAGGCCTTGTCGCCGTTCCGTCTCTGGGATACCGCCGCCCCGGCAGCGTCTCGGTCGCCCCAATGCTGGAGTTTCTGGCGGCCCGCGACCTGCCGCCGAACTGTTTCGGCACCGACCGCATGGTTCTTGTCTGACCGGGCAAATAGCCTATCTTTGCAGAGCGGCCCGGATGGCGGGCCTTCCTCCGGCGAAGGGCAAGGTACTTTCGTGAACAATATGGGCCGTAACCTCTTCATCTGGGCGCTCGTGGCGCTTGTCGTCATCGTGCTGTTCAGCCAGTTCCAGCGCAGCGGATCGCCCGGTCCCGTCGAGAAAATCGACTTCTCGGTGTTCCTGGACGAGGTCAATGCCGGCAACGTGCAGAAGGTGCAGATCACCGGCAGCAACATTTCCGGCGTCTATCGCGAGAGCAAGGCCCAGTTCTCGACCCAGTATCAGGAAGGCGCCTATCCGCGCCTCGTCGACGTGCTCCGCGACAAGCAGGTGGACGTCCGCTTCGAGCAGCCTGAGACCAGCAATTTCTGGATATTGCTGACCAATTTCGGCCCCATGCTGCTGCTGATCGCGGTGTGGATCTTCATCATGCGCCAGATGCAGGCGGGCTCCGGACGCGCCATGGGCTTTGGCAAATCCAAGGCCAAGCTGCTCAACGAGCGCACCGACCGCGTGACCTTCGATGACGTCGCGGGCGTGGAAGAGGCCAAGGAAGAAGTGCAGGAGATCGTCGAATTCCTGCGTGACCCGCAGAAGTTCCAGCGCCTCGGCGGCAAGATCCCGCGCGGCGCGCTGCTGGTCGGCCCGCCCGGTACCGGCAAGACGCTGCTCGCGCGCGCCATCGCCGGCGAGGCCAATGTCCCGTTCTTCAGCATCTCCGGTTCCGACTTCGTCGAGATGTTCGTCGGCGTCGGCGCGAGCCGCGTGCGCGACATGTTCGAGCAGGCGAAGAAGAACGCCCCCTGCATCGTGTTCATCGACGAAATCGACGCGGTCGGCCGTCATCGCGGCGCCGGCCTTGGCGGCGGCAACGATGAACGCGAGCAGACACTGAACCAGCTTCTGGTCGAGATGGATGGCTTCGAGGAAAACGAAGGCATCATCATCATCGCCGCCACCAACCGTCCCGATGTTCTCGATCCCGCGCTGTTGCGCCCGGGCCGTTTCGATCGGCAGGTCGTGGTGCCCAATCCGGACGTCATCGGCCGCGAACGCATTCTGAAGGTGCATATGCGCCGCGTGCCGCTCGCACCGGACGTGGAAGCGAGGGTGATCGCGCGCGGCACGCCCGGTTTCTCTGGCGCCGATCTGGCCAACCTCGTGAACGAGGCCGCTTTGATGGCCGCGCGAAAGAACAAGAAAGTCGTGTCGATGCACGACTTCGAGGATGCCAAGGACAAGGTCATGATGGGCCCCGAGCGTCGGTCCATGGTCATGGACGAGGCGGAAAAGCGGCTTACCGCCTATCACGAGGCGGGCCACGCGCTGGTCGGCATGCACGTCGCCGACACGGACCCGATCCACAAGGCGACCATCATTCCGCGCGGCCGCGCGCTGGGCATGGTCATGCAACTGCCCGAGAAGGACAAGCTGTCCCAGACCCGCGAGCAGATGAATTCCCGTCTCGCCGTGATGATGGGCGGCCGTCTCGCCGAGGAACTGATCTTCGGCTACGACAAGGTGACCTCGGGCGCGTCGTCGGACATCTCCGGCGCCACCCGCCTCGCCAAGGCCATGGTCACGCGCTGGGGCATGAGCGACAAGCTGGGTCCGCTGGCCTATGGCGACAACGAGGAAGAAGTATTCCTCGGCCATTCGGTGACCCGCACCCAGAACATGTCCGAGGAAACCGCTCGTCTGGTGGATTCCGAAGTGCGGCGTTTCGTGGAGGAAGCTTATGCCGATGCGCGCCGGATCCTGACCGAGCATATCGCCGATCTTCACCGTATCGCCCAGGCACTGCTGGAGTACGAGACGCTGACCGGCGAGGAAATTCGTGGCCTGTTGCGCGGCGAGGAAATCGACCGCCCGCAGGAGGTGACTGAACCGCCCGCCACGCCGACCAAGCCGCGTACCGTTCCCAGTGCCGGTCGGGGCCAGCGCCCCGGTGCGTCGCCGGAGCCGCAGCCGGGCACCTGAGCCTGTCCACGTCTGTCCGAATCGATCATCCACCGATGGGGCCGCTCGTTTTCGGGCGGCCTCTCGTCATGGGCGTCCTGAACGTCACCCCCGACAGTTTCTCCGATGGCGGCCGATATCTGTCGGTGGACGCCGCGCTGGTGCAGGCGCGGCGGCTTATCGGCGAGGGTGCCGATATCCTCGATGTAGGCGGCGAATCCACGCGGCCCGGGGCGGAGCCGGTCCCTGTGGATGAGGAACTCCGCCGCGTCGTGCCGGTGATCGAGGCGCTGCGCGACTGCGGGGTGCCGGTTTCCGTCGATACACGGCGGGCAACGGTGATGCGCGCCGCGCTCGAGGCAGGCGCGGCGATCCTCAACGACGTCTCCGCCCTGACCGCCGATCCCGGCAGCCTTCCGGTGGCCGCTGCCTCCGGCGCGCCCGTGGTCCTGATGCATGCGCTTGGCGATCCGCGCACCATGCAGGACGATCCCCGTTATGACGACGTGGTCGGCGAGGTTCATGATTACCTCGCGGCCCGGATCGAGACCTGCGTCTCCGCCGGCATCGCCCGCGACCGCCTCATCGTCGATCCGGGTATCGGCTTCGGCAAGACGCTGGAACACAATCTGGCGCTGCTGCGGTCGCTGGGTCGCTTCCATGCGCTCGGATGTCCGCTGTTGTTGGGCGTCTCGCGAAAAAGTTTCATCGGCCGGCTGGCGGGCGGCGTGCCCGCTGATGCCCGGCTGGCCGGGTCGCTGGCCGGGGCGCTTGCGGGCGTTCTGCACGGCGTGCATATTCTGCGGGTCCATGACGTGGCCGACACGCGCCAGGCAATCGCCGTCTGGCAGGCGATCTTCCAGGGTTCCACGACAGAGGGTTCATGAGCAAAAGACAATATTTCGGCACCGACGGCATTCGCGGCACCGCCAACCAGCCGCCGATGACGGCGGATGTGGCCCTGCGTGTCGGCATGGCGGCGGGCGCGCAGTTCCGCCGGGGCGATCATCGGCATCAGGTGGTCATCGCCAAGGACACAAGGTTGTCCGGCTACATGCTGGAGGCGGCCATCACGTCGGGTTTCGCGTCGGTGGGGATGGACGTGGTGCTGGTCGGCCCCATGCCGACGCCGGCGGTCGCCATGCTGACCCGCTCCATGCGCGCCGATCTGGGCGTGATGATCTCGGCGTCGCACAACGCCTATGAAGACAATGGCATCAAGCTGTTCGGACCCGACGGCTTCAAGCTGTCCGACGCCATCGAGGCCGAGATCGAAGCCCGGCTCGAAAGCGGCGCGAGCGCGCCGCTCGCGGCCTCGGCCGATCTGGGCCGGGTGCGCCGTCTCGACGACGTGCGCGGCCGGTACATCGAAGTGGTCAAGAGCACGTTTCCAGCCGGGCGCACGCTCGCCGGCCTCAAGGTGGTCATCGATTGCGCCAATGGCGCGGCCTACACGGTCGCGCCGACGGTGCTGTGGGAGCTGGGCGCGGAAGTGATCCCGATCGGCGTCAAGCCGGATGGCTTCAACATCAACAAGGGCTGCGGCTCCACCGACACGGCACTGATGCAGCGCACGGTGCGCGAGCACGGCGCCGATCTGGGCATCGCGCTCGATGGGGATGCCGACCGCGTGCTGATGGCGGATGAGAAGGGCGAGCTGCTGGATGGCGATCAGCTCATGGGCCTGATCGCCGCCTACTGGCATCGCCGGGGCATGCTGCGCGGCGGCTGCCTGGTCAGCACCGTCATGTCGAATCTGGGGCTCGAGCGCTATATCGGCGGGATGGGCATCGATCTGGTGCGGACTCAGGTGGGCGACCGCTACGTGGTCGAGCACATGCGCGAGCATGGCTGCAATCTGGGCGGCGAACAGTCGGGCCATATCGTCATGACCGACTACACCACGACCGGCGACGGTCTCATCGCGGCGCTGCAGGTGATGGCGGTCATCCTGGAATCGGGGCGGCCCGCCAGCGAAACCTGCCGGGTGTTCGCGCCGCTGCCGCAGGTGCTGAAGAATGTCCGGTTCAGCGGCGGCGCGCCGCTGGAGGACATCAAGGTCAAGGCCGCCATCGCCGACGGCGAGGCGCGTCTGTCCGGCACCGGCCGCGTGCTGATCCGCAAGTCGGGGACCGAACCCAAGATCCGGGTGATGGCCGAGGGAGAGGACCAGATTCTGGTGAACGCCGTCGTCGATGACATCGCCGGGGCCATCTCGACCGCGGCCGGCGCGTGAAGGGCCGCGTTCTCATCATCGCCGGCTCGGATTCGGGCGGGGGCGCTGGCATCCAGGCGGACATCAAGGCGGTCAGCATGCTGGGCGGGTTCGCGGCCACCGCGATCACCGCGCTGACGGCGCAGAACACGCTTGGTGTTCACGGCATTCTCGGTGTCGATCCTGACTTCATCCGCCATCAGATGCAGGTCGTGCTCCGCGATATCGGCGCCGATGCGCTCAAGACGGGCATGCTCCACAGCGCCGAGGTCATCGAGGCGGTCGCGTCTGTGATCGAGGAGGACGCGACCGGTGTGCCGCTGGTGGTCGATCCGGTCATGGTTGCCAAGGGCGGCGCGGCGCTGCTGCAGGACAGCGCCGCGCATGCGCTCGTCACACGGATGATTCCCAAGGCCGCGCTGCTCACGCCCAATCTGCCCGAGGCCGAGGTGCTGACCGGCTTTCCCGTAACCGATCTCGACGGCATGCGCCGCGCCGCCTCGGCGCTGCTGAAGCTGGGGCCGGGCGCCGTGCTGGTGAAGGGTGGCCATCTCGAGCATCCGACCGTGCTGGACCTGCTGCTGACCGAACGGGGCGAAACGGTGTTCGAGTCCCGCCGCATCGATACTCAGCATACCCATGGCACCGGCTGCACCCTGGCCAGCGCGATCGCGACCGGTCTGGCGCAGGGGCTGGCGATGGAGCGGGCGGTGGCCCGCGCGCGCGACTATGTCCACCGCGCCATCGAGACCGCGCCCGGGTTCGGCCATGGTCACGGCCCGCTCAATCACGGTCATCCGCTCGGCGGCGATTGAGCCCGGAAACGCAACCCCGTCGTGCGATTGGCACGCCGAACGGGCGGCACTGCGCCGTTGACATGCCTTGGCCTGCCCCTATTATCCGCCGCGAACCGATGCCGCGCCGCAATTGCGATAGCCAGACAGCCTCATCTTCACCCGGGAAATCATAATGAAACCGACAGAACGGCCCCGTTCGCCCTTCTTCTCGTCCGGTCCCTGCGCCAAGCGCCCTGGCTGGTCGGTGGATGCCCTGAAGGATGCCTGCATCGGGCGTTCGCACCGCTCCAAGCTGGGCAAGGCCAAGCTGCAGGAAGCCATCGACCGTACGCGCGCCGTTCTCGGCGTGCCAGCAGATTACCGCATCGGCATCGTGCCGGCCTCGGACACGGGCGCCGTCGAAATGGCGCTGTGGTCCATGCTGGGCGCGCGCGGCGTCGACATGCTGGCCTGGGAGAGCTTCGGCTCCGGCTGGGTGACCGACGTGGTGAAGCAGCTGAAGCTGAACGACGTGCGCACCATGGAGGCCGATTACGGCCAGATCGTCGATCTGTCGAAGGTCGACACCGACCGCGACGTGGTTTTCACCTGGAACGGCACGACATCCGGCGTGAAGGTTCCCAATGGCGACTGGATCAAGCCGAACCGCGAAGGGCTCACCATCTGCGACGCGACTTCGGCCGTGTTCGCCATGGAGATGCCCTGGGACAAGCTCGATGTCGTCACCTATTCGTGGCAGAAGGTGATGGGCGGCGAGGGCGCGCACGGCATGCTGATCCTCAGCCCGCGCGCTGTCGAGCGGCTGCTGACCTACAAGCCGGCGTGGCCGCTGCCGAAGATTTTCCGCCTGACCTCTGGCGGCAAGCTGATCGAGGGCATCTTCCAGGGCGAGACCATCAACACGCCGTCCATGATCTGCGTCGAGGACTATATCGACGCGCTGGTCTGGGCCGAGGATATCGGCGGCCTTCCGGCGCTGATCGAGCGCTCCAACGCCAATCTCGGCGTGCTGGAGGACTGGGTCGCGTCGAAGAACTGGGTCAGCTTCCTGGCCGAGGACAAGGCGATCCGTTCGAACACGTCGGTGTGCTTCAAGATCGTCGATCCGTGGTTCGAAAGCCTGGACGGCGACAGCGCGAAGGCAGACGTCCCCAAGAAGATTGCCTCCCTGCTGGAAAAGGAAGGCGTTGCCTTCGATATCAACGGTTACCGCGATGCGCCCGCAGGGCTGCGCATCTGGGGCGGCGCGACGGTCGAGGCGAATGATCTGAAGGCGCTGACGCCGTGGCTGGACTGGGCGTTCAACGAGGTAAAAGGCTGATGAGCAAGGTTCTTATTTCCGACAGCTTGAGCCCCCGGGCCGCTGAAATCTTCCGCGAACGCGGCGTCGAGGTGGTCGAGAAGGTCGGCCTGAAGCCCGAGGAACTGATCGCCATCATCGGCGAGTTCGACGGTCTCGCCATCCGCTCCAACACCAAGGTCACGGCCAAGGTGCTCGAAGCGGCCACCAATCTGAAGGTGATCGGCCGCGCCGGTATCGGCGTCGACAACGTCGACATCCCGTTCGCCACCTCGCGCGGCGTGATCGTCATGAACACGCCGTTCGGCAATTCCATCACCACGGCCGAGCACGCCATCGCCATGATGTTCGCGCTGGCCCGCGACATTCCCGCCGCCGACCGGTCGACCCAGGCCGGCAAGTGGGAAAAGTCCCGCTTCATGGGCGTCGAGGTCACCGGCAAGACGCTCGGCCTGATCGGCTGCGGCAATATCGGCTCGATCGTCGCCGACCGCGCCATCGGCCTGAAGATGAAGGTCATCGCGTTCGACCCCTATCTGTCGCCCGAGCGCGCGCTGGATCTGGGTGTCGAGAAGGTCGAGCTGGACGATCTGTTCGCCCGCGCCGATTTCATTACCCTGCACACGCCGCTGACCGACGGCACGCGCGGCATCATCGACGCCAAGTCCATCGCCAAGATGAAGACCGGCGTGCGGATCATCAATTGCGCCCGTGGCGGACTGGTCGTCGAGGCCGATCTGCGCGACGCGCTGGACAGCGGCAAGGTCGCCGGCGCCGCCTTCGACGTGTTCGAGGTGGAACCCGCCAAGGAGAACATCCTGTTCGGCCGCGACAATCTGATCGCCACGCCGCATCTGGGCGCCTCGACCGAGGAAGCGCAGGAGAACGTGGCGCTGCAGGTCGCCGAGCAGATCGCCGACTATCTGGTCGACGGCGCCGTGACCAACGCGCTCAACATGCCGTCCGTGTCGGCCGAGGAAGCGCCGCGCCTGCGTCCCTACATGAAGCTGGCCGAACAGCTCGGCTCGTTCATGGGGCAGATCGTCGAGGGCAACATCGCCTGCGTCGAGGTGGAGTACCAGGGCGCCGCGACCGAGCTGAACACCCGTCCGCTGAACGCCATCGTGCTGCAGAGCCTGCTGGCGCCGACGCTCGATCTGGCGGTCAACATGGTCAACGCCCCGGTGATCGCCAAGGAAAAGGGCATCGAGGTCACCGAGAAGAAGCTGAACAGGGAAGCCGACTATCACACGCTGGTGCGCCTGTCCGTGAACACCCAGGACAACGCGACCTACACCATCGAGGGTACCCTGTTCGCCGACCGCCAGCCGCGTATCGTCAACATCCTCGGTATCGATATCGATGCCCAGCTCGGCCAGCATCTGCTGTTCGTGCGCAATGACGACAAGCCGGGCTTCATCGGCGCGCTGGGTACGATCCTGGGCGACGCGGGCGTCAACATCGCCAACTTCAATCTGGGCCGGGTCGGTCCGGGCGAGGGCGCGATCGCGTTGATCGACGTGGACCAGTCCATCGGCGACGACCTGCTGAAGAAGATCTGCGCCCTGCCGCACATGCGCCAGGCCAAGTCGCTCTCGTTTTAACACTCACCACGGCCCGCTGGTTGGGCTAGGCTCGAAACCATGACCGACGCCGCCACACGCGCCCTCCTGCCCGAGGGCCTGCACGATACCTTGGCGCCCAGGGCCGAGCTGGAAAGCGCGACCGTGGCCGGCTTGCTGTCATGTTTCGCCTCGCAGGGCTATGAGCAGGTCGCGCCGCCGCTGGTCGAGTTCGAGGACAGCCTGCTAGCCGGCGTGGGCGCCGCCGAAGGCCGCCGCATGTTCCGCCTGATGGATCCGGCCTCGCACCGCATGATGGGCGTGCGTACGGACATGACCACCCAGGTCGCCCGTGTCGCCACCACCCGCCTTGCCGCCGCGCACCGGCCGCTGCGTCTGTGCTACGCGGGGCAGGTGCTGCGGGTGGAAAGCGGCAAGCTCCGGTCGGAGCGGGAGTTCGGGCAGGCGGGCATCGAGTTGATCGGCACCGCGTCGACCGGCGCCGAGGCCGAGGTGCTGCTGCTGGCCGCCGAAGCACTGCGCGCCGTTGGCGCCACCGACTTTACCGTGGATCTGACCGTGCCGACGCTGGTGCCCGCCGTGGCGGCCGGACTGGGTCTCGATGCCGAGAGCACGGCCGCGGCGCGCGAGGCGCTCGACGAAAAGGACATGGCCGGCCTGTCCGCCTTCGAGGGGCGCGCCCGCGAGGTGCTGGAGACGCTGCTGCTGGCCGGCGGCGTGGCCGACAAGGCGCTCGATGCGCTATTCCGGCTGGACCTGCCCGGCGAGGCCGCCGCGCTGGTCGAGGAATTGCGCGCCATGGTCGGCACGCTGCGCGAGGCGTCGCCCGAGCTGATCCTGACCATCGACCCGGGCGAGTACCGGAATTTCGAGTATCACAGCGGTATATGCTTCACCGCCTTCGACCGGAACACCAGCCGCGAGCTGGGCCGTGGCGGGCGCTATCAGGTGCAGGGCGCCAAGGGCGCCGAGCCGGCGGTGGGCTTTACCGTCTATGTGGATTCGCTGTTGCGCGCGCTGCCCGAGCCGCGCCGCGCCGCGTCGGTTTTCGTGCCGGCGGGTATCGCGCGGGAGACCGCGAAGCAGTTGCGCGCCGATGGATGGCGCACGGTGGCCGGTCTCGATCCGGTCGCCGACGATGCCGCCGAGGCGCGGCGTCTCGGATGCAGCCATGTCTACCGCGACGGCGGTGTTGAAGGAGTCTGATCTTGGCAAACGTGGTCGTCATCGGCTCCCAGTGGGGCGACGAAGGCAAAGGTAAGATTGTCGATTGGCTGTCGGAACGCGCCGATGTGGTGGTGCGCTTCCAGGGCGGTCACAACGCCGGACACACGCTTGTCGTGGGCGACCAGACCTACAAGCTCTCGCTGCTGCCCTCTGGCGTGGTGCGCGGCCGTCCCTCGATCATCGGTAATGGCGTGGTGGTCGATCCGTGGGCGCTGGTGTCCGAGATCGAGAAACTGCGCGCCCAGGGCATCGATGTGACGCCCGAGACGCTGCAACTGGCCGAGAACGCCTCGCTGATCCTGCCGCTGCACCGCGAGTTGGACGGCATGCGCGAGGACGCCTCGAGCGAGCGCGCCAAGATCGGCACGACGCGCCGGGGCATCGGTCCGGCCTATGAGGACAAGGTCGGCCGCCGCGCCCTGCGGGTGTGCGACCTGGAAGACGACGAGGCGATCAACACCCGGATCGACGCCCTTTTGGCGCATCACAATCCGCTGCGCCGCGGGCTGGGCCAGCCCGAGGTGGATCGCGACGATCTGTTCGCGCAGATCAAGGAGATCGCGCCCAAGATCCTGCCCTATGCGTCGCCGACCTGGCGGTTCATGGCCGAAGCCCGTCGGTCGGGCCAGCGCATCCTGTTCGAGGGCGCGCAGGGCACCATGCTCGACGTCGATCACGGCACCTATCCGTTCGTCACCTCGTCCAACACCATCGCCGGCCAAGCGGCGGGCGGCGCCGGCATCGGTCCGGGGGCGCTGGACTACGTGCTGGGCATCACGAAGGCCTATACCACCCGCGTCGGCAGCGGTCCGTTCCCGACCGAGCTGACCTGCGAGATCGGCCAGAAGCTGGGCGAGCGGGGGCATGAGTTCGGCACCGTCACCGGGCGTAAGCGCCGCTGCGGCTGGTTCGATGCCGTCATGGTACGCCAGGCCGTCAAGGTTGGCGGAATCCAGGGCATCGCGCTGACCAAGCTGGACGTGCTCGACGGGTTCGACGAGCTCAAGGTGTGCGTCGGCTACATGCTGGACGGCGAACAGATCGACTACCTGCCGGCCAGCGCCGACAAGCAGGCGCGCGTCACGCCGGTCTACGAGACGCTGGAAGGCTGGAAGGACAGCACGCAGGGCGCGCGCTCCTGGGCCCAGCTGCCGGCCACGGCGATCAAGTACATCCGCCGCATCGAGGAACTGATCGACGCGCCGGTCGCCATGCTGTCGACCAGCCCGGAGCGCGAGGACACCATCCTGGTCCACGACCCGTTCGTGGACTGATAGACTGGTCTGTATTGATCAGGCGACCTTGTAGCTGACGAGTGTCCAAAGCGCGAGATGCGGCGCGACCGTTCCCGCGAACGCCACCATGAAGGGCGGCTTGTTTCGCTTGTGGCGGAACAGTTGCTGCGCGATGAGCCCGCCAGGCCATCCGCCAAGCAGGTCGATCACATGGAGGGTGCTCTCCGGGGTGCGCGGCGCGTCGCCCTGGGCCGCGAGCTTGTCGAAGCCATAAAGGGCGGCCGAGAGGAGCGACATGGCGGCGTAGCCGATCACGACGGCCGGCGGCGCAGCGCCGATCTTCATCAGATAACAGAGACCGCCCAGAAACGCGCTGGCGCCGACGAGCGCGGCGACGGGACCGCGCCATTCGGGCGCTGTTCCCGATGCCGGTGTCGCGGTCTTCCGTGCAGGGGCGCTTTTGACGGCGCCGCGTCCTCGCGGGGTGCTCAGGCGCCCAGTTCCGCGCGGCTTTCGCCGGCGGCGATCTGGCGGTCCTTCATGGCGTTCTTCATGGCCTTCTGCAGCTTCTCGAAGGCCCGGACCTCGATCTGCCGCACCCGCTCGCGCGAGATGTCGTATTGCTGGCTCAGATCCTCCAGCGTCGCCGGGTCGTCGCGCAGGCGGCGCTCGGTGAGGATGTGCTTCTCGCGGTCGTTCAGCACCGACATGGCATCCATCAGCAGCTGCTGGCGCAGCGACAATTCGTCGCGCTCGGCCAGGCGCTCCTCCTGGTCCATGTCCTCGTCGACCAGCATGTCCTGCCATTCGCTGTCGGACTCGTCGCGCAGCGGCGCGTTCAGCGAGCTATCCGGCGCGGTCAGCCGCCGGTTCATGCTGACCACCTCGTCCTCGGTCACGCCGAGGCGGCGCGCGATCTCGGCGACGTTCTCGGGCTTCAGGTCGCCTTCCTCGATGGCCTCGATCTGGCCCTTCACGCGGCGCAGGTTGAAGAACAGCTTCTTCTGCGCGGCGGTGGTGCCCATCTTGACCAGCGACCAGGAGCGCAGGACATATTCCTGGATCGACGCCCTGATCCACCACATGGCATAGGTCGCCAGCCGGAAGCCCTTTTCCGGGTCGAAACGCTTGACGGCCTGCATCATGCCGACATTGCCTTCCGAGATCAGCTCGCCCAGCGGCAAGCCATAGCCGCGATAGCCCATGGCGATCTTGGCGACCAGGCGCAGATGGCTGGTCACCAGCTTGTGCGCGGCTTCCGTGTCGCCATGTTCGCGCCACGCGCGCGCCAGCATGTACTCCTCTTCCTGCGCCAGCATGGGAAACTTGCGGATTTCCTGCAGGTAGCGGGAGAGACTGCCTTCCGGACTCAGAAGCGCCGGGAGCTGTGCTGATGACATCTCGGTTCTTTCGCTCATTTTCTTATTTTAGGGGATTGCGTCGGAAAACGCCAATTCCCTCCCACGGACAGGCTCCAGCCTGCATCCCGGAAGAGGCGGGGGCTTGAGGACTCAAGCAGCCAGGATGCGCGCGAGCGCCTCGATGTCAGGTGGGAGGTCGCTTTCGAAGTTCAAGACCTCGCCGGTAACGGGATGCTCAAATCCCAGCACGCCGGCATGCAGCGCCTGCCGGCCGAAGCCGCGCACGAACTCCTGTCCTTCGGCGCTCAGTCCCTTGGCGCGCCGGCCCGCGCCATACAGGGGGTCGCCGACGACGGCGTGGCCGATATGGGCCATGTGCACGCGGATCTGGTGGGTGCGGCCGGTCTCCAGCCGGCATTCGATCATGCTGGCGACGGGCGCGAGCAGGTCGCCGTAAACCTCCTCGACCGCGTAGTGGGTCACCGCGTGCTTGCCGCCCGCCTTCAGCACGGCGCGCTTTTGCCGGTTGCTGGTGCTGCGGCCGATCTGGGTATCGACCGTGCCCTGGCGCGGGCGCGGCGCGCCCCAGCAGATGGCCCGGTAGGCACGCTCGATGCTGTGGTCGGCGAACTGCACCGCGAGGCCGTTATGGGCCGCGTCGCTCTTGGCCGCGACCATCAGGCCCGACGTGTCCTTGTCCAGCCGGTGCACGATTCCCGGCCGCTTCACGCCGCCGATGCCCGACAGGCTGTCGCCGCAATGGGCGATCAGGGCGTTGACCAGGGTGCCCTGGGCGTGGCCGACGGCCGGATGCACCACCAGCCCGGCCGGCTTGTCGATGACGATCAGATGCGCGTCCTCGAACACCACGCGCAGCGGAATGTCCTCGCCCTGCGGCTCGGCCTCGACCGCCGGCGGCACCGACAGGACGTAGCGCTCCCCCGGTTTGACCTTGGCGGACGCGTTGTCTATGGTCCGGGCGACCGGCCCGTCCATGCGGCTGACATGTCCCGCCGCCAGCAATTGCTGGATCCGGGCGCGCGACATGTCGGGCAGGGCGGCGGCCAGGGCCTTGTCGAGCCGGTCGCCGGCGGCGCCGTCGGCGATGATGGTTTCGACAGTCTGATCGGAAAGCTGGGACATGACCGAAGAAGTGGACCAAAAGCAGCGGGTACTCAAGATCATCGTGATCGTTCTGGGTATCGCCATCATCGTCTGCATCGGCGTCATCATCGTCACCATCGCCATGCGCGCCGCGGGCAAGGGCGACCGGGCCAATGCGCCGGCGGCCATGTCCGCTCCGGTCGCGCCCGCCAAGGTGCTGGGCAATGTGGACGTGCCGATTCCCTATGCCGGCAAGGTGGTGCAGGTGACGGGCGGCGCGGCCGAGCTTTATGTCCTGGTGGATATGCCGGATGGCCAGCGCCAGTTGCTGCTGGTCGACCGCGCCACCGGCGGCGTTCTCGGCACCCTGCGGTTCGCGCCGGGCGCCGCGCCCGCGGCGCCGCTGCCTGCCGCCGCGCCGTGATTCGGCTGGCGCCGGCGCTGATCGAGCGCATCCGCGCCGCCGCCGCCGCCGCCTATCCCCATGAATGCTGCGGCCTGCTGATCGGCGGCTGGATCGGCGACGTGCTGACCGTCGATGCCGTCGAGGCCAGCGCCAACCTGTCGCCGTCGCCGCAAGACAGTTTCGAGATCGATTTGCGCCTGCGCCTGCGCCTGCAGAAAGAACTGCGTGGCACCGGCCGCGAGATCGTCGGCCATTATCATTCCCATCCCGACGCGCCGGCCGCCCCGTCCGAGCGGGACCGCGCCCAGGCATGGGAGCCGGAAATGATCTGGCTGATCGCCGGCGTGACCGCCGAGGGCGCGGGCGAGGTCAACGCCTTCCGCCTGAACCAGGCCGCTGGCCGCTTCGATCCGGTGCCGATTTCCATGCTGGCCTGACCGGGCCGCACTTTTCCCTTGATCCGGCAGGCCCGTCCCGCCTATCTAAGGCGCCTGTTCGCACGGCCCTCACGCTCCCTTCGTCTAGTGGCCCAGGACGTCGCCCTCTCACGGCGAAAACAGGGGTTCGAGTCCCCTAGGGAGCGCCAACAATTTCCGGCCCGTGCTCGACTCCAGACTTTCGTGCGCAGCCCCGAGTTCCCTTCCGCCTTCTGCGTGGAGGCCGGAGGATGGCTCTGCGAAAAAAATCACCCTTTCAGCTACCGTTCATCCGCCGCGTGCAACCTTCCTCTCAGGTCAACGTTAGTAGTTCGATTTGATTGACCCAGGCGGCGCGTATCCCCGCGCAGGCCGTAGGTTGAAGGAGTGAAACGTCATGAAACGAGCAATTCTGGCAGGCGTGCTGGCCCTGACCGTGGCGGCCCCGGCGTTCGCGGGCGACAGGCATTATCGCGACGACTATCGCTATGACCACAGCCGCGACTATCGCGGTCACGACAGGCATTATGGCCGTGATTACGACCGGCGTTACAGCCGCGATTACGACCGTCACTGCAAGCGTGACAAGGGTACCGGCGGCGCGATCGCCGGCGCGGTCGGCGGCGGCATCGTCGGCAACATGGTCGCGGGCCGCGGCGACAAGACCCTCGGCACCGTGGTCGGCGCCGGCGCCGGCGCGCTGGTTGGCCGTGAGCTCGATCGCGGCGACATCAAGTGCCGCTGATCGGTCGCGCCTGATCGCTCAGGTTTGACGAGAGGCCCGTCATCTCCGGATGGCGGGCCTTTTGCTTGAGCGCAATCAATGGTCTTTCGGTCGGGGCACGCTAGCCTGAGGGTCCCGCCAACCGGAGAACCTATTTCCATGCCGCACAAGGAAATCGCCGCCCGCCACGTCGCCGCCATGCTCGAGGAGGCCGCCGCCGCCGGCGTTCCGAGCGACATTCTTGGCCGCACCCTGCTCGATCACGTGGTGCGGATTTATCGCCTGACCCGAAGCTATGACGACATCGCCAGCGAGTTGCAGTTCGTGGCCGAGAACATCGATCCGGATACGGATTTCACTTTCATGCGGCCGTGATCTGGCCGGCATGCGGCCGTGAGCCGGCGGGTTCACAAAATCGCCACAGTGGCGATTAAATCTCGCGCATGGCTCTGAAGCAGGTGGTTCGCTGGATGCGGTCGATGACCCGGTCGGTATCGTCCCGGCCGGGTGTTTACGTGCCGGAAATACAGGTGCAGGCGCGGTCGATCAACGGGGTGGAGACGGGCGTCGCGGCCTTTGTCGGCGCCTTCGCGCTGGGTCCCTCGGGCCGGGCCCTCAACATTTCCAGCCTGTTCGAATTCGAACGGGATTATGGCGGCGCCCACGGCCTGGGCGAGGCGCCGCGCGCGGTGCTGCAATTTTTCCTCAATGGCGGCACCAAGGCCATCCTGGTGCGCGTGCCGAGCAATTCGGCCGCGTCGATCGAGGATGGGTTGCGGGTGCTGATGGATACGCCCGAGGATTTCGACCTGCTGTGCCTGCCGGACGCCGTCCATGTGCCCGATCGCGGCATCGCGCTGTATGGCGCGGCACTGGCGGTGTGCACGGCGCGGCGCGCTTTGCTGCTGGTGGACACGCCGACCGGGGTCGTGGGGCTCGATGCGCTGGGGACCTGGCTCGCGGCGCTGGCGGAGGTTCGGTCGCCGAACGCCGCCTTCTATTATCCGCGCCTGAAGCTGCCCGATGGCCACGAGGTCGGCGCATCGGGAAGCGTGGCCGGCATCATCGCGCGCGCCGACAGCGAGCGCGGTGTATGGAAAACCCCGGCCGGGCCGGGGGCGACCATCGTCGGCGCCGCGCTCGACGTGACAGTGAGCACGGCGGAGCAGGAGCGTCTGACCCCGCAGGCGATCAATGTCATTCGGGTCATGGGGACGGCTGGACCGCTCGTCTGGGGCGCGCGGACGCTGTCGGCGAATTCGGAGTGGCGTTACGTGCCGGTGCGCCGCGCCGCGCTCTATCTGGAACGTTCGCTGGAGCGGGGTCTCGCCTGGACCGTGTTCGAGCCGAATGACGAACCGTTGTGGGCGGCGATCCGCGAGACGGTCGATGGCTTCATGGAGTCGTACTGGCGTGATGGGGCGCTGGTGGGCGCCGCGCCCAAGGATGCGTGGTTCACCCAGTGCGGCCGGCAAACGACGAGCGAGGTGGAACTGGCGCAGGGCCGTGTTCGCCTGATGATCGGTTTCGCGCCCGTCAAACCGTCTGAGTTCATCATCCTGCGCCTCACGCTGGCCGCTGCTCCGACGCTTTGAGGCTTTTCCCGTCCACCGATCCGGTCTAGCGTTCCCGCCGAAAACGGAAATGCGGGAGGCATGGGTGAAAAATCTGTTCGACCTGACGGGCAAGGTGGCGCTGGTTACCGGCGGCAATGGCGGCATCGGTATCGGCATGGCCGAGGGCCTCGCCATGCACGGCGCGAGCGTGGTGATCTGGGGCACCAACGCGGAAAAGAACGCCCGCGCCGTCGAACGGCTGAAGGCGCATGGCGGCGAGGTGCGCGCCGCCGTCGTCGATGTCTCCGACGAGGCCGCGGTCAAGGCCGGCATGGCCGACATCCTCAAGGAGTTCGGCCGCATCGACCAGGCCATCGCCAATGCGGGGATATCGATCCGCCGCAAGGATCTGTTCGACATCTCGCTCGAGGACTTCCAGAAGATGGAAGGGATCAACCTTCACGGCGTGCTGTTCACCCTGCGCGAGGCGGCGCGCTCGATGATCGAACGGCACAAGGCGGGCGATGGCGGCGGTTCGCTGGTCGGCATCGCCTCGACCGCGGCGATCCACGGCGCGGCGCGCAACGAGCACTACGCGGCGACCAAGGGGGCGGTGGTGACCATGTGCCGCGCCATGGCGGTCGAGTTGGCGCGCCACAGGATCAGCGTCAACAGCATCTGTCCCGGCTGGGTCCGGTCGGAAATGACCGCCGGTGCGCAGGCGTGGGACAAGTTCAACGAGAACGTCATCAGCCGCGTGCCGACCGGCGGCTGGGCCGATGGCGAGGATTTCTCGGCCATCGCGGTGTATCTGGCCTCGAACGCGTCGCGCTATCACACCGGCGACACGCTGGTGATCGACGGCGCCTACACGATCTACTGACATGACGGACACGGATTGGGACGCCCTGGCGCGCCGCGACAGCTATTCGGTCTTCAACCCGATCCTGGTCCGCATGCGCGATCTGGACACGCAGGGCCATGTGAACAACAGCGTGGTCGCCGCCTATCTGGAAGAGGGCCGCTATCGGCTGCTGAACCACACCATCCGTCAGGCGCTGCCCAAGGCGGCGGTGGCCGGCTTCGTGGTGGCGGAGCAGACGATCCGGTATCTGCGCGAGATCCGCGAGACCGGGGAACTGAGCGTCGGCACGCGGGTCGAGCGGATCGGCAACAGTTCCTTCGTCATGGGGCAGGGCGTGTTCCTCGGCGAAACCTGCGTGGCGACCGCCCGGCTGATCATGGTGCATATCGGCCACGAAAGCCGGAAGGGCGAACGGCTGTCCGACTCCTTCCGGCGTGCCCTCGAAGGCTACTTGCCCGCCGCCTGACGCTGGCGCGGGCGGAAAGGCTCATGCCGCCATGGCAATGGCGGCTCCGAAAGGGTATGGCTGTCGAAACGCGCGGCAGGTGAAGCCGCAATAGTGGAGCGTCGGATGAAGTCTGTCATGGTCGTGGTGCTGGGGATTCTGCTGGCGGCGTTCGCCCGGCCGGCGCAGGCGGAACAGCCGCCGGCGGCTGAAATCCAGCGCTTCGCCGAGCTGATTCTCTATAGGCTCGACCTGGCCGAGCATGTGGCGGCGTGGAAATGGCGTAACGACAAGCCGATCGAGGATCTGGCGCAGGAAACCCGCGTGCTCGACGCGGCCGCCATCAACGCCGAGGCAACGGGACTGGATTTCCTGACCGTCCGCCCGTTCCTGGCGGCCCAGATCGAGGCCTCCAAGGCGATGCAGCGGCGCTGGTTCGCGACCTGGAAAGCCAAGGGCTTTCCGTCGACCCAGCCCGATCTCGACCTGAACACGATCCTGCGCCCCTCCATCGCCCGGGCCGGCGACGCGATCCTGGCGCAGCTGGTGCTGGTGCGCCCGCTGCTGGACGTGCCCGAGCAAAGGGCGCATCTGAATTCCATTCTGACGACCGCCGCCAAGACCCGCGGGCTTGCCCCACAGGCCCTGGCAGAAATCGCCCAAGCCGCCAGTCCCGTCGCCTATGCCGCGCAGGGCGCTTCGCTGCTCGACCGGATCGTCGCCCGCAAGCAGCTGCGGATCGGCACGACGGGCGATTATCCGCCGTTCAGCAGCGTCGCGGCCGATGGCTATGCCGGCATCGATATCGACCTGGCCATGGATCTGGCCAAGAGCCTCGGAGTGGAGCCGGTGTTCGTGCGAACCACCTGGCAGAATCTGATGACGGACCTGAAGGCGAACCGCTTCGATATCGGCATGGGCGGCATCACCAAGACCCAGGAACGCCAGCGCGAGGCCTATCAGTCGCAGAGCTATCTGATGGACGGCAAGACGCCTATCGTCCGCTGCGGCGAGGAAGCGCGCTACGACACCGTCGAGGAGATCGACCGCAAGGGCGTCCGGGTCATCGTCAACCCGGGCGGGACGAACGAGCGGTTCGCGCAGGCGAAGCTGATGTCGGCGACGATCCAGGTCTTTCCCGACAATACCAAGATCTTCGACGAGATCGCCGCCGGGCGCGCCGACGTGATGGTCACCGACCAGATCGAGGTCAAATACCAGTCGGCGCTCGATCCTCGGCTCTGCCCCGCGCTAGCCGGGACCTTCACGCTCACCGAGAAGGCCTATCTGATGCCGCGCGACGACGCGCTGCTGCGCTATGTGGACGCTTGGCTGGACCGGGTGAAAAGCGAAGGCACCCTGAAGGCGACGTTCGACAAGTACCTCAAGAAGCCGGCCCAGTAACGCTCAAGGCGCCGCTGGATCGATGGCGGGATAACGGTCGGCGACACGCTTGTCGTCCTCCGCCAGCATCAGCACGTCGCCGTCCACCAGGCCGAAGCGGTAGCCCTTCGGCGCGGCCATGGAACCTGCCAGCGGCTTGGGCAGAGCCGTGACCTCGATTCCCCGTGGGAGCGGCTTTCCGACGCCATATCGCGGCGTCGCCGCGGGATCGGTGCGCGGGATGCAGCCCGCCTGCGGCGCCGCCTCGCCCTTGGGACAGCCCTTGCCCTTGTAGAAGGTGCGAATGGATTCCTTCATGGCGGGCGTGAAGCCGATATGGACCGTGACGTCCGAGGCATCGACCTGTTTGCCGGGCGGCGCGGCCTGGGCGGGCACGCCGGGCGCGCGCGTGGGCGCGGGTGCGCCTTCCGGCGCGTCTGCCGGCGCCGCCAGCGCCGACATAGACAAGCCCAGCGCCAGCATGGCAGCCGGCAACAGGGCCATTGACCGTCTCGACATGGTGTTCTCTCCCGTTCGCGAGCACCCCTCCCGACAGGATATACGGTGCCGCGGCGCCATTTCCCATCGGCGGGCGTTTTCGGGTGGCCGCCGCCGGCATTGTGCTAAGCTGACTCGGGGAAAACGGGGAGATGCTTATGGGAGTTCTGGACCAGTATCGGCTGGATGGCCAGGTTGCCGTCGTCACTGGCGGTGGACGCGGTCTCGGCGAGGGAATCGCGCATGCGCTGTCTGATGCGGGCGCGGCGGTCGTGGTCGCCGCGCGGCGCGGCGCCGAGGTGGAAAAGGTGGCGGCCGACATCAGGACCAAGGGCGGCAAGGCGCTGGCGGTGCCCACCGACGTGACCAACTCGCAGGCGCTCGAGGCGCTGGCGCAGGCGGCGGTCGACGAATTCGGCACGCTGAGCATCCTGGTGAACAATGCCGGCGGATCGCGCGCCATGGGGCCGCTGACCGAATTGTCGCCGCAGGACTGGCAGGACTGTATCGACTTGAATATCACCGCCGTCTGGGCGGCGACGCTGGCTGCCGTAAAGCGCATGAGCGAGGGCGGCTCGATCGTCAATATCTCGTCGCTGGTGGCGCGCGGGCCGATCCCGGGGAGCGGCCACTACGGCGCCGCCAAGGCCGCCGTGAACAGTCTGACCGAAACCTTCGCCCGTGAACTGGCGCCGAAGATCAGGGTCAACGCCATCATGCCGGGCTACATCCCGACCGAGGTGATGATGGCGGCGCTGGGCGTGGCCGACGAAGCCGGCTTGCCGGCGTTGGCCAAACAGCTCGCCATTCCCATGGGCACCTTCGGCAGGCCGCAGGATATCGGCGCCGCCGTCGTCTATCTGTGCTCGCCTGCCTCGGGCTGGGTGACCGGGCAGATGCTGCCCGTGACCGGAGGTCATTGATGAGCATCCTCGATCAGTACCGGCTCGACGGACAGGTGGCGGTCATCACCGGCGGCGGCCGGGGCATCGGCGAGGGGATCGCTCACGCCCTGTCCGAAGCGGGCGCGGCGGTGGTGCTCGCCGCGCGGCGCAAGGACGACATCGATGCCGTCGCCGCCGATATCGTCGCCAAGGGCGGCAAGGCGATCGCCGTGCCGACAGATGTCACCGACAGCGATGCGCTCGATGCGCTCGCCAAGGCAGCGATCGATACGTTCGGCGGCCTGAACATCTGGGTGAACAACGCGGGCGGCTCGACCTATATGGGGCCGCTGACGGGCGCGTCGCCCGATGCCTGGCGGCACTGCATGGACGTCAACCTGACCGCCGTCTGGGCCGGCACGGTCGCGGCGGTCAAGCGCATGCAGGATGGCGGCGCGGTCATCAACATTTCCTCGCGCGCGGCGCGGGGACCGGTGCCCGGCAGCGGGCATTACGGCGCGGCCAAGGCCGCCGTGAACAGTCTGACCGAGACCTTCGCGCGCGAGTTGGCGCCGCGCATTCGCGTTAATGCCATCGAACCGGCGTGGATTCCGACCGAGGTTGTGATGAACGCCTTGGGCATCGACGAGTCGGGTCTGCCCGGCCTGCTCGAGAAAGTGAACATTCCGGCGGGCCGTTTCGGCACGCCGTCGGATATCGGCGCCGCCGTTGTTTACCTAGGCTCGCCCGCGTCCGGCTGGGTCACGGGCCAGATCCTGCCGGTCACCGGAGGGCTTTGAACCGCGAAGAGGAGCGTGTCATGCACAAGAAGATGATCGTCCCCGACAGGCTGAAAAGTCTGCACGACAACTGGCATTATTCTCCCGGCCTGCTGGTCGGCGACACGCTCTACATCTCGGGCGCCCTCGGCATCATGCCGGAAGGCGGCATTCCGCGAAATCACGAAGCCCAGTTCGAGCTCTGCTTCGAGAACATGAAGGCGATCCTCGACGAGGTCGGCGCCACCTTCGACAATCTCGTCGAGATGAAGAGCTATCACATCGAGCTGCAACACAGCATCGCGCTGTTCGCGGAGGTCAAGGACCGCTATGTCAACGACCCTTATCCCACCTGGACGGCCATTGGCGTCCGCGAGCTGTCTCACCGCGATCTGATCGTCGAGATCGACGGGGTCGCCAAACTTTAACGCCGCCACCAGGCGGGGGTCGGCACCTTCGGGAGGAAGCGTCCGATGGCGCGGCTGAGCGGCAGCCAGAGGGTCGATCGCAGCCAGATCATGCCCGGGTCGAACCTGCGCAGCGAGCCTTCCATGGGCTCCAGCTCGATGCCCACCCGAACCACGCGGCTCTTGCGCGTTTCCGCGACGATCAGCTCTATGGCGCCCAGCCTGAGCCGCCGCCCGGCGCGTGGCCTCAGCAGCAGGTGGGTTTCCATGAACAACCCCAGCGGGACCTCCCTCTGGTTGGCGGGGATCTTGACCTCGTAGAGATCGGCCACGGCGCCGGTCGGCGTGTCGCCGGCGAAGATGAACTCGCCCAGCAGCTCCACCGCGGTATCGCGCACATTACCGGCCTTGGCGCCGAAAATGCGGTCGAGCAGGGCCACATGGTCCGACGGCGTCATCAGCAGGACATCGTCGCCCGGCGCCAGCTGTTCGAGTTCGCCCGGCGCGTGCATGTCGCCGTCGCGGACGATGGACACGATATCGACTTCATCGGGCAGCGGCAGCCGGGGATAGCTGCGCCGCATGGCCAGGCTGCCGGGTTGGACCGTATAGGCGATCATGCTGCGGCCGATGTCGTGCGGCAGGTCGATATCGACGCGCTGCGGCGCCTGCGGACGCGGCGGCAGCACCACATGCAGCCAGCGCCCCGCCAGGCCGATGGTCCAGCCCTGCACCACCAGCGAGGTGATCACCACCATGTAGACGACGCTGAACCAGGTTTCCGAGCCGGGAATGCCGGCCAGGATCGGTATGGTACCCAGATAGATCGGCACCGCGCCGCGCAGGCCGACCCAGGACACGAAGCCGATCTCGCGCGGCGTGTACCTGAAAGGCCGCAGGCAAAGGAAGCCGGCAATCGGGCGTGCGACGAAGATCAGGACAAGCGCGATCCCGACGGACGCCGCGAGCATGGGCAGCATCTTCGACGGTGTGATCAGCAGGCCCAGGATCAGGAACATGGCGATCTGGCTCAGCCAGGCCATGCCGTCGGTGAAGCGGTTGATGATCTGGGTCGCCCGGTGCCGGCGACGGCCGAAGACATAGCCCGCCAGATAGACGGCGAGGAAGCCGCTGGCGCCGACCGTCTGGGCAAGGGCGAACACGAACAGGCCGCCGGCGACCGCCAATACCGGGTAGAGACCGGCCGACAGGCTGAGGCGATTGACCAGCGCCAGCAGCACCGCGCCGCCCAGCACGCCGAGGAAAATGCCGCCCAGAAGCTGCACGACGGCCTGCGTCATCAAGGTCTGGATGGTCGCCTCGATCGGGCTCGCGGCGCTGATCTGCAGCAGAGTGAGGAAGGTCAGCGTGAGGAACACGGCCATGGGATCGTTGAGGCCGGCCTCCACTTCGAGGGTGGCGCGCAGCCGGTCCCGCAGGCGGACGCCGCGGACGTTCAGCAGGAAGAACACCGCCGCGGCGTCGGTCGAGGCGACGATGGAGCCGACCAGCATGGCCTCGATCCAGCCGATGCCCATGAACCATTTGGCGGCGGCGCCGGTGATCAGCGCCGTGATCAGCACGCCGGCGCTCGCCAGCGTCGCCGCGGGCGCCAGTACCATGCGGAAATCCTTGCGCTCGGTGCGCAATCCGCCGTCGAAGAGGATGATCGCCAGCGCCAGACTGCCGACGCCATAGGCGGTGTAGAAATTGTCGAACTTGATGCCGCCCGGGCCGTCCTCGCCCGCTAGCATGCCGAGAATCAGGAAGACCAGCAGCAATGGTGCGCCGAAGCGGGTCGAGACCAGCCCGACCAAAATGCTCAGGACGATCAGGCCGGACGACAGCAGGATGATATGGTCGATCCATTCCATCGGACGGTTCTGTGATCCTCGGTTGCTGGAGCGGCGGAAAGCCGCCGGCGGGACAGGGTAACATCCGCAGCGGGGCGGAGGCGTGAAATCATTGCGGGTCCGTCAGGACCAGCCGTTATACACCGGAAACTTAAGTAGGTTTTCCGAACGCCGACTGCGAGGGGACGCCGTGATTTTTCGTCGCCGCGACTGCTTATCCGGTTTCCATGGGCGCGGAGGGGTCGGCCGACCATTCGGACAGCGACCCGTCATAGACCGCGACCTTGTCGTGTCCCAGCCGGGTCAGCGCAAAGGCGGTCAGCGTCGCGGCGATGCCGCCGCCGCAATAGGTGATGATCCGGCGATCCGGATCGGCGCCGATGCCGCCTAGCCGCTCCATCAGCGCCGGATCGTCCAGCAGACGCAGGTCCTCGCCCAGAAGGTCCATGGCGGGAAGGTTGTCGCTGCCGGCGATCCGCCCGGCGCGCGGTCCCATGGCGACCTTGCCCGCGTGCAAGTCGCGCGAGAGGGTATTCAGCACGCAGGTCTGCCCGTCCTCGATGGCGGCGGCGACCTCGTCCTTGCCGACGAACAGGCCCGGGCGCGGTCGCGGGGTGAATGTGGCCGGTTCGTAGGATGGCGGTTCGGTGGAGATGGGCAGGCCTTCGGATTTCCACTTGGTCCAGCCGCCATTGAGCACGGCGGCGTTGTCGAAACCGAAGGCCCGCAGCATCCACCAGACGCGCGTCGCCCACATGGGCGGGCCGGCACAATAGAGGACGGCGCGGCAGTCGTCGCCCAGGCCGGCCTCGCTCATGGCTTTCGCGAATTTCTCGGCGGGCGGCATCATGAAGCGCAGCGCCTGCGTGGTGTCGGACAGATCTTCCACCAGATCGAGGAAGCCAGAGCCCGGGATGTGGCCTTCCTGCCAGTGCGCCCGGCCGCTTTCGATGCTCACCGTACCGTCGCCCTTGGGCGTCAGGAACACGGTGCAGTCATAGACGCGCAGATTGTCATCGTTCAAATGTCCGGTCAGCCAGCCGGTTTCCACCAGATCGCCTTGCATGTCGGTCATCGCGTTCTCCCCAGAGTGTCCGACAGCATAACGGATATGGCGGCGGGAATCCGCAGCCGAGGCGCTTGGACCTGCCGAATTGCCTGTGCTATGAACCCCAACCATCCGAATTGAGCCGAACGAACGGGGGATCTCGTGAGCAAGCAGAATGAAATCGTCGGCGTCCTGGGCGCGGGCGCCATGGGGCGCGGCATCGTCCAGATCGCCCTCCAGGCCGGCTGCCAGGTCCGCCTGTTCGACATGAACCGCGCCTCGATGGACGAAGCGGCCGGCTTCATCGGCAAGATGCTCGACCGCGCGGCCGAAAAGGGCCAGATGGACAAGCCTGCCGCCGACGCGGCCAAGGCCAATCTGACGCTGGCCGACGGGCTCGAGGGCTTCGCCGACTGCACGGTGGTGGTCGAGGCGATCCTCGAAAACCTGGACGTCAAGAAGAAGGTCTTCTCCGACCTGGAAGCCATCGTCGCCGACGACTGCATCCTGTCGACCAACACCTCCTCTCTCAGCGTGACGGCCATCGCCGCCGCCTGCCAGAAGCCGGGCCGCGTCGCGGGCTTCCATTTCTTCAACCCGGTGCCGCTGATGAAGGTGGTCGAGGTGGTGAAGGCGCTGATGACCGAGGATTGGGTCGTCGACCGCCTGAACGCGCTGGCCAACGCCATGGGGCACCGTCCGGTCGGCGCCAAGGACACGCCCGGCTTCCTCGTCAACCATGCCGGCCGCGCCTATTACACCGAGGGCTTCCGCATCCTGTCCGAGGGCGTGGCCGAGTATCCCGTGATCGATGACGTGCTGCGCGATGCCTGCGGGTTCCGCATGGGTGCGTTCGAGTTGCTCGATCTGACCGGCCTCGACGTCTCGTTCCCGGTGATGGTCAGCATCTGGCAGCAGTTCTTCAACGAGCCGCGTTACGTGCCGAACCCCCTCGCGCCGCAGCGTGTCGCCGCCGGACTCTATGGGCGCAAGACGGGCCGAGGCTTCTACTCCTACGAGGACGGCAAGCGCAGCACCTTCGCGCGGGCGGCCGCGCCGACGGCGCTGCCCAAGGCTGTCTGGGTCGCCAAGGCGTCACCCGAGGTGCAGGCCATCGTCGCCGACCTGGCCAAGGCCAATGGCGTCGCCATCGCCGACGTGCCGGGCGCCGACACGGTCAACATCATCTCGCCGGTCGGCAAGGACGCGACGACGACCGCGCTCGAGCTGGCGATCGATCCGGCGAACACGGTCGCCATCGACCCGCTGTTCGGCCTGGGCACGCACCGTACCCTGATGACCACGCCGGTCACCCGCCCGGAAATCCGCGACGGCGCCCACGCGCTGTTCGCCAAGGCGGCCGAAGCGGTCACGGTCATTCACGACAGCCCCGGCTTCATCGCCCAGCGCGTCATCGCCTGCATCGTCAATGTGGGCTGCGAGATCGCCCAGCAGCGCATCGCCACGCCGGACGACATCAACGCGGCCGTGCGCCTTGGTCTCGGGTATCCGAAGGGGCCGCTGGAATTCGGCGACGCGCTCGGCGCGCGCACCGTGCTGGACATCCTCGAGGCGATGTACAGCTTCTATGGCGATCCGCGCTACCGTCCGAGCGCCTGGCTGAAGCGCCGTGCCCTGCTCGGCGTGTCGCTGACGACGCCGGAGGGCTGAACCAGGATCAGGCTGGCTGGATGAGGTTCAGGACCTCGTCCGCCAGCGAGATCCTGACCGGTCCGGCGCCGTGAAAATCGCCGTCGATCTCGACCATGGCGTGCGGTGCGTCCGGGATCAGAATGTCCCGGGCCTCGATGAAGGTGACGTCCTTCTCGCGGTCCAGGCGGCCGCGTCCGATCGCCGCGAGATAGCGCAGCATGTCCAGCTTGCCGGTGCCCGGCATCAGGCAAACGGTCATTGAGGGCGCGTCCAGCCGCGCCATGGGCGCGACGATGTATTTTCCCGCGTATCGGCGGCCATTGGCGATGATCGCCCAGGCGGTCTCACGGGATTCCCCGTCGACCACCACATGGAACGGCGCGCGCGGCGGCTCCAGCCATTCCAGCAATCCAGCCAGCCCATAGGCGGCCTTGCCCCACCGGTACTTCAGCTTCAGGTCGATGCGCGCGACGACGCGGGCGTCGTAGCCGATGCCCGCCATCATCAGGAAGCGGCGGCCATCGATATCTCCCATGCGGATCGGCCGGGCGACACCATTGATCAGAACGTCGGACACCGGTCCCGACCAGGGCGATATGTCCAGCTCGCTCGCGAGGACGTTCGCGGTGCCCATCGGAATGATGCCCAACGGCATGTCCGATCCCACCAGCCCGTTGGCCACCTCGTTGATGGTGCCGTCGCCGCCGGCGGCGATCACGGCGTCCACGTCTTCGGCCCCATTGGCAACCCGGCGCGCGATGGCCTCGGCATCGCCGCGTGCCGTCGTGGCCTCGACGATGAGGTCGAGACCGGCGGCGCGTAAATTGTCGAGCGTCTTTTCCAAGAAAACCTGACGCCGGCGACCGGCGATGGGGTTGAGAATCACAAGAAATCGTCGCGTGGGCGCGTTCTGGTTTGTCTTGGACATAAATCTGTAACTACCGGCAGGTATTTTGATGAGGTGGAATTAAGCGAGCAACGGGATCATAGCAAGAAAGATTACGGTTATATGATCCGACAAGCAGAAACATCGCGACGGGACATTCCGGGCGACAGCTGGATGGCCAGGGCGGCAAGGAATGCCGGCGGCAGTCGCCCGCGCGCCATGCAGGTGGCCCTGCCGAAACCGCTGCTGGACGAAGGCGGGCTGCGCTACCGGAGTATCTGGATTTCCGACCTTCACCTCGGCACCAAGGGGGCGCAGGCGGACTATCTCCTCGATTTCCTGAAATATACCGAGTGCGAAAGGCTTTATCTCGTCGGCGACATCATCGACGGGTGGCGCCTGAAAAAGGGCTGGTACTGGCCACAGGCACACAATGACGTGGTGCAGAAGGTGCTGCGCAAGGCGCGCAAGGGCACCGAGATCATCTACATCACCGGCAATCACGACGAAGCGCTGCGCGACTTCGCCGGCCACTTCTTCGGCGGCGTCCTGGTGACCAACGAGACGATCCACTATACCGCCGACGGTCGCCGCTTCCTGGTCTTCCACGGCGACGCGTTCGACGCGGTGGTCAAGCATGCCCGCTGGCTGGCGTTCCTCGGCGATCATGCCTATCACGCGGCGTTGTCCGTGAACCGGGTAGTCAATGCGGTACGCCGCCGCCTCGGTTACTCGTACTGGTCGCTGTCGGCGTACCTGAAACACAAGGTGAAGAACGCGGTCGAGTTCATCAGCCGCTTCGAGGTCGCCGTGGCGCAGGAATGCGCCGAACGCGGGCTGGACGGCGTGATCTGCGGTCACATCCATCACGCGGAAATGCGCGAGATGAACGGCGTCCTGTACTGCAACGACGGCGACTGGGTCGAAAGCTGTACCGCCCTGGTCGAACACCATGACGGGCGCCTCGAGATCCTGCGCTGGCTGGACGTGGTCGAACGCTTCGATCTGGCCGGCAAGACCGAGCCTGCCGATGGCGAAAAAATATTCGCCTGAAAACGGGCCGCGCCTTCTCTCAATCCTCCCACGCTCGCAAGGTTGATCCATGAAAATCGCGATCGTCAGCGATGCCTGGTTTCCCCAGGTAAACGGCGTCGTACGCACGCTCGACACGACCCGGAAGGAACTGCTCAAGCTTGGGCACGACGTGATGATGATCACGCCCGACCTGTTCCGCACCGTGCCGATGCCGACCTATCCGGAAATCAGGCTGGCCGTCCTGCCGCGCCGCCGCCTGCGCCAGATGTTGGCGGAATTTCAGCCGGACGCCATTCATATCGCGACGGAAGGTCCGCTCGGATGGGCGGCGCGCGGCGTCTGCCTCAAGGCAGACCTGTCTTTCACTACGGCGTTCCATACCCGCTTCGCCGAGTACATTTCCGCCCGGTTTCATGTGCCCCTGTCCTGGGGTTATGCCATGCTGCGTAGGTTCCACAAGCCGGCGGACCGGGTGATGGCGGCAACGGAGTCGCTGCGCCGCGAACTTGAGGAACGCGGGTTCGGCCGCACGGCGCTGTTCTCGCGCGGCGTCGACATGGCGGTGTTCCGCCCGCAGGAAAAGACCGCGATGGACATGCTGCGACCGGTCTACACCTATGTAGGGCGAGTCGCGGTCGAGAAGAATCTCGAAGCCTTCGTCAGCCTCGACCTGCCCGGCACGAAGGTGGTCGTCGGCGATGGCCCGCAGCTGGACGAGTTGCGCAAGGCCTATCCCGACGTGGTGTTCACCGGCGTCAAGCAGGGCGAGGAACTGGCGCGGTATTACGCGCAGAGCGACGTCTTCGTGTTTCCCAGCAGGACGGACACGTTCGGCCTGGTGATTCTCGAGGCGCTGGCGTGCGGTGTACCCGTGGCGGCCTATCCGGTGCCCGGGCCGCTCGACGTGCTCGGCGAACGCGCCACGCGCGGCGACAGCGCCGATCGCGGCGCCGTTGGCTGCCTGTCCGAGGATCTGGCGACGGCCATCGCAGGCGCGCTCAGGCTGGACAGGGCGGCTTGCCTCGACTTCGCCGAAGCGTTCAGCTGGGAGGCCTGCACCCGCCAATTCGTGGAGAATCTGGCCCCTTTAGAGGTCGCGGCCTGAAGCGCTGACGCATCAGGCCGCGACAGGCGGACCCCTTTCGCGCTTTCCCATTCCCCGATCCCCTAAACCCCTTTAGAAAGGAGTCCGGGAGACATGATCGGGGAAGTTCATGAAGATATACGGGCCGTCCTATTCGCCCTTCGTGGCACGCGTGCGCGCGGTTCTGGCCATCAAGGGCATGACCTATGAGCAGGAGCTGCCACCCGGCGGCTCGCCGAAATCCGCCGAATATCTGGCCATCAATCCCATCGGGAAGGTGCCCACACTGATCGATGGCGGCCTGACGCTGCCGGAATCCGAGCTGATCTGCGAATATCTCGAGGATGTCCATCCGACGCCGGCGCTGCGGCCGGCCGATCCGGTGGTCCGCGCGCGGGCGCGGCTGATCAACCGGGTCTGCGACCTGTACATCATGGGGCCGATGTTTCCGCTGTTCGCCCAGCTCAACCCGGCCACCCGCGATCAGGCGGCAGCCGACGCCGGTATCGCGGCGCTTCGGCAGGGCGTCGTGCTGCTGGAAGGCTTCATGGAGGGAGACGAGTTCGCCATCGGCGAGTCGCTCACCCTGGCGGATTGCGCCGTACCGCCCGTTCTGTTCTTCGTGCACTACGTCATGGCGTTCTTCGGCGACCACGATCCGCTGCGCGACAGCCCGAAACTGGAAGCCTACTGGATGAACATGAGCCGGCATGCGGTCTTGGGCCGCATCCTCGACGACATGGATACGACGTTCAAGGCCATGCTGGCCGCGCGCGCTTAAGGGGAGAGACATCATGGGAAATTCCAACGGTAAAGTGGCCATCGTCACCGGTGCCGGCCGCAAGCGCGGTCTTGGCCGGGCCATCGCGCTGAGGCTAGCGCAGGATGGATTCGACGTTGCCGTCTCGGCCTATCCGCGCGATCCGGCGACCTTTCCCGATCACGAGAAGGCCGACGGCTGGAAAGGCGCGGAGAGCGTCGCCGAGGAAATCCGCGCCATGGGCCGGCGCGCCGCCGCCATCCTGTGCGACGTTACCAAGCGCGAACAGGTCGAGACCCTGATCGCGGAAACCGAGAAGCAGCTGGGTCCGGTCTACGCGGTGGTCAACAATGCCGGCGTGGCGAGCGATGCCGGGGCGGCGTCGGTGGTCGAGATGTCGGACGAGCTCTGGTACAGCACGGTCGATGTCAATCTGAACGGAGTCTATCTGGTCTCCAAGCTGGCCGCGAAGGCCATGCTGAAAAGCGGCGACGGCGGCGCCATCGTCAATATCTCGTCCATGGCGGGCCGGGTCGGACTGCCGCTCTACGGCGCCTATTGCGCGTCCAAATTCGCCGTGATCGGACTGACCCAGCAGATGGCCATCGAACTGGCCAAGCAGGGCATCAGGGTCAATTGCGTCTGCCCGGGTTCCACCGACACCGACATGATGGACAGCACCTTCAAGCGGACGGCCGAGCTGTATCAGCGCGACTTCGCCGACGTGAAGAAGGGCGTGCGCACGGTCATCCCGATGGACCGGCAGGGCAAGCCGTCGGAACAGGCGGCGGCCGTTGCGTTCCTGTGCGGCCCGGACGCGTCCTACATCACCGGCCAGACGCTGAACGTGGATGGCGGCTTGCGGATGGATTGACCCTGACCATGGGATTTCTGACCTTGGTGAAACTGACTGGCCGCGACGTGCTGGCACGTTACGTGGCGGAACGGCTCCCTGAATTCGCCGGAATTCGCCTGGACGCGGTGAACGTCCAAGGCAATTTTGGTGATTATCCGCTGCATGTCGCCTGTGTTCGAGGCGTCGCGGAGGAGGTGCTGGCACTGATCGATGCCGGCGCCGACGTCAATGCGGCCGGCGCGACCGGCAACACACCGCTGCACGAGGCCGTGTCGCAGGCGCATGTGGAAGTGATCGCCATTCTTCTGGCCAAGGGCGCCAACCCCCTGGCCGAGGACGAGGATGGCGTCACGCCCGTGGACATGGCACGCAACATGCGGCGCAAGAGGCTGGTTGCGCTGCTGGAAGGGCGCTAGCGCGCGCTGACATCCACCGAGGCGAGCAGGGCGTCGATGGCGGCCGCCGCCTCGGGCTCGTCCAGCAGCGGGACGTGGCCGCGGTTCGGAACCGTGACCAGAACCGTGTCCGGCTTGCGGCGGCCCATTTCCTCGAAGGGCTCCTGCTCCAGAATGTCGGACAGGGCACCGCGGATCGCGACCGTCGGTATGTCCTTCAGGCGAAGGAACAGGGGCCACGGATCTCCGGTGGGCGCGGGGGCCTCGCGGATGGCATCGCCGATTCGGGGGTCGTAGTCGAGGCGCGGGCGGCCATCATCGTCCTCGCGATAACCGCGACGGGCAAATGCCTGCCATTCCGCGTCGGTCAGGCCGGGCAGGGCCGCGCCATAGACCAGTTTCGCCTGCGCGACGGCCTCGTCCCAGGTCGCGACCGGGTCCGCCTTGCCCGTATAGGACTGGATGCGGGCGATTCCCGGGCCGACCACCGGACCGATATCGTTCAGCACGGCGCCCGCCAGAAGGCCGGGCCTCGCGCCCGCGATCACCATGGTGATGATGCCGCCCAGCGACGTCCCGATGGACACCACGCGGTCGATACCCAGATGGTCCAGCAGCGTCAGGACATCCCGCACATAGGTGCCCGGAGCATAATTGACGTAATTCGGGTCCCAGGCTGAATAGCCGCGTCCGCGTAGGTCAGGGCAGATCACACGGCGGTCGGCTGACAGCCGCTGGGCCAACGCGTCGAAATCGCGCGAATTGCGCGTGAGCCCGGGAATGCAGATCACCGGCACGCCGCCCGATGCATGGTCGCCATAGTCGCGATAGAACAGGTCGAGCCCGTCGTTGGAGCGGTAAGTGGCTGTCTTGTCTATCGTCACGCTGGCCGACATGGCTGGCTCCTTCCCGAGACTTATGCGAGTATGCGCATCCGCCACTCTAGCGTGCGAGAACTCAGTGACCAACCCCGCCAGCGATCCCGCACTGGGCCGATGGGCCACATTGAAGGATGCAGCGGCAGTCCTCGAACTGACGCCCAATCGTCTCCTCAAGCAGATCAAGCGCGGCAAGCGTCGCGGCACCCAGATCGGCAACAACTGGTTCGTCTACATCGAGCCGGAGATCGAGCATGCGGTCGCGGACAAGGCACGGGCGGCCGAGGAGAAGCGGGCCTTGCGGGCCGAGGCCGTGGCACGCCTGCGGCAGGAAAACCAGGCGTTGCGCGAGGAAGTCGAGGCGCTGAAAGCGAGCGGGTCCCCTGCACCCGTGCAAAGGGAGGACACGCTCGGCCAGCGCCTTGTACCGCTGCTCGATGTTCTCGAGCGCCAGCACAAGAGCATGGTCGGTGAAATTGACTTCCTTCGGTCGGAACTGGTGGCGGTGCGCCAACAGCATGCCGAGGAGATGCGCCGCAAGGACATCCTCATCCAGCAGGCGCACAAATCGCTGCAGGATCTGGTGAAGGTGGAATTGCCCAAGCCTGCCAAGGAACCGCCAGCGCCGGCCCCGCAGCCCGCACCGGACGTGGAACAGCTGCGGCAGGATCAGATGCGGATGTCGCGCGTCATGAGCGAGATGTCCGAGCTGCTGACCATGATGTATCGCCGCCTGATGCGTCAGGAAAAAACCTGATCCCGGCGTGCCGGCTCAACGAATATAGAACTCGACCGGCACGACCAGTTCAAGTTGCTGGTCGGGCATTTCCTTCGGCATGGACGGCAGGGGCGAGGCACGCTCGACCATCTTGAGCGCGGCGGTGTCGAGTACCGGAGACCCCGAGGTCCGGTCCAGAGCGCACTTCTGGACGCGGCCCGTTCGATCCATGGTGAAGCGGACCATGACAGTGCCTTCGTTTCGCCGCGAGCGCGCCTCGCCGGGATACCGCTTGTGCCGCTCCAGCCAGGCGAGGAGACGGGCAAAATAATCATCCTTCGCCTTGACGTCGCCCGGGCTTGGGGAGGGTGGCGGCGGTGGCGGGGGCGCGACAGGTTCCGCCGGCGCCGTCACCGTCTCCGCGATGGAAGTGGCCGCGCTGGCGATCACGGCGGGCGCGGGCGGGGCGACAGGCTGCGGCAGTGGCGGCGGGATGTCCTCGACGATCGGCTTGGGCCTGGGCTTCGGTGTGATGACCGGCTTCGGCTCCTCGACCTTCTCCAGCACTTTCGGCGCGGGCGGTGCCGGAGGCGCGATGGACAGGGTGATCGGAATGTCACGGGGCCTGGGCGGCGGCGGGCTCGACGGCATGCTCATGGCAATGCCGATGCCCGCGACATGAATGCCGACGGCCACCAGCCTCGATGAGACCGGAATCCAGCTCACCGCGCCGTCCCGGGCGGGTTCTCGGCGATCAGCGAGATCTTGGCGAAGCCTGCCTCGCCGACCTTGCCGAGCACCTCCATCACCGAGCCGTACTCGACTCCCTTGTCGCCGCGCACGAAGATCACGTCATTGCCGCGCGCGGGCGCCAGCGCGGAGAGGCGCACGAGCAGTTCGTCCATGCCGAGCTTCTCGTCCTTGAGGAAAATAGCGCCGTCGCGGTTCAGGCTCACGACCAGGGGCTCTTCCGGCCGGTCCAGATTGGGGCCGGACAGTTTCGGCAATTCCAGCGGCACGTTGGACAGCATCAGCGGCGCGGTGATCATAAAGATGATCAGCAGCACCAGCATGACGTCGACCAGCGGCGTGACGTTGATCTCGGCCAGTGGCTTGTAGCCGCCCTCTTCGAAACTCGCGGGCTCGATGGGATTGGCGGCCATGTCACGCGGTCCTGCGCAACGCGGGCTGGGGTTCAACCCGCATCATCTGCTTGCACAGACCGATGATGAGGGTGTTGATCTCCTGTCCGCAGCGGCCCAGATCGACCGCCAGCTTGTTGTAGCCGATCACGGCCGGGATCGCCGCCGCGAGGCCGATGGCCGTCGCGAACAGCGCCTCGGCGATCCCCGGCGCCACCACCGCGAGGCTGACATTGTTGGAACTGGCGATGGAGGAGAAGCTGTGCATGATGCCCCATACCGTCCCGAACAGGCCGATAAAAGGCGCGGCCGAGCCCACCGTGGCAAGGAACGGCAGACCGGGTTCGATCCTGCGCAACTCGCGCGCCATGGCGACGCGCATGGCCCGTTCGATCCGGTCACGCAGTTCGGTGCGGGTTTCATCGCCCAGTCGGTCCTGCGCCTCCGCCCGACCAGCGGCCATGATGACCGCGCCGATGCCCGGTGCGGCGGCACCTTCGTCCAACGCCGCGAGCGCCGCCACCTGACGGCGGAGCGTGCCGAGGCGAATGGCTTTCTCGATGATGATCGACCAGCATGCAACGGACAGGACGATCAAGAGGACGATAACACCCTTGACGACCGGGCTGGCCTGCCAGAACAGCGTCCAGAGCGAAAGATCGTGAGTCACGGGCATGGTTCGGGTCCGATGAGTGGCCGAGAAGACGGTAAATCTTATTGTGTAACTAATACTGATTTGCAACAAGGAAATTTCCGGTGATTTCCCGGGGCTGAAACATCGGCACGCATCGTTGCGTTCGCGCATCGACGCCGTGCCGGCTTAGCGGCGGGTAGCGTCTCGAAGCGCGCTCGTCCCGGGCCAGTCATCCGAAGTTCAGAGGCAGCGGACCAAGATCGCGAAGGTTTTGGCCGCGACGTGCGTTCAACCTGTGTCCGCCGCAACAGGCGGCGTGTTCATGCGAGAGGCGAGAAGACCTATGGATCCACAGGGCGTTACGGGCCGCACGGCGGCGAAGAAGCCGGCACGGCGGCCGAAAGCCGCGATCTGGGGCGGCGCGGCCGGCATCGTGGTTCTCGTGCTCGCCATCGCCTATTGGTCCGGCCTCTTTGGCGAGGACGAGCCGGAGCCGCAGACCGTCGAGGTGGTGCGCGGCGACATCGAGAAAACCGTCAACTCCCTAGGATCGCTGAAGCCGCAGAACTACGTGGACGTGGGCGCTCAGGTGTCCGGCCAGCTCGTGCGCATCCATGTCGAAGTGGGGGATACGGTCGAAAAGGACCAGTTGCTGGCGGAAATCGATGCCCGCGTGCTCGAATCACGGGTTCGTACGGGCCGATCCAATATCCAGAATTTTCAGGCGCAGCTCGCTCTCCAGCGCGCGCAATTGGCGCTGGCGGAGCAGCAGGCGGCGCGTAACCGGCGCCTTTTCGAAGGCAACGCGGTCAGCGAGGATCTGCTGCAGACGAGCGAGACGGCGGTCGATGTGGGCAAGTCCCAGGTCGCGGCGACCGTGGCGCAGCAGGCCTCGGCGCAGGCGACTCTCGACGGCGATCTGGCGCAGCTTGGCTATACCAAGATTTACGCGCCGATCTCGGGCACGGTGGTGTCGCAAACGGCGTATCTCGGCCAGACCCTGAACGCCAATCAGACCGCGCCAATCGTGCTGCGCATCGCCGATCTCAGCAAGATGACCGTCGAGGCGGACGTCTCCGAAGCCGACGTGGTCAAGCTGACTCCCGGCATTCCGGCGTATTTCACCACGCTGGGCGATCCCAGCCGGCGCTGGGTCGCTAACGTCCGCCAGATCATGCCGACGCCGGAAGTGGTCAACGAGGTGGTGCTGTTCAAGGTGCTGCTGGACGTGGACAACACGGATGGCGCGCTGATGACCGATATGACGGCGCAGGTCTTTTTTATCCAGGGAGAGGCACGCGACGTGCTGGTCGTGCCGGTCACCGCGCTGGAAAAGCCACGCGGCGACGGCGCCGCGCGCGGCGAACGGCGTGCCCGGCGCGAGGCGGCAAAAGCCCAGCCGGGTGGAAGTACCGCCGTGGACGGCGAGGGTTCCTCGGCCGCTCCTGAGCGCCGCCGCAGGGGGCAACGCGGCGAAGGTCCGCGCAAGCCTGGCGATCCCACGCCTTATGTGGTCAAGGTCATGGGCGAGGATGGACCCGAGGAGAGGGCCATCATGGTCGGGCTGATGAACCGCACCGACGCCGAGGTGCTGTCGGGCCTGAAGGAAGGCGAGCAGGTCATCCTGCCGCTGCCGCCAGCCGCAGGCCAGCAGGCCAACGGCCCGGGTCAGGGCCGTCAGGGCGGCGGCGGGTTCAGGGGAGGGCCTCGGCTGTGAACTACGCCCCCGCCGATCAGAGCGATGCGCTGATCCGGATCGACGGCATCAGCAAGATCTACCAGAACGGCGAGACCGAGATCCGGGCGCTGGACGACGTGTCCCTGAGCATCTTTCCGGGTGAGTTCGTCGCCATCATGGGGCAGTCCGGTTCGGGCAAGTCCACCTTGATGAACATACTGGGTTGCCTCGACCGGCCGGATGAAGGCGTCTACGAGGTGGCGGGCACCGATGTTGCCTCGCTCAGCCTGGATGAGTTGGCCGCGCTGCGGCGGGATACGTTCGGCTTCGTCTTCCAGCGCTACAACCTGCTCTCCGGCTCGACGGCCACCGAGAATGTGGAGATTCCCGCCATCTACGCGGGCGTGGCCAAGCGCGACCGGGTCGAGAAAGCGCACCGCCTGCTCGAACGGCTGGGTCTTGGCGACAGGACAGAGCATCGCCCTGGCCAGCTCTCGGGCGGCCAGCAGCAGCGTGTTTCCATCGCGCGGGCGCTGATGAACGGCGCCGACGTGATCCTGGCCGACGAGCCGACGGGCGCGCTCGACAGTCGTAGCGGCGCGGAAGTGCTGGAGTTGCTCAAGCAGCTCAACGTCGAGGGCACCACCGTCATTCTCATCACCCACGATCCCAGCGTGGCGAGTCATGCGCAGCGGGTGATCCAGATCCAGGACGGCAAGATCGTCGACGACACCCAGACCGGAGCGCCAGTGGGCAAGATCGCCGCGCGTCGCCCGGTCGTGGACCATGGCGCGTTCCGGCTGCTCTCGGAGATGGGCGAGGCGGTGAAGATCGCCCTGCGTCAGCTTCGGGTGAACCTGTTCCGGACGGCGCTGACGCTGCTCGGCGTGGTGATCGGGGTCGCCGCCGTGGTGACCATGCTGGCCATCGGCGAGGGCGCGCAGCAAAAGGTGCTGCAGGGCATCCAGAACATGGGCAGCAATCTGCTGCTCGTCCGTGCCGGCGGCCGCGGCGCCAGGTCCGACGATTCGGCCTCGCTGGGTCTTGCGGATATCGAGGCCATCGCCGAATTGCCCGGCGTGCAGGTCGCCGTCGGCGAGCGGCAGTCCAACACCACCCTGCGTTTCGGCAACGTGGATTACCGGACGCGCGTGCAGGGGACACAGGAAGGGTTCCCGGTCGCCCGTGACTGGCCCATCGTCGAGGGCACGTTTTTCACCGACGAGGATATCCAGAGTTTCGCGCCGGTCACGGTGCTCGGCAGCACGGCCGTGCGAAATCTGTTCGCGAATGGCGAGGACCCGATCGGCCAGTATGTCATGGTCGGCAACGTGCCCTTCCAGGTCATCGGCGTGCTGGCCACCAAGGGCGCGTCGTCCTTCGGCCAGGATATGGACGATGTCGCGCTGATTCCGCTGACCACAGGCTTCATGCGGGTGTTCGGCACGCAAAGCGTCAGCACCATCAGCGTCAAGGTCGAGAATGCCGGCGACATCTCCAAGGTGGAGGCGGATATCGGCGCCCTGATGGAACAGCGTCAGCCGTCGAAGACGTTCGAAATCCGTAATACCGCCTCTCTGCTCGAGATGGTGCAGGAAACCCAAGGGACGCTGACCATCCTGCTCGGCTCGGTGGCGGCGATCTCGCTGCTGGTTGGCGGCATCGGCGTCATGAACATCATGCTGGTCAGCGTGACCGAACGCACCCGCGAGATCGGGCTGCGCATGGCCACCGGCGCGCGCATGAACGACATCCTCGTCCAGTTCAACACCGAGGCGCTGGTGGTCTGCGCCATCGGTGGCGTGGTGGGCGTTCTGCTGGGCGTCGCGATCGGTCTCACTCTGGGCCAGTTCGATGTCGCCATTCAATTCACGCCGGGCCCGGCGATCCTCGCCTTCTCCTGCGCCGTCGCGACGGGGCTCGTGTTCGGCTATCTGCCCGCGCGCAAGGCAGCCCGGCTCGATCCCGTCGTCGCGCTGTCCTCGGAGTAGCGGCATGCCTGTAAGGAAAATCATGTTTCGTCCCGTCGCCGCCGTTTCGATCGCCGCCCTGGTGGCTGGCTGCTCGCTGACGCCCGATTACGAGCGCCCCACAAGCGACGTGCCGCCGGCGTGGTCGACCGCCGTGCCGACCGCCCTCGCGGCGGAGGCGGACCAGGCGGCCGGTATCGATGCGGCGTGGTGGGATCTCTTTGGCGATCCGGCGTTGTCATCCCTGATGCGAGACGCCCTCGCCAGCAACTACGATCTGACCGCCTCCCTCGAGCGGATCGAGCAGGCCCGGGCTTCGGTGAAGGTCGCGGGCTCGGCGTTGCTCCCTGCCATCGACGGCTCGGCCGGGCTCTCGCGCCGCACCGACCAGCCTTTCGGCAACGCCGCCAGCAGCAACAACTACTCGGCGTCGGTCGCCGCCAGTTATGAGCTCGATCTGTGGGGCAGGAACCGCGCGCGGGTCGCAGGCGCGAAAGCCGGTTACGAGGTATCTGTCTTCGACTTCCAGTCGCTCAAGCTCGTCGTCCAGTCGGACGTGGCCACGTTCTATGTCGGCATCCTCGCGCTGCGTGAACGACTGGACCTGGCGCGGCAGAATCTGGCGGCGGCGCGGGACCTGCTGAATCTGGTCGAGCTCCGCTACCGCGAAGGCGCCATTTCGGGCCTCGACGTTTCGCAGCAGCGCGGCGCCATTGCATCGTTCGAGGCGCAAATTCCGTCGCTGGAGCAGCAGCTGAAAGCCAGCGAGCATGCGCTGGCGCTGCTCGCTGGCAGGACGCCCCAGGGCTTCTCGGTGGCCGAGACCGCTCTGGCGAATCTGGCGCTGCCGGCCATCGCCGTCGAACAGCCGTCCCAGCTGCTGCTCCGCCGCCCCGATCTGCGCAGCGCCGAGCAATCGCTGATCGCGGCCAACGCGGATATCGGCATCGCCCGTGCCGCGTTCTTCCCGACGATCAGCCTCTCGGCCAATGGCGGTCTGTCCGGAACGATTTCGCCGGACGCGACGTCGACCTTCATCTCGCTCGCCTCCGGGCTGGCCGCGCCGATCTTTCGCGGCGGCGAGCTGACCGGGTCTCTCGAGCGGACCAAGGCGCGTCAGCGCGAACTGGTGGCGCTGTACCGTCAGGCGGTGATCACCGCCTTCGCCGAGGTCGAGGATGCCCTGATCGCCGTGCAGACCACCGATGTGCGGTATCGCTATCTGGTCGAATCGGCGGTACAGGCCCGCGAGACTTATCGCCTTGCCCAGGTTCGTTACAAGGAGGGCGCGGATGATTTTCTCGCCGTGATCGACGCGCAGCGGAACCTGTTCAGTGCCGAAGATACGCTGGTCGATGCCCAGGTCGCCCGTTACGAAGCAGCCATTGCCCTGTTCAAGGCCATGGCGGGCGGCTGGTCGGCGGCGGGATGACGCCGTTCAGAGGCGGGCGCCGAGCATCTTTCCGATCGCGTGGAGAATCATGAGGGCGGTATAGGCGCTCAGGCCGAAGACGATGGCGATGCCCAGCACCTTGAGATGCGCCTTCAACCGGGTCCACATCACGGCGCCGCCGGGGCCAGTTCCGGTCGCGGGACGCCGTTGAGCATGACCTTGCCATCCGCGAGTGCCGCTTCGATAACGAAGCCGTCGCCGTCGCGCCGGATGACAGCCTGCCGTTCCAGCTCCAGGATTCGGCTGTTGGCGGAGGTCCGCGCCAGGAGACGCAATGTATCCTCGTCGACCTCGCGTCCTTCCACGGCCAATGCCATCTGCCGTTCGTGCAGCAATTCGCGTGTCAGGTACCACACCAGCGCGCCTTGCGAGATTCGCGCCGTTCCGGTTCCCTTGAGGCGCCGGGTCACCGCGTCCATGTCGGCATAGTTCAGTGGCTGGTCTCCGGTGAATCCGAGGTCGCCATTCGCCGTCACGCTGCCGCCGGGGACGTTGATGGTCACGTTCTCCAGAGTGAGGCGGGTGCCAGGCCGGATGATGGCCGGCAGCTTCTCGCTGAACACCAGCGCCTTTTCTTCCTCCATCTGCGAGTCAGGCATTCCCAGGGTGATGAAGCGCACCAGATCGGCGTAGATCTCGCCCAGCATCCGGCCGTCCAGGCCCGACAGCCGCAACTGGCCGCGGCTGTCCGTCATGGTCCATCCGCCGTAGTCGAGGGCGTCGGTGGTCTGGTCGATGGCGATGGCGACCTCGGCGTTCTTGCCGCTGACGCCGATGCTGGTCGTACCCCGATACAGGGCGAACGGACTGTCCACGTCCAGGGAGATGCCGGCCTTCATGGCCACGGGGGCATCGAACAGGCCGGTCAGTGACTTGTCGAGGAAGCTGTCCAGCAGCATCTGCTGCTCGTAGGGCGTGCCCGCCTTGTCCAGCACCTTGTTGTACAGCCCATAGGCCTCGTCGAGCGCGGGCGCCGACAGGTCGACGACTTCCAGCGACCATCTGCTCGGACCCAGCCGCCCACCTTCGAACGCGCCGCCGTCCAGACCGAGCGAAACACTGGCGTCGAGCCGGTCCGCCTTGTCGATGGTCACCGCCGTGCGGTAGCCGAGCGCCTCGATATCGACCGCGTCGCCGGCTTCGGGATGCAAGAGCCTGACTTCGGCCGCGCGTGCGTCGATCTCGCCCAGCCACAGATGCGACCCCCATTTCTCCTGCGCGCCGGTGACCTTCATGTCGCGCAGCAGTGTCATGCGTTCGCTGGTCTCGAGACGGAACAACGGCATGTCGAGCGTGACGCTGAACGCCCGTTTGGCGGCGAGGATGCGTCCCGACGCGCCGTCCCATTCCACCGAGGTGTGCGGCCCCATCTCGCCCATGTATTCGGGATTGTCGATCAGGGTCTTCGAGCCGCCGAGGAAATCGAAGGTGGTGCGGAACGTCAGCAGCGGCTGGCCGCGCAGATATTTCTCCAGAACGGTCTCGACACCTTCGGGCAGGCGCATGTCGGTCTTGGCAAAGGCGATGCCGATGACCGGCTGGATCTTGTGGAGCAGCAGCGGACCATGGCGGATATCATGGGTGAAGGTGACCTCGAACTCGTCGCCGGTCACCATGCCCATCAATTGCTGCAGGGTGCGCGCGTATTCGCCCTCGACGATCAGTCTGCTTTCGGCCTTCGAGGTGAACCAGCCGCGTTCGAACCGCACCAGCTCGATGCGGTAGGACCCTTGCTGGGAAATGGTCTTCAGCGAGGTGCGCAGGCTGTTCTCGGCCGAATATCCGATGATGCCCGGCATTACGAGCAGCGCCGCGCCCAGAACCGCGCCGGCGGCAATAACGCCCACGACGGCGCGATTCATCGGTCTGCTCCCTGAAGGCCCTGGACTCTTTTTAGCCGCCTCGCGGGGAATTTGACCAGCCTTATCAATGAATCCGGCATCCGGCGCGGGTCACGCATCGGGACCGTTCCGCCCTGCCGCTGCCAGGACCTTGCCGGGATTGAGCAGGCCGTGGGGATCGAGCGCCTGCTTGACGCGCCGCATCAGATCCATTTCCACATCGGTCTTGTAGCGGACGATCTCCGCGACCTTCAGCTGGCCGACGCCATGCTCGGCGCTGATGCTTCCATCGAGGCTGGCGGCGATATCGTGCACGAGCACGTTGATTTCTTCCCAGCGGTCGAGAAAGGCGCGCCGGTCCATGCCGACGGGCTGGCTGAGGTTGAAGTGGATGTTGCCGTCGCCCATGTGGCCGAAGGGCACCGGCCGGATTCCTGGAATCCGGTCCGCCACGGCGGCGGTCGCCAGCCGCAGGAATTCGGGAATGCGCGCGATGGGCACCGAGATATCGTGCTTGATGCTGCCGCCTTCGTATTTCTGCGATTCAGACAGGCTCTCGCGCAACCGCCACAGGGCGTCGCGCTGCGTTTCCGAGGCGGCGACCACGGCGTCGGTGATCAGCTCCCGTTCAAGGGCACGCTCCAGCAGCGCCTGCATGGCCTCGCCCAGATCGGTGCCCGCCGCGGCGGTGGTCAGGTCGATCAGGACGTACCAGGGCGATGCCGTCTCCATCGGGTCGCGGCCGTCCATGTGGGTGATGACAAATTCCAGTCCGATCCGGGGCATCAGCTCGAAACTGCTCACCCGGTCGCCCGACAGTTCCCGCGCCAATCCCAGCAGGCGGACCGCGGCGTCGGCATCGGGCACGGCGACCAAGGTGGTTTCGCGCTGGCGGGCGGCGGGAAACAGTTTCAGCACGGCGGCGGTGATAATGCCCAAGGTGCCTTCCGAGCCGACGAAAAGCTGCTTCAGATCATAGCCGGTATTGTCCTTGCGCAGACCGCGCAGGCCGTTCCAGATGCGGCCGTCGGCCAGCACGACCTCCAGACCGAGCACCAGGTCGCGGGCATTGCCATAGCGCAGCACGGCGTTGCCGCCGGCATTGGTGGACAACACGCCGCCGATCTGGGCCGATCCCTCGGAAGCGAGGGAAAGTGGGAACAGCCGGTCCGCCTGTTCGGCGGTCTGTTGCGCCGCCGCGAGCGTGCAACCGGCCTCCAGCGTCATGGTGAACCCCTGCGGGTCGATCCCGCGTACCCGGTTCAGCCGGCTCAGGGAGAGCACGATCTCTCCGGCGCCCGAATGCGGCATCGCGCCTCCACACAGACCGGTATGTCCACCCTGCGGCACGACCGCCAGACCGTGCGCGGCGCAATAGGCCATCACCGACGCCACATCGGTCGTCGTGCGGGGGCGGGCGATCAGCGGAGAGTCGCCCTGCCAGCGATCGCGCCACTCCGTGAGATAGGGGACCATCTCGGCGGGATCGTCCACATAGCCGCCGGGCCCGAGCAATTGCTTGAGGCCGTCGAGACTCATGTCCTGCCCTCCCGGGGCGCGGCGGCGCGGCGCAGCCGGTCGTTGATGGCCTGGCCCAGTCCGGTTTCCGGCACCGGCATGACGGCGATCCCCGATATGCCTGGGTGGTCCAATGCCCGCAGCATGGCGAAAAGGTTCGCCGCCGCTTCGGCGAGATCACCCGCCGGGCTCAGGTTCAGGGTGAGGGCCGCGCCGGTCAACGGGGGGCCGTAGGCCAGCAGGGCTTCATCGGCCGCGACATCCGCGGCGTCCAGCCGGACGCCCGCGTTAGGGGCATAGTGGCTGTTCAACTGGCCCGGCGCGTTGATCGCGTCGTTCACCGCGCGGCGGGCCAGGCGCTGCTCCAGCACCGCTTCGATATCCTCGGCGGCAACGCCGCCCGGCCGCAGCAGAAGCGGTGTCGTTCCCTCGAAGCCGACGATGGTGGATTCGACGCCGACCGTGCAGGCGCCGCCATCGACCACCAGCGCGACGGGCAGTTCCTCGACCACGTGCCATGCGGTGGTCGGGCTGACATGGCCGGAACGGTTGGCGCTGGGCGCGGCGAGCGGTCCGCCGAACGCCGTCAGGATGTCGCGCGCCGCCGGATGGGCGGGCACCCGGATCGCGAGCGTGTCCAGCCCGGCCGACGCGAGCAGCGAGACGGGACAGTCCGGCTTGCGGGGCAGCACCAGGGTGAGGGGGCCGGGCCAGAAATGGCGGGCCAGCGTACGGGCGGCCTCGGGAAAATCGACGAAGCGCTCGGCCATCTCCGCGCTGGCGGTATGGATGATCAGCGGGTTGAAGGTGGGACGGCCCTTCATCTCGAAGATCCGCGCCACCGCCTTGTCGTCGCAGGCGTCGGCGGCAAGGCCATAGACGGTCTCGGTCGGCAGCCCGATCGGCAGGCCCGCGCGCAGCAGGGCGACGGCGCGCGTCGTGGTCGCCGCGCCGGGCTTGAAGATGGCGTGTTCCGTTGCTGGCATGCTGTCCATGGCCTTCATATCTAAATCAATTCCGTGTTGGTTTCGCCTGCCTTCCTCTCTAGGATGCCCCCTTCTTGATACCGCTCGGTAAATACGTGGATAACTTCAGCCTCACCTATCCGTTCGACGACCTGCCGCCCTCGGGCACGGCGCGCGATGTCGCGCCCGGCATCAAATGGCTGCAGATGCCGCTGCCCTTCGCGCTCGATCACATCAACCTCTATCTGATCGAAGACGGGGACGGCTGGGTGATCGTCGATACCGGCATCCGCGGCGACAAGACGCAGAATTTCTGGCGCGAGATCTTCGCCAATGCGCTGGATGGCAAGCCGGTGACGCGGGTGATCGTGACGCACATGCATCCCGACCATCTCGGTCAGGCCGGCTGGCTGTGCCGGCACTGGAACGCGCCGCTGCTGATGAGCCGGACCGAGTACTTTTATGCCCGGACGTTCTCGAACGAGAATGTTCGCGAATTGCCGCCGGAAGCCATTCTGTTCTATCAGCGCGGCGGCATTCCGGAAAATATCCTGAGCGAGATCGCCTCGCGCGGCTGGGGCGGCTTCAGCAGCAATGTGGAGCCGATGCCCGTTGGCTATCACCGTCTGATCGATGGGCAGGTCCTGACCATCGGCGGGCGCGAATGGCGCGTCGTCACCGGTAGCGGTCATTCTCCCGAGCATGTCTGCCTGTACTGCGAAGAAATCGACGTGCTGATTTCCGGCGACCAGGTCCTGCCGCGCATCACCTCCAACGTCAGCGTCAATGCTAACGAGCCCGAGGAAGACCCGCTCAGCTACTGGCTGGACTCCCACCGCAAGTTCCTGTCGCTGCCTGATACGGCGCTGGTCCTGCCGTCGCACAACCGTCCGTTCTATGGCCTGCATACCCGGCTGCGCTATCTGCTGGAGCATCACGAGGACCGGATGCTGGCCTGCGAGGAGAAGTGCGTCACGCCGCAGACCGCGCACGATCTGCTGCCGGTGATGTTCTCAAGGCCGCTGGATTCGTTCCAGATCATGCTGGCGCTGGGCGAATGCATCGCTCACCTGCATTGCCTGATGGGCCGCGGCCGGCTCGAGCGCACGCTCGACCAGGATGGTCGATACCGCTACCGCAGCATCGACCCCACCCTGTCGAAGCGGGCGCATCCCGATACCCACGAGAGCCCGGACCCGGCACCCTTGATGGTCTAGAGGCCTTGGTCGGCCTGTCAGCCGACCGCGAGAATTTCCAGTTCCCGGTGTTGCCCGTTTCGGGCGTTCCAACCGATGTGCTGGCCGGTCTTCAGCCCAATCAGGGCAGCGCCGATCGGGGTCAGGACCGATACCTTGCCCGCTTCCGAATCCGCCTCGTTCGGGTACACCAGCATCACCTTGCGGACGGCGCCCGCGGCCAGATCGCGATAGTCGACGGTCGATCCAATGCGCACGACATCCGCGGGAAGTTTTTCCTGTGGCAGAATTTCCGCTCGATCCAGTTCCTGTTCGAGGAAATCAATCGCCTCGGATGCCGCGCCCGCCCGGGCGGCGGTAAGATTGCTCAAATAATCGAAGTCGTCCTCGCCGAGGACTACTGGAGGAAGGGGTGTCACAATGCATGCTCCGTCAGCCGCGCGGTAGCCGTGCGGCGCTGGCGCGGTTCGCGCCGATCGATGTGAAGGCCTTCTAGCCCCGGAAGCGCGTCGGCGCCGTCAGGCGCGGCTTACCGGGGCAGACGTGCCGGATCTGGTCTGGCCCGCCCGCGCACTGTAGCGGCTATGATCTGTCGCCATGCTCATCACCTCAACATGGTTTCATCCGGCCGGGATTGCAAGACGATCGGCTCGCTCTTGAAAGACGGGCATGAAAAGGTGGTAGAATCCTGTTCTGGACCGGGCCGGAGAGGAAAGAGCATGCTGACTTCCCAAGGGAACGAGAGAGTGGCGGATCGTCCCTGGCTCGCGCATTATCCGGCCAATATCGAGTGGGAGCGGCGCTTCGAGGCGCGTCCGGTGCAGACCGTGCTCGACGAGGCGGCACGCCGGTGGCCCGGCAATGTCCATCTGGATTTTTTTGGCCGTGACTTCACCTACGCGCAGGTTCTGGCGCTGGCGGACCGAGCCGCGAAGGGCTTCCAGAAGCTGGGGGTGGGCAAGGGTGTCAAGGTCGGCCTCTACCTCCCCAACTGCCCCCAACAGGTGATCGCCTATTTCGGCGTGCTGAAGGCCGGCGGCACGGTGGTGAATTTCAGCCCGCTCTATTCGCAGCACGAGTTGCTGAACCAGATCGAGGATTCGCACACCGACGTGATGGTGACGCTCGATCTCGAACTGCTCTATCCCAAGGCGCGGGCGTTGCTGGACGAAAGCCGCCTGCGCGCGCTGGTGGTATCGCGGCTGAGCGATACCATGCCGCGGGTCAAGGGCACGCTGTTTTCCCTGCTCCGGCGCAAGGACATCGCGGCACGGCGGTGGGATGACCGGCATCTGGACTGGAGTGGCCTGCTCGACAATGACGGGCTCGTCGATCCGGTTGCCATCGATCCGGTCGAGGATGTGGCGGTACTGCAGTACACGGGCGGGACGACCGGCGTTCCCAAGGGGGCCATGCTGACCCACGCCAACGTCTACATCAATGGATGTCAGAACCGGGCCTGGTTTCCCGACTTCGCGGACGGCGTCGAGACCACCATTGGCGCGCTGCCGTTCTTCCATGTCTTCGCCATGACCACGATCCTGGTGATGGGCACCATGACGGGCTGCCGCATCGTGCTGCATCCCAAGTTCGAGCTGGATGCGGTGGTCAAGGACGTCATCCGCAAACGGCCCAGTTCCCTGCCCGGCGTGCCGACCATGTTCACGGCGCTGGCGAACCATCCCAAGGTCGACAAGCAGTCGTTCGGGTCACTGCGCTGGTGCATGTCGGGCGGCGCGCCGCTCCCGGCGGAAGTACGCCGCCATTTCCAGGAGGTCACGGGTGTCGCGATCCTGGAGGGCTACGGTCTGACCGAGTGTTCGCCGACCGCTACCTGCGGGCCGGAGAAAGGCGTGAACAAGGATGGCTCCATCGGCCTGCCGCTGCCGGGGACCGAGATCGTCATCGTCGACAGGGAAGACCCGCAAAAGATACTGCCGCGCGGCGAGGTGGGAGAGATCTGTGTGGTCGGCCCCCAGGTTATGAAGGGCTACTGGAACAATCCGGAGGCGACGGCCTCGACCATCGTCGCCGGCCGCCTGCGGACGGGTGATGTCGGATACATGGACGAGGACGGCTATACCTTCATCATCGACCGGATGAAGGACATGATCCTGGTCGGCGGTTTCAACGTGTTCCCGCGCTATGTGGAAGAGGCGATCATGAAGCATCCCGCCGTCAAGGAGGTGACCGTCATCGGCGTGCCCGAGGACTATCATGGCGAGGTGCCGAAGGCCTTCGTGGTCCTCAAGGACGGTGATCACAGCCTCGATGCGGAAAAGCTGACGGAGTTCCTGCGGGGCGAACTGGGCAAGCATGAGTTGCCCCGCGAGATCGAGTTCCGCAAGGAACTGCCCAAAACCGCGGTCGGCAAGTTGTCGAAGAAGGAGCTGGTGGCCGAGGAAAAGGCCCGGCGGGCGTCAGCCCGCTAAGTTTTCCGCCTGCAAGGAACATGCATGACGACGCTTCTGGTGACTCATCCCGACTGCCTTTACCACGATCCGGCGCCCGGCCATCCGGAATCGCCGGATCGGCTGCGGGCTGTCATGCGCGCGCTGGATGAGGATGCGTTCAGGGATCTGGCGCGGGCCGAGGCGCCGGTCGCGACGGACGAGCAGCTGCTGCGGGCGCATCCGCGCCAGGTGCTGCAGCTCGTGGCCGCGGCGGTCGATCAGTCGGCCCAGGAGGGATATTGCCATATCGATGCCGACACCATCGTGTCGCCCGGCTCGTATCTGGCCGCCCGCCGCGCGGCGGGCGCGGTGTGTCACGCCGTCGGCGCCGTGGCGCTCGGCGAGGCGCGTAACGCGTTCTGCGCCGTGCGGCCGCCCGGACATCACGCTGAATCGCGCCGGCCCATGGGATTTTGCCTGTTCAACAACGTGGTGATCGGCGCGCTGGAGGCGCGGGCCGTGCACGGCCTGCGCCGCATCGCGGTGATCGATTTCGACGTCCATCACGGTAATGGGACGCAGGAGCTTTTCGAGGCCGATGCCGACCTGTTCTACGCATCGACCCATCAGTGGCCGCTCTATCCCGGAACGGGACGCGCCAGCGAAACCGGCGTCGGCAACATCGTCAACGTGCCGCTGGCGGACGGCAGCGGCGGCAGTGCGTTCCGGCATGCCCTCGAGGCCGACATCCTTCCCGCGCTGGAGGCATTCAGTCCTGATCTCCTCATGATTTCCGCGGGCTTCGACGGTCACCGAAACGATCCGCTCGCGGGCTTGAACCTGGACGAGGCCGACTTCGAATGGGCCACCGATCTGTTTTGTAAGGCTGCGGAAAGCTTGTGCGAAGGCCGTGTCGTCTCTACTTTGGAAGGAGGCTATAACCTGAAAGACCTGGCGGCCAGCGCCGCCGGGCATGTACGCGCACTTATGCGGCACGCCTGAAGGCCGATGCGCGCGGGCACATAAGGAAACCTGATGGCGGATACGCACACCACACTGCCCGACGACATTACCGGCATGACGTTTGAACAAGCCCTGCTCGAGCTGGAGACCGTGGTCCAGAAGCTCGAGGGCGGACGCGTCGGGCTGGAGGAATCCATCGAAATGTACACGCGCGGCGCCCAGTTGCGCCAGCATTGCGCCGCCAAGCTGGCCGATGCGCAGGCGCGGATCGAGAAAGTGGTCGTTTCCGGGGACGGCATCGCCGCGCAACCCGCGGATATCGGATAATCAGGGTGAGAACGAATTTGAACAAGACGCCGGATATCGCGGTGCTGCAGGCGGAGATGGGCAAGGTCGCCGAGGCCATCGACAGTGCGCTCGAAAATATTCTGCCGCCCGTCGAGGGCACGGAAGGCCGCCTGATGGAGGCGATGCGGTATGCGACGCTGGCAGGTGGCAAGCGGCTGCGCCCGTTCCTCGTGCTGGCCAGCGGCGCGCTGTTCGACGTGCCGACGGACCGGTCGACGCGGGTCGCCTGCGCGCTGGAGTGCATCCACACCTACTCGCTGGTCCATGACGACCTGCCCTGCATGGACGACGACGATCTGCGCCGCGGCATGCCGACCACGCACAGGAAGTTCGACGAGGCGACCGCCGTGCTGGCGGGCGACGCGCTGCTGACCTACGCGTTCGAGATCGTCTCCGACCCGCGCACTCATCACGATCCGCTGGTGCGGGCCGAACTGGTGCATGCCATGGCCCGTGAATCGGGAGCGCACGGCATGGTCGGTGGTCAGATGATCGATCTGCTGGCCGAAACCGAGGAACTGGATATCGGGGCGGTCACCCGCTTGCAGCAGATGAAGACCGGCGCGCTGATCCGCTTCGCCGTGGACGCGGGTGCCATAATGGGCCGTGCCACCAAGGAACAGCGCCAGGCCCTGCAGAACTATGCCCACGACCTCGGGCTTGCCTTCCAGATCGTCGATGATCTTCTCGATGTCGAGGGCAGCGCCGAGGAGATGGGCAAGGCGGTCGGCAAGGACAGTGACGGGGGCAAGGCGACTTTCGTCTCGTTGCTGGGCGTGGACCGCGCCCGCACCCAGGCGCGGATGCTGGCCGATCAGGCGGGCGTGCATCTGGACATGTTCGACGAGAAAGCCGAACTGCTCCGACTGCTGCCGCATTTCGTCATCAATCGCCGGAACTGAAAGGTGGCTTGTCGATGAGTCAGACACCGCTTCTGGACACCATCAACACCCCGGAAGACCTGCGGAAACTGCAACCCAAGCAGGTCAGGCAGGTCGCCGACGAATTGCGCATCGCGACCATCGACACGGTCTCCCGGACCGGCGGCCATCTCGGCGCCGGACTCGGCGTGGTCGAGCTGACGACGGTGCTTCACTATGTGTTCGATACCCCGCGTGATCGCCTGATCTGGGACGTGGGACATCAGTGCTATCCGCACAAGATCCTGACCGGTCGCCGTGACCGGATGCATACGCTGCGCTCCGGCGGCGGCCTCTCGGGCTTCACGAAGCGAGCCGAGAGCGAGTACGATCCGTTTGGCGCCGCGCACAGCTCGACATCCATTTCCGCCGGTCTCGGCATGGCCGTGGCGCGCGACCTGTCGGGCGGCGACAACAACGTCATCGCGGTGATCGGCGACGGATCGATGAGCGCGGGCATGGCCTATGAGGCCCTGAACAACGCCGGCTCCATGGACGCGCGGCTGATCGTCATCCTGAACGACAACGACATGTCGATCGCGCCGCCCGTTGGCGCCATGAGCGCCTATCTGGCGCGATTGCTGTCGTCGCGCCAGTATCTGGGCTTCCGCGAGGTCGCCAAGCAGATCGCCAGCAAGTTCCCCAAATCCATCGAGCGCCGTGCCAAGCAGGTCGAGGAGTATGCCCGCGGCATGGCCACGGGCGGCACCCTGTTCGAGGAGCTGGGCTTCTACTATATCGGCCCCATCGACGGTCATAACATCGACCACCTCCTGCCGGTGCTGAAGAACGTCCGCGACGAGATCGACGGGCCGGTGCTGGTCCATGTGGTGACCCAGAAGGGCAAGGGCTATCCGCCCGCCGAAGCGGCCGCCGACAAGTATCATGGCGTCTCCAAATTCGACGTGGTGACCGGCACCCAGGTCAAGGCCAAGGCCAACGCGCCGAGCTACACGCGCGTCTTCGCCGATGCCCTGATCAAGCAGGCCGAACAGGACGACAAAATCGTCGCCATCAGCGCGGCCATGCCGTCCGGCACCGGCCTCGACCTGTTCGCCGAACGCTTTCCGGAACGCTGCTTCGATGTGGGCATCGCCGAACAGCACGGCGTGACCTTCGCGGCGGGCCTGGCGTCCGAAGGGTTCAGGCCCTTCGCGGCGATCTATTCGACCTTCCTGCAGCGGGCTTACGACCAGGTGGTCCACGACGTGGCGATCCAGTCGCTGCCGGTCCGTTTCGCCATCGACCGTGCCGGCCTGGTGGGCGCGGATGGTCCGACCCATGCCGGGTCGTTCGACGTCACCTATCTGGCGACGCTGCCCGGTTTCGTGGTCATGGCCGCCGCCGACGAGGCGGAACTGGTGCACATGGTGGCGACCGCCGCCGCCATTGATGACCGGCCCTCTTCGTTCCGCTATCCGCGCGGCGAGGGCGTCGGTGTCGAGATGCCGGAACGGGGCATTCCGCTCGAGATCGGCAAGGGCCGCGTCATGCGCGAAGGCACCTCCATCGCGCTGCTGTCGTTCGGGACCCGGCTGCAGGAATGCCTGCTCGCCGCCGACATGCTGGGCGCGCGCGGTTTCTCGACGACGGTCGCGGACGCCCGCTTCGCCAAGCCGCTCGATCACGATCTGATCCGCCGCCTCGCCAAGGAGCACGAGGTGCTGCTGACCATCGAGGAAGGCGCCATCGGTGGCTTCGGCTCGCACGTCATGCAGTTTCTTGCCGAGGATGGCCGTCTTGATCGCGGCCTGAAGGTGCGCTCGCTGTTCCTGCCCGATATCTTCATCGACCAGGACAAGCCCGAGGTCATGTACGCCGTCGCCGGTCTCAACGCGCAGCAGATCGTCGAGAAGGCGCTCGCGGCACTGGGCATGGATACGGCGGCGATCGCCAGCACCCTGCGGCAGGAAATCGCCTGATCCCGGCCCGTGCCCAAAATCCGCGTTGATGTGATGCTGGTGGACCGGGGGCTTGTCGAGAGCCGCAGCCGGGCGCAGGCGCTGATCATGGCCGGCGCGGTCTATACGGGCACCGAACGGATTTCAAAGGCAGGCCAGACCCTGGCCGAGGACGCGCCGCTCGAGGTGAAGGGGCGCGATCATCCCTGGGTCAGCCGCGGCGGGTTGAAGCTGGATCATGCCATCAGGAAGTTCGAGATCGATCTCGCGGGCAAGACCGTGCTCGATGTCGGTGCGAGCACGGGCGGCTTCACCGACGTGGCGCTGCAGGCCGGCGCGTCGCGGGTTTATGCGGTCGATGTCGGTCATGGACAACTGGCCTGGTCGCTGCGGCAGGACCCGCGCGTGGTCGTGCTGGAGAAAACCAATGCCCGGCACCTGACCACTACGGAAATTCCCGAGCCTGTCGATGCGGTGGTCTGCGACGCCAGTTTCATCGGGCTGCAGACCGTGCTGCCCGCGCCCATGGCGCTGGCCGCGCCCGGCGCCATCCTGGTCGCGCTCATCAAGCCGCAGTTCGAGGTCGGCAAGGGCCAGGTGGGCAAGGGCGGCGTCGTGCGCGACCCGGCGCTGCACGAGGAGGTCTGCGCGCGCATCCACGATTGGCTGGACGGCGTGCCGGGCTGGCAGGTGCTGGGGATCGCCGAAAGCCCCATTACCGGACCGGAAGGCAACAAGGAGTTCCTCATCGCGGCCCGTCGCGGCGCCTGATAGAGTGTGCGCCTTCAAGGACCCGGGAACTCAATGATCGTCGCCAACGCCGTTACCTATGAATACCCGAATTTGCGGGCCCTTTCGGACGTCAGCTTCTCCATCGGCGAAGGCGCCATCGCGGCCCTCATTGGCCCCAATGGCGCCGGCAAGACCACGCTGCTGCGCTGTCTCGCGGCGCTGGACCGGCCCTATTCGGGCAGCATCGCCGTCGATGGCGTCGACACCGCCGATCACCCGCGCGAGGTCCACAAACGCATCGGCTATCTATCGGATTTCTTCGGCGTCTATGGCGACCTGACCGTCGAGCGCTGCCTGCGCCATGCCGCCATGGCCAATGGCGTCGACACCGCCAAGGTCGGCGCCGCCGTGTCCCGCGCCGCGGCCCGCGTCGGTCTGTCCGACCGCATGTCGGCGACCTCCGGCACCCTGTCGCGCGGATTGCGCCAGCGCCTCGGCATTGCTCAGGCGATGATCCACGATCCGACCGTGCTGCTGCTCGACGAGCCGGCCTCCGGCCTCGACCCCGAAGCGCGCCATTCGCTGTCGCTGTTGTTTCGCACCTTGCGCGACCAGGGCATGACGCTGCTGGTGTCGTCGCACATTCTTTCCGAGCTGGAAGACTACGCCACCGAGGTGCTGTTCATCCGTGACGGCAAGCTGATGCAGCATTCGGCCATCGGCGTGCAGGAGACGTCGCCGACGATCCGTATCCGCGTCGAACTGGCGCGGCCCGCTCCCGCCCTGCGTGAGGCGTTGTCACGGACGCCCGGTGTCGCCATCGATTCATGCGAGGAGACCGAGGCCATCATTACCGTCGCGGTCGATCCCGACGCGCGCCGCGCTGTTCTGGCGGCGCTGGTGGGCGCGGACTTGCCGGTCATCGAATTCGCCGAACACCGCGAGCGTCTGCAGGAATCCTATCTGTCCTTTGTCGACGGGCTGGAGGCAGGCCGATGAATCCGGAACTGCTGCGCAACGTTTGGCACGAACTGACCTGGCGGCGTGTGATCGCCATGCCGCTGATCCTCGGTGTCATTCTCTGGGTGCCGTCCTCGTTCGACGGCGTGACCGAGACGGCGGGCTTCCTGTTCATCGTCTTCACCGTGTTCTGGGGCACCCGCCAGGCGGCCGACGCCGTGGCGAGCGAAGTCGCCGACAGCACCTGGGACTGGCAGCGGCTGTCGACCCTGTCGGCGTGGCAACTCACCTGGGGCAAGCTGGTGGGCGCGACGCTGTTCAGCTGGTATGGCGCGCTGATCTGCCTCGGCGTGCGCTTCGTCGCGCTGGTGCCAGACCATGGCGTCGTCGCCATGGTGCACGTCACGCTCTATCTGGCAGCCGGGGCGCTGATGGGACAGGCGGTCGCCTTCCTGCTGGGTCTCCAGGCCGTGCGCCTGCGCGGCCACAGAACCCGCAGCGGCACGCTGATGAGCCAGATGCTGGGCATCCTGACCGGTCTCGTGATCATTTCCAGCGGCAGCTTTCTGCCGGGCGGCCTGCTCGAATGGCTTGACGCGCTCAAGCTGGCCCCTGTTGTCGGCTGGTATGGTCTTACCTTTCCGTCGACGACCGTGGCGACGGTCTCGCTGGCGCTTTATCTCGGCTGGGCGCTGCTCGGCGCGCAGCGGCTGATGATGCGGGAGCTGTCCTACAGGACGCGGCCTTGGACCTGGCCCATCTTCGTGTTGTTCACCTGCTTCTACATCGCCGGTTTCGAACCCGCCGAACCGACCATCATCGGTGACGTGATGCGTCCCGACCTTGCCGCGCGGCTGGTGGTCGCGACCGGCGTCGCGGCCGTGCTGACCTATGCCTCGCTGTTCTGGGACGACAAGGATCCGGTGGTTTTCCGCCGCCTGATCCGGCTGGCGAGGGCGCGGGACTGGAGTACGTTCGCGGCCCATACGCCCACATGGTTCGTGTCCTTCGCGATCACGGCCGTTCTCGCCATCCTGCTGCTGCTGGTCGGTGGCGGCGGCGCCATGGGCGGAGTGACGGTCTGGGCGGCGGTGATCGGCGGCCTGCTGTTCATGTTGCGGGATATCGGCATCAACCTTTATTTCTGGCTCTCGCCCAGTCCGGCCCGCGCCAATCTGATCACGCTCATTGTTCTGGGATTGCTGTACTGGGTCGGCCCTGGCTTCACCGAATTCGACCCCGACACCATGTTCCTGTTCATTCCGTTCGCGCCCGGCCATCCGGTGAGCGTGATCTGCGCGGGTCTGGCCCAGGTCGGCTTCGTCATCCTGTTGCTGGTCCGCCGCTGGCGCGCCCGTTTCGTGCTCGCGAACGCCTGACATCGTGCCCGGACCCACGACCATCGACGTGCGCATCGGCGTACTGGGCGCCCAGGGAGACGGTATCGCCACCATCGGCGAGGATCGGGTCTATGTCCCCTATACGGTGCCCGGTGATCTGGTCCGCGTGCTACCGGGCGAGAAGCGCGGCGAGGGTGTCTCCGCGACCGTCATCGACCTGATCGAGCCGGGCCCGGGGCGCCAGGACGCGGCCTGCGTTCACTTCGGCGTCTGCGGCGGCTGCGCGCTGCAGCATGTTTCGGAGGCCCCGTACGCCGAATTCAAACGGGATCAGATCGCCCGGGCGCTGGCTCATCATGGGCTGGGGGACGTTCCGGTCGCCGCGCCGCTGATCGCGCCGGCCGGCGCACGGCGGCGCACAAGGCTGACCGCGCGCAAGGCGGGTGAACGGGTGCTGCTGGGCTACCTGGAACGAGGCAGCCACCGCATGGTGGATGTCGCGGCCTGCCCGGTGATCGTGCCCGCTCTGGAGCGCCTGTTGCCGCCGCTACGGAACCTCCTCGCCAGCCTGCTCGGCGCCAAGGACGTGTTCCATATCGTCCTCACCGCGACAACAACCGGAATCGACATGATGGTCACCGCCGAGCGGCGGCCCAATCTGCGCGGCCTGCAGCGTCTGTCCGAATTCGCCGAGGCCCAGGATCTGGCGCGTCTGACGTGGGAGTCGAAGGACGGTCCCGAACTCATCGCCATGCGCCGTCAGCCGATCGTGGATTTCGCGTCGGTGGGGGTGCCGGTGCCGCCCGGCGCCTTCCTGCAGGCGACCCAGGAGAGCGAAGCCTGGATGATTGCGCTGGCACGCGAGGCCACGTCGAAGGCGCGGCGCATCGCCGACCTATTCGCCGGCTGTGGCACCTTTACCGCGGGCCTTGCCGACCGGGCCGCCATTTCGGCCTTCGAATCGTCGGCCGAGATGATCGAGGCGTGTCGGCGTGGTCTCAACCGTGCGACGGGCCTGCATCCGGTCACGCTGGCGCGCCGCGACCTGTTTCGCGAGCCGCTCACGATCAAGGAATTGAAGCCATTCGACGCGGTGGTGATCGATCCGCCGCGCGCGGGCGCGAAAGCCCAGACCGAAACGCTCGCCGCGTCCGGCGTCAAGGTGATCGCGGCGTTCTCGTGTAATCCCGCGACCTTCGCCCGCGATGCGCGGATCCTGGTGGACGGGGGTTACCGGCTTGAACAGGTCACGCCGATCGACCAGTTTCGCTGGTCGGCGCATGTGGAACTTGCGGCGGTCTTCCTAAGGACGTGAAGGTTCAGCGGCGACGGCCGTAATTCTTGGCCAGATACTCGACGATGATGTCCTTTTCCTCGGCCTCCAGCGGTTCCATGCGGCAATCCTTGGCCATCTGGTCCACCGCCAGGTCCCACTCGGTGCGGGTGAGTTTCTGGCGCTTGATCCAGCCGATCTTGAAGCAGCCCTTGAAGGTGTGGAAGGTTTCCTCGCGCCCGACGTCGGCCACGAGACCTTCGTACTTGTCGTTATTGCGCAGGAAGGTGCGTTCCTCGGGGATCGGGCTCTGGTACTGATCATCGATGGTCTGCGCGACCGCGCCCCCCGACAACAGACCCACCAACACCGCGCCCAGTAACAGCGTTTTCATCGGATCATCCCCTTGGCTGCCCGCATGCTAATGGAAAACGCTGGCGGCAGCCATATGGTTCACGGCACTTGGGGACCGTATTGCTTCGCGAGGTAATCCAGGATCACCTCGCGCTCCTGCGCCTCGAGCGGCTCGTAGGGATACTGTTTCAGGATCCGGTCGATGGTGGCTGACCATTCCCCGCGCGTCTTGCGTGCCTGGCGGATACGCGCGTCCGAATGGCACGGACTGCAGAAGTAGTAGGTTTCCTCGCGGCCGTAATCCGGGCGCAGTCCGCCCCAGTCCTGGACCGTGGGCGCGTCGGCGGTCGGCGGAATCGGTTGCTGGAAAGTCTCGTCGATGGGCTTTTGCATCAGGTTCGGCTGACCCGGGCCATCGCTGGGCTGGTCCTGGGCCGATGCAGCCGCGACGGTTCCTAAAATGCCCATGCAAAGCGCGGCGGCCGGAAGCAGTTTCATGAATATCCCCCTGATGAGGCGACGATGCTACCTGATGTAGGCCGCGAATGCTGCAATGCTATCCGACCTGCGCGCGGTGGCGCAGCAGGTGATCGGCCAGGACACAGGCCATCATGGCCTCGCCCACGGGAACGGCGCGGATGCCCACGCACGGATCGTGGCGGCCCTTGGTGACGATGTCCGTCTCCTCGCCGGTGACGGTCACCGTCTGACGCGGCGACAGGATGGACGATGTCGGTTTGACCGCGAAGCGCACGACCACGTCCTGCCCGGTGGAAATGCCGCCCAGCACGCCGCCTGCCTTGTTGGAGAGGAAACGCGGCACGCCGTCATTGCCGGCACGCATTTCGTCCGCGTTGGCTTCTCCGGTAAGCGTCGCGGCCTCGAAACCACTGCCGATCTCGACGCCTTTCACCGCGTTGATGCTCATCATCGCGGCGGCGAGATCAGCATCCAGCTTGCCATAGAGCGGCGCGCCCCAGCCTGCCGGGATGCCCGAGGCATGGACCTCGATCACGGCGCCGACCGAACTGCCGGCCTTGCGAATGCCGTCCAGATAGTCTTCCCAGACCGTGGCCGTACGGGCGCTGGGTGACCAGAACGGGTTGTTGCCGGTTTCGCTCCAGTCCCAGTCCGACGGATCGACGGCATGTTCCCCGATGCGCACCAGCGCGCCGCGGATGACCACGTCCTCGCCCAGAATGCGCCGCGCCACGGCGCCGGCCGCGACCCGGGACGCGGTCTCGCGCGCCGAGGAGCGTCCGCCGCCGCGATAGTCACGGATGCCGTACTTGGCCATGTAGGTGTAGTCGGCGTGACCGGGCCGGAACTTGCTGACGATGTCGCCATAGTCCTTCGAGCGCTGGTCCACGTTCTCGATCATCAGCTGGATCGGCGTGCCGGTGGTCCTGCCCTCGAACACGCCCGAGAGGATCTTCACCGCGTCCGGCTCGCGCCGTTGCGTGGTGAAGCGCGACTGGCCGGGCTTGCGCTTGTCCAGGAAGCCCTGAATGAACGCCTCGTCCAGAGGCAGCAGCGGCGGCGCGCCATCGACGACGCAGCCGATGGCCGGACCATGACTTTCGCCCCAGGTCGTGACCCGGAACAGATGACCGAATGTGTTGTGCGACATGGGTGCTACCGGGCCGGTCTCAGGCCGGTCCGCCGACGATGATATCGGGCGCGGACTCGTCCTTCATGCCGATGATGTTGTAGCCGCTGTCGACATGGTGGATTTCACCGGTCACGCCGCTCGACAGATCGCTGAGAAGATAGAGGCCCGAGCCGCCGACTTCCTCAATGCTGACGTTGCGGCGCAGCGGAGAATGATACTCGTTCCACTTCAGGATGAACCGGAAGTCGCCGATGCCCGACGCGGCCAATGTCTTGATCGGTCCGGCCGAGATCGCGTTCACACGGATGTTCTTTTCGCCCAGATCCTTGGCCAGATAGCGCACGCTGGCTTCCAGCGCCGCCTTGGCCACGCCCATCACATTGTAATGGGGCAGCACCTTCTCGGCGCCGAAATAGGTCAGGGTGAGCAGGCTGCCACCGTTCGGCATCAGCTTTTCGGCCCGCTGGCACACGGCCGTGAACGAATAGCACGAGATGTTCAGCGACATGGCGAAGTTGTCCGCCGTCGTATCGACATAGCGGCCCTTCAACTGGTCCTTGTCCGAATAGGCGATGGCGTGGACCACGAAATCGATGGTGCCCCAAGCCTGCTCGAGCGCCGCGAAAGTCGCGTCGATCTGTTCCGGCTTGGTGACATCGCATTCCAGCACGAGCGTACTGCCCACGGATTCCGCCAGCGGCCGGACGCGTTTTTCCAGCGCCTCGCCCTGGAAGGTGAACGCCACTTCGGCGCCGTGCTCATGCAATTTCTGGGCGATACCCCAGGCGATGGATCGGTTGTTGGCGACCCCCATGATAAGGCCGCGCTTACCGTTCATCAGGCCGTTCGCTACAGTCATAGGCTCTTGCTTTTATCCCCGGCTAAAGATTGCGGCATCGTACACTAAAGGTGGATTCCGTCAAACGGGCCGGCGAGAGCGCCGACGTCTCCCCCCGACATTGACACGAAATGGCTGAAACTATACCTCTTCCTTCAGCGCCGTCCCCTTTGTTCGGTGGATCGCGGCGTCCGATTCCAACCTCGAGGGGGTACAATCATGCGGTTGATCGCATCTGCTGTGGCAGCAAGCCTAATCCTTTGCGCCGGTCCGGCTTTCGCCAAAAGGAAGACGCCCGAGGAAAACCTCGAGATTCCCATGTGCCCGCAGGTGCTGGGCACGGTCGCGATCAAGGATTCGCAGAACGAGTGGTGGCGTCAGTACAACCTCGGCAATCCTGCTTCGGTGATCAAGCTCATCGTCATGAAGTCAGGCTGCTTCAAGCTCGTGGACCGCGGCCAGGGCATGGAAATGATGAAGGCCGAGCGCGATCTGGTGGGCGACGATGAACTGCAGCGCGGTTCGGATATCGGCAAGGGCCAGATGGTCGCCGCCGACTATTTCATTCTGCCCGACCTGGTCACTCAGGACAGCGATACCGGCGGCAGCGCCGTCGGCGCTGGTATCGGTGGCATGATCGGCGGCGGCTTCGGCGCGGCGCTGGGCGGCATCAAGACCAAGAAGCTCGAGGCCCAGGCGCTGCTGACCCTGACCAATGCCCGTACCGGCGTGCAGGAGCTCATCGCCGAAGGCACCTACAAGAAGACCGACGTGTCGTTCGGCCTGGGCGGCGGCGGCTTCGCCGGCATGGGCCTCGCGCTCGCGGCGGCGGGCGGCGGTTACGCCGACACGGATATCGGTAAGGTGATCACGCTGGCCTACATCAAGGCCTATCGCAACATGGTCGTTCAGATGGGTGGCCTGTCGGGCGATGCCAGGATGACCGCGCCGCTGCCCGCGCAGCGTCTGCTGGAGCGGACGGCGCTGCTGTCCGAGCCGCGCGACGACGCGGCGCCGGTGCGCGGCCTGCGCGAAGGCATCCTGCTGCATCCGACCGGCAACAAGTCCGGCCTGTACTGGGAAGTCGAGGAGCCGAATGGCGACCGCGGCTGGGTGCTGTCGGAACTGCTGGAACTGGCCAAGTAATTCAGGCTCAGCCTGATAGGAAAAGGGGGCCTCGGCCCCCTTTTTCATGCCCGGCGGCCGGATCAGCCGTTCTGATCGAGCAGCCAGACGCCATCCGGGCCGCGGCACGCGGTCCCGTAGCCGGTGGACTTGCTGCCGCCCGCGAACAGGGTCTGCTGGAATTCGCGGCAGCTCTTGCCATTCATCGGGAAGGCGGGTTGCGGCGTGATGGTGCCGCGCGCGCCGGTGGCGGCGTTCGACCAGGCGATTGATTTGCCGGCCGCGCCCGTGGCCAGCGCCTGCTGGGTCGTGCGCTCCAGGATGGCCCGGTCCTCGGGTTTCAGGAATTTGGCGGCCGCGCCGCCTACATCGCGCCCGGCCACCAGACCGCTTTCACGCGGGACGATGGTCGGCGGCGGTGGCGGAGGAGGCGGCGGCGCCGGCTCTGGTTCGGCCATCACGGGCGGTGGGGGCGGCGGCGCTTCCGTCATGGGCGGCTCGTAGTCGCTCGCGCAGGCGGCCATGGTGGCCGACAGGGCCGTGAGACACAAAAGCCGGTGAAGCCGCATGGGAAAACCCTCTTTGTTGCCAGAAACGCCGTGATGGCAGGCAGTATAAGGATCGGCGGACGCGCGGCCACCCTGTATGAGCACGAATGCATGTGGCGGCTCTTGGCGGCGTGGCTCGCGCGCTCTACAACTCATGCAGTCCTCCCTGAATGCGGGTCACCATGAACGCCGATACCGATCCCTTCGCCCGCTTCGAGCAGTGGTTCGCCGAGGCGCGGCAGTCCGAGCCCGACGTGCCGGAGGCGATGGCGCTGGCCACCGCCGACGCTGATGGTAGCCCCAATGTCCGCATGGTCCTGCTGAAGGCGCGCGGGCCGCAGGAAGGCTTCGTGTTCTATACCAATACGGAAAGCGCCAAGGGCGGCGAGTTGCTGGCCAATCCGCGCGCCGCGCTGTGTTTCCACTGGAAAAGCCTGGGCCGCCAAGTCCGCGTGCGCGGCGCGGTCGAGCGGGTGTCCGACGCGCAGGCCGACGCCTATTACGACAGCCGCGACCGGGGCAGCCGCATCGGTGCCTGGGCGTCGAAACAATCTCGCCCGCTGGAGGGCCGCTTCGCGCTGGAGAAGGCGGTGGCCGCTTATGCGGCGCGCTATGCGGTCGGCAAGGTGCCGCGCCCCGAGTACTGGACAGGGTTCCGGATCGTCCCGCAGGCCATCGAGTTCTGGCAGCATAGGGACCACCGGCTGCACGAGCGGCAGCTGTTCAACAGGGATGGCGAGGGCTGGACCGTGCAATGGCTGTACCCGTGAACGCCTCATGAGCGAACTGGAACGCGCGACAATCGACATCAGGGAAGCGGCGCCGCTGATGAAGCGCGCGGCCTATGCGTCCATTTCCGTCGCCATCGTGCTCATCGCGGTCAAGTTCGCGGCTGGTCTTTACACCGGTTCGGTCGCCATTCTCTCGTCGCTCGTCGATTCGATGCTGGATCTGATGGCCTCGGCCGTCAGCCTGTTCGCGATCTTCCAGGCGGTAACGCCCGCGGATCGTCTCCACCGTTTCGGCCACGGCAAGGCCGAGGCTATCGGCAGTCTGGTACAGGCCGCGGTGATGATGGGCTCGTCGGCGTTCGTGCTGTTCGAGGCGGCGACCCGTCTCGTCGCGCCGCCGCAGGTCCGGAACGCCGAGGCTGGTATTGGCGTGATGGGGTTCTCCATCGCCGCCACCGTGGGCCTGGTGCTGTACCAGAGGCATATCGTGCGCAAGACGGGCTCGACCGCCATTTCCGCCGATTCACTGCATTACACGAGCGACATTCTTATCAATCTCAGCGTGATCGTCGCGCTCGTGATCGCGGGTTACACTGGCTTTGCCTACGCCGACCCCATCTTCGCCCTTGGTATCGCCGGCTATCTGGCGTGGAGTGCTTTCGCCATTGTGCGGGGGTCGTTCAACGTGCTGATGGACAAGGAGTTGACGGATGACGACAGGGCGGCGGTGAAGACCCTCGTGCGCGCGCATCCCGGCGTCCTCGCCATCCACGATCTGCGCACACGCTCATCCGGCGCCAACGTCTTCATCCAGTTCCACATCGAGGTCGATCGAACACTGAGCCTGATCGCGGCGCACGAGATTGCCGATTCGGTGGAAAAGGTGCTGCTCGAGCGCTATCCCGGCGCCGAGCTCATCGTGCATGTGGATCCGCAGGGCGTCATCGAACGCCGCGATCATTTCGAGAGGTAGGTTCATGATCGACGTCTATGGCATCAAGAATTGCGACACGGTGAAGAAGGCCCGCGACTGGCTGGACGCCAGCGGCATCGCCTACCGGTTCCACGACTTCAAGCAGGAAGGCCTTGATGCCCAGACGGCGGCACGCTGGATCGGCGCGCTGGGCCGCGACGTGGTCATCAACAAACGTGGCACGACCTGGCGCAAGCTGTCGCCTGAACAGCAGGACCTGGCCGATGACGCCGCGGCGGCGGCGCTCGTCTCCGCGCAGCCGTCGCTGGTGAAGCGGCCGGTGTTCGATACCGGCGGCGCCCTGTTCGTCGGCTTCGGGGATGAACAAAAGCAGGCTCTCGCCAAGACTTGATGTTACCGTTTCCCGGCTGTGACGATCCAGGTGGGTAGGTAGATGAACGATGTCGAGGACGACAGGCACTCCGGCCCGGTACTGCGCATCGTCCTGACGGCCGTCGGCCTCGTCCAGGGATTGGGGCTGTTCCTGCTCTTCGAGGATGTCTGGGCAGCCCGCACGGCCCTGTTGATGGGGCTCACGACCCTGTGTCTGCTCGGGCCATCCACCTTTCAGCTCACCTACGGCCTCGGCCCCTTGCGCCGCGCGGTCACGGCCAGCGCCGTTCTCGCGCTTCCCATGGCGCTGCTGGCGTGCTGGTATGACTGGCGCATCGATTGGGGCGGAGAGACCCGGTTCACCGACCATCGCGCCGTCTTCTTCACGGCGCTGCCGGTCATCGCCTATATCGTCTGGGCCTATCTCCAGACCTGGGTCGAGGGCGGGCGCCTGCGGTTTGCCTATGCCAGCCTGTTCCGCTTCGCCTGGAGCAACATCCTGATCGCGGCCATCGCCGCCGCCTTCCTCGGCGCATTCTGGCTGGTGTTGCTGCTCTGGGGCGCGCTGTTCCATCTGGTCGGCATCGATTTCTTCAAGGATCTCTTCCAGGAGAGCATCTTCGCCTGGCTTTTCTCCGGCGCGGTGTTCGGCCTCGGCATCGCCGTGGCGCGCGAGAACGGCAAGCTGGTGCCGGTGCTGCGGCGGGTGGCGCTGATGCTGTTCCAGATTCTGGCGCCGGTGCTCGCCGCCGCCGCCCTGCTGTTCCTCGCCGTGCTGCCCGTGACCGGGCTGGAGCCACTGTGGGCGACCCGGTCCGCGACGCTGGTGCTGGTGAGCCTGCTGTTCGCGCTGGCGCTGTTCGCCAACGCGGTGATCCAGGATGGCGACCGGCTGCTGCCGTTCGGGCGCTGGATGAACTGGCTGATGGGGGCCAGCCTGGTCGCCATGCCGGTCTTCGCTGGCATCGCCTTCTATGCCGTGCGGCTGCGGATCGACCAGTACGGCCTGACGCCGGAGCGGTTCATCGGCCAGTTCATCGTCATCGCCGCGTCTGTTCTGTCACTGGCCTACGCGGCCTCGGTCCTGCTGCGCTGGCGCGACTGGACGGGCTGCATCACGCGGGTCAATCCGTGGATCGCGCCGCTGGTCGCCGTGATGGCGGCGCTGCTGTTCACCCCGCTGGCCGATCCCTACGGGCGCAGCGCCTATGCCCAGGTCGAGCGTCTGGCCGCGGGCGAGGTGACGGTGGAGGCGTTCGATTACGGTTTGCTGAAGTTCAAGACCGGCAGGCCGGGCCGTTATGCCCTCGACAATGTCCGGCTCATGCAGGGCGGGCATCCGCAGGGCGACGTGATCGCCGCCAGGATCGCCGCCGTGGACGAGGCGAAGCATTACTGGGAAGTCCGGCTGGACCCGTCCATGATCCCGGCGAACGATCTTATCGGTCTCCGAGCAAAGCTGGTGGTGCGTCCGGCGGGAACGGAGGTGCCCGACGAGGTTATCGCCGCCATGAACGATTCCCGCGACTGGGCCTTGCGGGAATGCCTTCAGGATAGTCAGCGCTGCGGCATACTGGTCACCGACCTGAACCGCGACGGCACACCGGAATTCGTGTTCCTCTCGATGATGACGGCGACTGTCATAGGCAGCACCCAGGATGCCTCCGAGAGCGCGCCCGAAGGCCCACGGATATCGGGAATGATGATCTATCGATCGAGTGACGGATGGGCCACGGCCGACAGCAGCTACATCCCGGCGTCGGACACCCTCTGGAATGCGTTCCTCGCGGGGGATATCGAATTGGTGGAACCCGCGTATTATGATATCCGCATCGGCAAGAATCGTTTGCACTATTGAACGGAACCCAGTTGCCCCTGAACGAAGACCGCAAGACCCTGATCCTGACCGGCGCCAGCCGGGGCATCGGGCACGCCACCGTGAAGCGCTTCTCCAGCGCCGGGTGGCGCGTGATCACCTGTTCGCGCATGGCGTTCTCCGAAGACTGTCCATGGGACGGCGGCGAAGACAACCACATCCAGATCGATCTGGCCGATCCCGACAGCCGCTCCAAGGGAATCGAGCTGATGCGCCAGCGGCTGAACGGCAGCCCGCTCAACGCGCTGGTCAACAATGCGGGCATCTCGCCCAAGGGACCGGGCGGCGTGCGTCTCAGTTCCATCGACACGCCGGTCGACGTCTGGCACCGGGTCTACGAGGTGAATCTGGTGGCGCCGCTGCTGCTGGCGCGGGGGCTGATGGACGAGCTCAAGGCGGCGCGCGGCGCCGTGGTCAACGTCACGTCCATCGCCGACAGCCGGGTGCATCCGTTCGCCGGCACCGCCTATGCCACGTCGAAGGCGGCGCTGGCCGCGCTGACCCGCGAGATGGCGTCGGATTTCGGGCCGCATGGCATCCGGGTCAACGCCATCGCGCCGGGCGAGATCGACACGTCGATCCTGTCGCCTGGCACCGACAAGATCGTTGAGCAGATTCCCATGCGCCGTCTTGGCACGCCGGAGGAGGTCGCCAAGGCGATCTATTTCCTGTGCTCCGAGCAGTCCAGCTACGTCACCGGCGCGGAACTGCACGTCAATGGCGGGCAGCACGTCTAGCCGCGCCTCATTCTCGTAACGGCCCACCAAGGGTCATCTGGCAAAAACACTCGGGGAACGACCGATGCCCAAGGACAAGATCAAACTCAACGCCCTGCAGAACAAGACGCTTGCGCTGATGCAGGAGTTGGCCCGTCACCGGGAAACCTCGATCATCGACGAGGAATCCGGCGATGTCGTCGTCACCCACATGCCGCATGCCCACGGCGACCACGTGCATGTGGGCGAGTACGTGGTATCCACCAAGGACATCACCGGCTTCAGCAACGAGGCCGTCTGGATCGCCCTGGAGCGTAAGGGGCTCGCCAAGTCCCACTTCCCCGTCGCCATCACCCTGACCAAGGACGGCCTGAACTACGATACGGGCCTGCTCAACGCCGCCAAGTCCGACCACTAAGGCGCGTGCGCCCGCTGGCCGCGATCGCGCTCGTCGCCATCGCGGTCATGCTCGGGCCGCGTGATTCGCAGACCCTGGCGGCGGATAACGCGTGCGCGGATGCGGCCGAAGCGGCGCTGCGGCCCTGTCTGCTCGACCGCATCGAAGGCCTGCTTGGCCATCCCGAGATTCGTGTGCGAGATCCGGCGGATGCCAGCGCGGCCTGGTACCGGCTCGCCGTGCTCGCGAGCGAGGCGGGCGATGTCGCGCGGGTGAGCCGCATCGTCCCGCGAATCGGCGACCCCAGGAAACGGCGCAGTGGGCTCGCGGTGCTGGCGGCCACTCAGGCGAGGGCGGGGGATGCCCACGCGGCGGTCTCGATCCTCAACCGGCTGCTGGGCGATTCGGATGCCCATGCCCGGCTGCCGGCCATGCCCGACGGGGACATCATTACCGTACTGGTGGCGCTGCGCGACCCGTCCCAGACCCGCCGCTATTTCCAGATCCTGCCGGTCGCGGCGCGGCCCGAGGCGCTGGTGGCGCTGACGGAGGCGCTGGTGCGTGGCGGTGCCCTCGATGAGGCGGAACGCCTTGTCGCGGATCAGGGCGACGCCGCGCCGGCACGGCGGGTTCAGGGCGCATGGCCGCTCGTTGCGATGCTGATCGATGCCGGCCGTCACGACACCGCGCGGCGCCTTGCCGGGTTGCTGCCCCAGGCGGACCGCGACCGGCTGGAGGCGCACATCGCGCTGCGGATCGACATGGACGGCCGAACCGACGAGGCGCGCCGCATTCTCGGCCGCTTGCTGGCCGTGCCGCGGCCGGACGATCATGTCCGTCTGGCGGGCGCCATCTTCGCCGTGCGCCGGGGCGACTGGAACAACGTCCGCGACCGTTTCCCGGCAACCATAGGCGACGAAGCGCTGGGCGAGTTGTTCTGGATGGAACTGGTGGACCGGGGCCGCCCGGATCTGGCGCTCGATCTTGCGACCGGAGTGCTCCGCATCGAGGACCGTCCGGCGGCGCTGGCGCGTCTTGCCCGCCTGATCGTCTCGCATCCCGACCACCGCCTGCGCGCCCGTCTGTTCGACGCCGCCGATCAGGCCATGGACGAGCGGATCAAGCGGGGCGCCATGCAGGCCGGCATCCTTCGTCATCAGCCGGCCGCCATCGAGGATCTGGAACGGGCCCATATGGAGGCCGGCGACCTGGACAAGGCCCGGGATATCGCCCGCAGGGTCGAGGACGCGCTGAAGGATGGCGCCGGGCACATGCCGCGCATCGTGTCCGCCGAGATTGTGCCGCGGGTCTGGCAGCCCGTCATGGAGGCTATGATCGAGAACGGCGAGAGGGATGAGGTCCTGGCGCTCGCCTCGGATGCGCCGCTGCGGGCCGAGGCCGCGCGCCGGGCGCTGGCGCGGCAGGGGCTGACGGGGGATGCGATCGAGCTGGCGGTACGGAATGCGCCGGACCGTCTGGCCCTCGCGACCTATCTTCTGGATATCGCCGGTACGTTGCCGGCCTCGGGGAAGGAGACACGATGACCCGCTGGCTTGCCCTGTCGGCCCTGTTGGTTCTGGCCGTGCCCGGTGCGGCGCAGGCGCAGGAGGCCGGGACATCCTGCGCGCAGACCAGGCCGGACAAGGCCATGGCGGACTGCCTGCTCGGCCGGGCGGTCGCCCTGCTGGGCGATCCGGCCATGGCGTCAAAGGAGGCGTCTACACGCGACGTGCTGTGGGACTGGGTCAGCCAGACCGCCGGGGCGACCGGCAATACGGAAAAGTTGCGGGCAAGCGCGGACCGGATCACTGATCCCAACCAGCGGCGCGTGGCCCTTGGTCGCTTGGGCACGCACCTGGCCGGGACCGGCGACACGCGGGGCGCGGTGGCAGTGCTGGATGCCATGCTGGCCGAGCCCTTGCCGCCCAATGCGCGGCAGGTGGACTGGGGCGCGGTGTCCATTCTCGCGGCGCTGGACAACCCGGCGCGTATCAAGGCCTATCTCGAGAGCTGGCCCGCCGAACGGCGGGTGAACGCTCTCCTGGGACTGGTTCGGGTCTATCAGGAGTCCAAGCGGATGGACCGGGCTGCCGCGCTCATCAAGGAGTTCGGCGCGGCCGACTCCAACGCGGGCGTGCCGATCATCCTGCATTCGCGGACCGCGCTGGACTTCGTCAAGGCCGGCCGGCTCGAGGCGGCGCGCCAGACGGGGCGTCTGCTGCCGGATTCGGACCGGCTGCGCATGGAGGCGCGGCTCGCCCTGAAGCTGTTCGACCAGGGCAAGCGGGACGAAGCTGTCAAGGCGATGACCGCCCTGCTGGCGGCGGCGCCGCGATCCACCGACGCGCGCCTCGCCGCCAGCCTGATGGCCGCGCGCACCGGCGATTTCGCGGCCATGCGGGCCCGCTTTCCCACGGCGCTGAGCTATGATCAGGCGCTGCTCGACGATCTCTGGGCGCTGCTCGCCGAGGCGGGCCAGAGCGACGAGGCGCGCGCCCTGATCGCCACCATGAACAATGGCAAGGACAGGATCGCGGCCTCCGCCCGCATGGCGCTGCTGCTCGCCAAGGATGATCCGGCCGGCGCCGCCCGTTTCGTCGCCGATGCCCGCGCCGTGATCGATCCGATCCTGGCCGACCAGCACGGCGCGCCCCAGCGCCTGATGGATTTCGGTCCGGCGCTGCGCACCCTGACCGAGGCCCACATCGCCCTCGGTCAGCGGGCCGAAGCCGCCGCGCTGGTCGCCCTGCTGGAGCAGCGTTTCGCCGCCGATCGCTACGGCCTGCGGCGTTCGCGCGCGACCGAGACGCTGGCCATGACCAATCAGGTGCTGCTGGCCGACCGCATCAGCCGCGGTGACGCGGCCGCTGTCACGGCGGCGGTCGACCCGTCGTGGCGCGCGCTGGCGGCCCGCCGCGCGTTGCTTGAGGCAAAGCGGTTCAAGGATGCCGTCACTCTTGCCGAGCGCGAAAACCCCGACATCGCGGCCAAAACGGGTGACATTCTCGCCGTGGCCCAATACATAGCGAAACACTGAAAATTCACGCGTAAACGAATCAGGGGACAGATGGCATGACCACCTACAAGTCGCTCAAGACCGAGGTGAAGGATCGCATCCTCACCATCACGCTGAACCGCCCGGAACGGCTGAACGCCTTCAACTTCGACATGCAGTCGGAAATGGTCGAGGTGTTCAAGAAGGTGAATGACGAGGACGAGGTCCGCGCGGTCATCGTCACCGGCGAAGGCCGCGGCTTCTGCGCCGGCGCCGACCTGGGCGCGGGCGGCTCCACCTTCGACACCGACAAGCGCCCCAGCATCGACAAGGTCGGCCCCGGCGGCCTGTGGCGCGACGGCGGTGGCCGCGTGACCCTGCAGATCTTCGAGTGCCTGAAGCCGGTCATCGCCGCCTGCAACGGCCCGGCGGTGGGCGTCGGTGTCACCATGCAGCTGCCCATGGACATCCGCCTCGCCTCGACCGAGGCGCGCTATGGTTTCGTGTTCGGCCGCCGCGGCCTGGTGATGGAAGCGTGCTCCAGCTGGTTCCTGCCGCGCCTCGTCGGCATCCAGCAGGCGACCAAATGGTGCTATTCGGGCCGCGTCTTCCCGGCGCAGGAAGCGCTCGATGGCGGCCTGGTGTCGGAAATCCTGGCGCCCGAGGACCTGATCCCGCGCGCCCGCGAGATCGGCCGTGAGATCGCCGAGAACACTTCCGCCGTCTCCGTGGCGCTGATGCGCCAGATGATGTGGCGCATGCTGGGCGCGTCGCACCCCATGGAAGCCCACAACATCGACAGCCGCGGCATCGCCACCCTGGGCAAGATGGCCGACGCCGCCGAAGGCGTCACCTCGTTCCTGGAAAAGCGCCCGGCGGACTACAAGCTGAAAGTGTCCGAAGACATGCCCGGCTGGTTCCCCTGGTGGGACGAACCCCGCTTCGGCTGAGAGCCGTTGCGAAAGGGGCCTTCGGGCCCCTTTTTTGCGGACCTGTGCGAATGCCGGTGAACAATCGATGCAACTGACCGCGCGTTTCATGTCCGGTTGAGGCAACGGTTTTCGTCCTTTCGACGCAGTAATATCGCTGTCGCTACCGCCCGGGCCTTCGGCTATCCTTTTTGACGCGACCCGATACGACAAGCGCACCCAGGCCCTCGCGATCCTGCTGTCCGGCGTCGCCGGTTATGTCGACGCGACCGGATTCATGGCGACGGGCGGGTTCTTTCTTTCCTTCATGAGCGGCAACACGACGCGTCTGGCCGTGGGCTTTGCCGAGGCCGCGCCGTTCATCGCGCTTGTGGCGAGCCTGATCGCCGCCTTCGTGCTGGGCGCCATGGGCGGGTCGCTGGTCGGCAGGTTGGCGCAGCAGCGCCGTCGCGGCGCGGTGTTGCTGTTCGTCGCGGCCCTGCTCGCGGCAGCCGGCGGCCTGGCCGCGATGGGCCATGACTGGGTCGCCGTGGTTCTGGCGGCCGGGTCGATGGGCGCGGAGAACGCGGTGTTCGAGGACGAGGGCGACGTGCGCATCGGCCTCACCTACATGACCGGCGCGCTGGTGAAATTCGCCCAGCGCCTCCTGGCGAGCTTCTTTGGCGAGGCGCGGTGGGCATGGCTCTCCCACCTGCTGCTCTGGTTCGGGCTTGTCATGGGCGCGGTCGTGGGGGCGGCGACCTACCCTCATCTCGGTCTGCAAGGGCTATGGGCCGCTTCGGTTGCGCTGGTGATACTGGCGGGGATTGCCTACCTGATGGGGCCGGCACGTCCGCGCAAGGCGTGCGATGTCTAGTGCTCCTCCTGGCTCTATTGCGTTGAAGGCGGCTCAGCGTCGCCGTCATCTTGTCGTGGTTGCGACTTCAGCGGATGGCCACAATGTCGGCAAGTTTTAGGAATCCAGAATTCCTAAGGTCGAAGGAAGCTGTGGCCGAAACCATAGCTGTTAAGCAGTTTGCTGTCGCACGAAGCACAGCGTGCAGCTCCGGAAGCCAGCTCGTAGAAAGCAAAAGCGCCTGAGTATAGGACGGCCACTGCAAAAGTGACCTTCATGAAGGAATGCGAACCGGTCGCTGCAGACCATCCGATGGCTAAAAACATTGCGGCGATAATTATCAACCAGCCTATGTAGAGTCTTCGATAAATGAGATTGGGTGTCGCCATATCCCCATGATATTGGACGACTTCCAAGTGGTCTACTCACCGGTTGCGAAGGGGCCTTCGGAGCCCTTTTTTGTCAGGGACGCTTGTCCGCCAACGCCTCGCCGCCTTCTTCCTCTTCCAGCAGGGCCGCTGCGTCGCCTGAGGCGGACAGCCTGACCTGATTGCCCTCAACCTCGGCCACGAGCGCGCCGGAGATGTAGTGATGATGGTCGCTGTGCGAGCCACTGTCGGCCTTCGTCATCCTGATGCGATTGCCTTCTACCTTGTCCACCGTGCCGATGTGGACGCCATCGGCGCCGATGATTTCCATATGGGCCGTGACGCGGCTGAGATCGGACATGACTGGCTCCTGCGATGATTGGGTTCTGAAAAACAACGCTCCAGCGGCGGATCGGTGCCGTGAGGGGCGCTTGGGAGATGATGGCAACGGCCTTCGTTCGATTTACTCTCAAGCCTGATTTCGCAGCGCATCGAGCACCCAACGGAGACGTCGCATGAGCATCATCCTCACCGCCTTCGAAAGTTCACCCGACGAGGGACGGGGGCTCGCGCGCGACATGCGGGTTCGCTGGGCGCTGGAGGAGGTGGGGCAGGCCTATCATGTCCGCCTGGTGTCGTTCGCGGCGATGAAGGAGGCGGCGCATCTGGCGCTGCACCCTTTCGGACAGATCCCGACCTATGAGGACGGCGATCTGGTGCTTTTCGAAACCGGCGCGATCGTGCTCCATGTCGCCCAGCGGCATCCGGGCCTGCTGCCCGAGGATGCCGATGCGCGGGCACGCGCTACCGCGTGGATGTTCGCGGCGCTCAACACGGTGGAGCCGCCCATCGTCGAGCGCGAACAGTCCTGGTATTTGGAGGGCGACAAGCCCTGGTATGCCGAGCGCCTGCCTGGCCTCAATGCGCGGGTGCGCGCACGGCTGGACCCGCTGTCCGCGCGCCTGGCCGATGCCGAGTGGCTCGACGGGGCGTTCAGCGCCGCCGATCTGCTGATGGTGACCGTGCTGCGCCGGCTGGAAGGATCGGACATCCTTGAGGATTATCCGACCCTGCGCGCCTATATCGCCCGGGGCGAAGCGCGTCCCGCCTACCGGCGTGCCTTTGCTGACCAGCTGGCGGTGTTCACCGCGAGCCGACCGGTGGGCTAAGGCTCTCACTTCTTTCTATTTGTTCAGCTCCTTTGCATACTTCGCCGCGTCTCGCCGGCCAACTTGTCCAGAGCGAACAAGGTTCCGTCATCCGGGAGGGCCGGCGCCCGCGAATATGCTCGACTTCGCCGGGCGCGCGTGGGAGCATTTCAGCATGAATGATGAAATTCTCAGACAGATCGTGGACCGCCAGGAGATCACCGACGGCCTCCACTGGTACACCAAATGGGTCGACCTCAACCGGGTCGACAAGCAGGTGCAGATCCTCACCGAGGACGGGCGCCTCTCGTTTGGCGGCGGCCACTGGATCGAGGGGCGCGATAATATCGAGGCCTTGATCACGCCGCTGGTGCAGGTCTACGCCGCGACCCACCACTACATCACCAATATCGAGATCGAGTTCGACGGCGCCGACGCGGCGCGCTCCCAGTGCTACCTCCATGCCTGGCACCGCCCGGTCGACGGCGGCGACGACTTCGTGCTCTATGCGCAGTATCACGACCGCTGGGTCAGGACGGCGGACGGCTGGCGGATCAAGGAACGCCGCCTGAAGACCGCCGGCACCACCGGCCGCCCCGAAGGCATGGCCGGCATGGACCCGCTCGACCGCGCTCCGTCCCGCACATAAGAGCGGGACGCTCACGCGATCAGAGGTATTCCCTACTCGTTCAGTTCCTTGGCATATTTCGCCGCGTTCTCGCCGGCCAGCTTGCCGAACACCAGGCATGGGCCGTAGGAGCCGCCGCCGCCGATGTAGCGGTCGCCGTGCAGGTTGCCGACCGTCTCGCCGGCGGCATAGAGGCCGCGAATGGGTTTGTCGGCCTTGTTCATCACGCAGGTGTCCGCGTTGATGCGCAGGCCCGTGCCGGTCCAGCACAGGATGGCGGGGCGGATTTCCACGGCATAGAACGGGCCTTTCCGGATCGGCGCCATTTTCGCCTTCTTGAAGAAAGCGGTGTCCTGGCCGGCGTCCACATCGGCGTTGTAGCGCTCGGCCATGCCTTCCAGCCCTTCCGGATCGATGCCGGCCTTGGCGGCCAGCTTGGCCAGCGTGTCGGCGCGGAAGATCCGGCCGTCCTCGGCCTTCTGCTGCAGCACGTCGTTGACCCAGTAGGCCTGGAACTGCGGGCTGCGCTTGGCGGCGGCGCGCGAGTCCTCGTCGAAGATGGCATAGGCGCTGCCGCCCTGCTTGTTCAGCAGCCCGGCCATCACGGTGTAGTTGACGGTCTCGTCGCAGAAGCGGCGTCCGTCCTTGTTCACCATCACCAGCCAGCCCGGCAGCGCCACTTCCAGGTCGCGGCTGAAGCCCGGCGTGGCGAGGATCAGGGCGCGGTCATGGCCATCGATCACGCCGCCGACGGCCTGGCCGAGGGTGAGGCCGTCGCCGCGTGCGCCATCAGCCCCGATGTACCAGTTCCAGTCGCCGCCGGCCGCCGCCTGGGGCAGGTACTTCTGGATCATCTCCGGATTGTTGCCGAAGCCGCCTGTCGCCATGATGACCGCGCCGCAGGTCGCCTCGTCGTCGCCGATGCGCACGCCCGTGACCCGGCCCTCGTCATTGGTCACCAGCGCGGTGACGCGCGAGTTCAGCACCACGTCGATGCCCTTGTTGCTGCGATGGCCATCCAGCACGTTGATCACCTCCTCGCCGTCGCCTTCCGGCGGATGGCCGCGCGGCACCGAGCCGACGCCGGAGGCATACAGCCCTTCCTTGGGATATTTCACGCCCAAGCCGAGCATCCATTCCAGGGTCGGGGCGGACAGGTCGCAGTAGCGCCGCACCACCGCCGGATCCACCAGCCACTGGGCCAAGGTCATGTAATGCTCGAACATGGCGTCGGCGGTATCGCCATTGACGCCCGCCGCCCTTTGCACCGAGGTGCCGGCGGCATAGAAATGCCCGCCCGACAGGCGCGACGAGCCGCCGACCTTCTTTTCGCTTTCCACCACCAGAACGGACGCGCCCGCATCCGACGCCGCGACGGCCGCGGCCAAACCAGCAGCGCCCGAGCCGACGACGATGACGTCATAATCTCTTGCCATATCTTGTCTTCCCCAACCGTTCGCGCTCGTGAGAGCGTACCCGCCCGTTTCCGGGCTTCCCCATTTCCAGGCCACATTCACGCCTGACGGAAATCAGAGTAATGCGGCGGGCCGCCGTGGGCCAGCCCGTATATGTAACGGACGTAAGGCGTTCGAGGCGTTGACTCGGTTTACCAGCACCCGTAAATGCTGATCCCGGAGGCGGCCCTGTCACGGGTGCGCCGCAGGACAACGGGGAGTGTCAGTCATGGAATACGATGATGTCGTGCGGGGACGCCGGAGCATTCGCGGCTACCAGGCGAAGCCGGTGCCCAAGGCGCTGGTCCGCGAGGTGATCGAAATGGCCATGCGGGCGCCGTCCTCGTTCAATACCCAGCCGTGGAATTTCTACGTGGTGTCGGGCGAGCCGCTGAACCGCATCCGGGCCGGGAACACCGAGCGGATTCTGGCGGGCGTACCCGAATCGCGCGAGTTCCGGTCGCACGGCGCCTATGCGGGCATTCATCGCGACAGGCAGATCGAAGTCGCCAAGCAGCTGTTCGGCGCCATGGGCATCGCGCGGGACGACAAGGACGGGCGCCAGGACTGGGTGCTGCGCGGGTTTCGCCAGTTCGACGCGCCCGTGTCCATCGTCGTCACCTATGACCGCTCCATCTTCGGCGGCGACTACGGCCCCTTCGACTGCGGCGGTGTCGCCAACGCCATCGTCAACGCCGCCTGGTCGCGCGGCCTGGGCTGCGTGATCAACAGCCAAGGCATCATGCAGTCGCCGGTGGTGCGCGAGCATGCGAACATTCCCGAAGACCAGGTGATCATGACCTGTATCGCCATGGGCTATCCGGACGACTCTTTCCCGGCCAACGCGGTGGTCTCGCTCCGCAAGCCCGTGGACGAGGCCGCGACCTTCATCGGCTTCGACGAGGAATAAGTCTCATCGCCGTCAGAACATGCCGTTCGGGTTGGCCGACCGGTCCGGAATGATCTGGAGCACGTCCCAGTGCTCCACGATCCTGCCCCGGTCATCCAGGCGGAAGATGTCGATGGCCGCGTAGTCATGATCGCCGGGCCAGTGTTGAAGGCAGTGCAGCACGACGCAGTCGCCTTCGGCGAGCGCCCGTTTGATCTCGACCCGCTTGCCTGGCCACTCGCGCGCCATGCGCTCGAAATAGTCGATGAAGCCCTGCTTGCCGGTGGCCACGTGCGGGTTGTGCTGGATGTAGTCGTCGCCCGCATAGCGCTCGATCGCGTCGCGTGGACGGCACTCGTTGAACATCAGTTCATAGAACGCGATGACGGTGGCCTTGTTGCGCTCCAGATCCGTCATCGGCATGCCCGCCAAATTCAGCCCAGCGACTCGAAATCCATGCCCAGATCGATGGCCGGCGCGGACTGGGTGAGGCGGCCGACCGAAATGTAATCGACGCCGGTTTCGGCGATACCGCGGATGGTCCGCAGGTTCACGCCGCCCGACGCTTCCAGCGGCACGGTGGCGAATGCCACGGCCTCGCGCAGCTGATCGAGGGTCATGTTGTCCAGCAGCAGGCTGTCGGCGCCCGCCGCGATGGCCTCGCGGGCCTGTTCCAGCGTGTCGCACTCCACCTGTACCTTCAGCGCGGTGTGGGCGCGGCAGGCGCTGATGGCGGCGGTGACGCCGCCGGCGACGGCGATGTGGTTGTCCTTGATCAGCACGGCGTCATAGAGGCCCATGCGGTGATTGGTGCCGCCGCCCATCTTCACCGCGTATTTCTCCAGCAGGCGCAGGCCGGGAATGGTCTTTCGGGTATCGAGCAGCCGCGCCCCGGTACCGGCGATGGCATCCACATAGGTGCGCGTCAGGGTGGCGACGCCCGACAGATGTTGCAGGATGTTGAGGGCCGAGCGCTCGGCGGTCAGCAGGGCGCGGGCCGGTCCGTCCATGCGCAGCACGGTGTCGCCGGGACGGGCGGTCTCGCCGTCGCCGACCAGCACCTCGATCTCGGCGCCGGGCGCCAGCCGCCGGACGATGGCGATGGCGACGGGCAGTCCCGCGACCACCAGAATCTCGCGCGCGGCGATGCGCGCCCGGAAGCGGGCATCGGCCGGAATGGTCGCCTCGGCCGTGACGTCGCCAGTGCCCACATCCTCGGCGAGGGTGCGGGTGATGAAGTCGTCCAGCGCCTCGGGCGACAGCGGCAGATCAGGCATGTTTGGCGGGCGTCGCGGGCGGCGGCGACATGTCGAGCATCCGCTGCACCGAGCGCAGCGCCCGGACGCGGATATCCTCGGGCACCTCGATCTGCGGCGTCATGTTCGCGAGGCACAAATAGAGCTTTTCCATGGTGTTCAGCGCCATGAAGGGGCAGTTGTTGCAGTTGCAGTTGCCGTCATCATTCGGCGCGCCGATGAAGGTCTTGTGCGGCGCGCTCTTTTGCATCTGGTGCATGATGTGCGGCTCGGTGACCACGATGAAGGTCTCGGCGGCCGAGGTCAGCGCGTAGTTCAGGATCGACGAGGTCGAGCCCACATGGTCGGCATGCTGCAGGATGTGGCCCGGACATTCCGGATGGGCGATGACCGGCGCGCCCGGGTGCTGGCCCATCAGCTTGATCAGCTCCCGTTCCGAGAACTGTTCGTGGACGATGCACGAGCCCTGCCACAGCAGCATGTCGCGGCCGGTCTTCTTGGCCAGATAGCCGCCCAGAAACCGGTCCGGCGCGAACAGGATCGGCTTGTCCTCGGGGATCTGGTTGACGATGTATTCGGCGTTGCTCGAGGTCACGATGATGTCGGACAGCGCCTTCACCTCGGCCGAGCAGTTGATATAGGTCAGCGATACATGGTCCGGGTGTTCCTCGCGGAACTTGCGGAACTGGTCCGGCGGACAGCTGTCCTCCAGCGAGCAGCCGGCCTTCATGTCGGGCAGGATCACGGTCTTCTGCGGGCTCAGGATCTTGGCCGTCTCGGCCATGAAGCGTACGCCGCAGAACACGATGACGTCGGCGTCCGTGGCGGCCGCCTTGCGTGACAGGTCCAGCGAATCCCCGACGAAGTCGGCGATGTCCTGGATCTCACCCTCTTGATAATAATGGGCCAGGATGACGGCGTTGCGCTCCTTGCGCAGCCTGTCGATCTCGGCTTTCAGATCGATGAATGGATCGATCTCGGTGACGTTCAGCGGCTTCAGGTTGCCCTTGGGCCGGTCGAGGACCGTTGTGTTCATGGCATCATCCGGGCTTGCGCCCGCTCCCGGCTGGATGACGTCTAGCGTGGCGCGTTATGTTGGCCATGCGCGACCGGATAACAAGGAAATTCAGCGAAGGGCTGGGATGCGCGGAAGGGGAAGAGCGAGCCGCTAAACCTGCAGTTTGTCCAGCGCCGCGTTCAGGCGGTCGAACATGGTGTCGACCTGGTCCTCGGTGATGATCAGCGGCGGGCACAGGATGGCCACGTCGCCCACGGCGCGGATCATCAGCCCTTCCTCCTGGCAGGCGAGCAGCGCCTTCATGCCCACGGTCAGCTTGGGATCGAAGGGCTTTTTCGTCGCCTTGTCCTCGACCAACTCGACTCCGCCCATCAGTCCGCCGCCCAGGCGCGCCTCGCCGACGAGGGGATGACCCGACAGGTCGGCCAGGCGCCGCTGGAAGCGCGGGATCAGGCCGCGCACATGCTCGAGCATGTTGCGCTCCTCGTAGATCTGCAGGGTGCGCAGCGCGACGGCGGCGCAGACCGGGTGGCCGGAATAGGTGTTGCCGTGGCCGAAGGTGCCGATCTTCCTCGACTGCTCGATCATGGCCTCGTGCATGAAGGACGGAATGGTCACGGCGCCGATGGGCAGATAGGCCGAGGACAGCGCCTTGGCGCAAGTCACCATGTCCGGCTGCATGTCGACCGTCTGGCAGCCCCAGTAATTGCCCGTGCGCAGGAAGCCGGTGATGACCTCGTCCGCGACCAGCAGGATGTCGTACTTCTTCAGCACGGCCTGCAGCTTGGGGAAATAGCTCTGCGGCGGCACGATCAGGCCGCCGGCGCCCTGGATCGGTTCGGCGAAGAAGGCCGCGACGGTCTCGGGGCCGACCTTGTTGATCAGGCGCTCCAGGTTGGCGATGATCCGGTCGACGAACTGTTCCTCGCTCTCGCCGGGCTTGCCCTCGCGGTAGTAGTGCGGGCAATCCGTGTGCAGGAAGCCTTTCAGCGGCAGGTCCCAGTCCAGGTGGTTGTGGGTCAGGCCGGTGACGCTGGCCGAGGCGACCGTGACGCCGTGATAGGCCTTCATGCGGCCGATGATCTTCTTCTTCTCCGGCCGGCCGATGGCGTTGTTGTAGTACCAGATCAGCTTGATCGCGGTGTCGTTGGCGCTGGAGCCCGAGCCGACGAAGAACACGCGGGCCGTGTCGACGGGCGCCACCGATTTCAGCTTCTCGGCCAGTTCGATGGCGGGGCCGTGGCTGCGGCTCTGGAACAGATGGCTGAAGGCCAGTTTTTCCATCTGCGCCGTGGCGGCGTGAATCAGCTCCTTCTCGCCATAGCCCAGCGAGGTGCACCAGAGGCCAGCCACGCCTTCGATGTATTGCTTCCCGTCCGTATCCCACACATGGATGCCTTCGCCGCGGTCGATGACCAGCGGGCCGTTCTCGGCATGCTTCGCCAGATTGGTGTAGGGGTGGACCAGATTGTCGATGTCGCGCGCTTCGAGGGAATTGGGGATCGCCGACATCAGTTATCAACCGCCGTGTAGAGGGATTTCATGGTGGCCGTTTCCGTCGAGGAGACGACGCGGCCCGTATCGATCATATGCTCCAGATGCGCCAGCACCGATCGCGACGCGGCCGGGTGCAGGTTCTCCGGCACGTTGGCGTACATGATCTTGACCATGGCCGGGATATAGCGCGCGTCCGAGCGCAGGCAGGCCATGATCTGCGCCTCGCGTTCCTCGCGGTGGGTGATGAAGGCCTGCACGAACGGTTTGGGATCGGTGATCGCGGGTCCGTGGGTCGGCCAGTAGATTTCGTCGTCCCGGTCCAGCAGCAGGCGCAGGCTGTCCATGTAGGACTTCATGTCGCCATCGGGCGGCGCGATGACCGAGGTGGACCAACCCATCACATGATCGCCGGTGAACAGCGCCTTGTGCTCGCGGTACTGCCAGCTCATGTGGTTCGAGGTATGGCCCGGCGTGAACACGGCCTCGGCGGACCAGCCATTGCCCTCGACAACGTCGCCATGGGCGACGCGCACATCCGGCATGAAGTCCCAGTCGCCGCCTTCCTCGGACTCGCCCCGGCCGCGGGCGCCGCCATGCGGGCCGTAGGCATAGGTCTTCGCGCCGGTCAGCGCCTTCAGCGGCGCGGCGGCGGGAGAGTGATCCATGTGGGTGTGGGTAATCAGGATATGGGTGATCCGCTCGCCCGGCTTCAGGCCCGCCAGGATCGCGTCCACATGCTCGGGCAGGTTGGGGCCGGGGTCGATCACCGCGACCTCGCCGTCGCCGATGATGTAGGTGCCGCTGCCCGTATAGGTAAACGGCCCCTTGTTGGCGGCGATGACGCGCCGGATGCCGGGCGCGACCTGCTGGGTCACGCCATATTCGAACTGGATGTCGCGTACGTACGGAATTTCGACCATGGCGCTACTCTATCCGTGTCCAGACTTGTGAGCCGCAGAAAATCCACACGCAGCCTCTGACTTTCAACTGCTTTTCGTCGAGAAGGTTGAGTTTGGACCGATAGCTGCGGCCGGCGCGCGGATCGTGGATCGTGCCGTCCTCCCAGGACAGGCCACCAATATAGCGGAAATTCTCCAACAGCAGGTGCCCGTCATAGGTGGGCTCGCCCGGGAGCGCCGTGCCGTCATCGCGGATATGACCGCAGAGTGCCTCGCCGCAGGGACGGATTTCGATCCGGCCGCCTTCCGGCGACGACCAGAAGCCGTGGATCGCCCCGGCATCGTCCGCGCCGGCTGAAAACGGCGCGAGGACGAGGGCAAGTATCAGCCATCGCGGGAGACGGATCATGGCGGGGGAACGGGCGCCGCACGGTTCAGGTTCCGTCTGCCGCGCGCATGCGGGATTTTCTTGTCAGGCCCGGTATTCCGCGCTACTTTGGAACAAATGAGGAACATTTGGAGTCGCCGATATGTCCCCGGAACTGATTCACTTGATGTGCTGGATGTTGCTCGCTGCCATGACCGTGCTTTTGCTGGTCGGCGGCGCGAGAACATTTCGTGAACTTCGCGAGGTTCTGCGCGAGCGACGGTTGCGTCGGGCATTGAACTACCGGCCAGCATACCGCCACGGCAAGGCCATCTGCGGCATCTAGTCGCTCAGCTCGACAGGACTTCCTGCAGGCGCTTGGCCAGCACTTCGCGGCGATAGGGCTTGCTGATCATCTCCACGGTCGTGTCCGGCGGCAGCACGTTCTGGAACGACGCGCTCTCGCCATAGCCGGAGGTGAACAGGACCTTCAGACCCGGAAACCGCTTGCGCGCCGCCTGGGCGATCTCGACTCCGCCGATACCCTCGGGCAGCACGAGATCGGTGAACAGCAGATCGATGTGAGGGAGTTTATCGAGCAGGGCGATGGCCATCTGTCCATCGGCCGCCTCGTGGGTCTTGTAGCCCATCCGGTTCAGCAGCAGAACCGCCAGGTCGCGCAGGTCGCTGTCATCCTCGACGACCAGCACCACCTCATTATTGCCCGCCGGCATGGATGATTTCACTTTCTGACGGCTGGGTGAGGGAACCGATTGGGCGGCCTTCGGCAGGTAGAGGTGCACGGTGGTTCCCGCGCCAGTCGCGCTGTCGATATAGATGTGGCCGGCCGACTGCTGCACGAAGCCGTAGATCATGCTCAGTCCCAGACCGCTGCCGACGCCCACATCCTTGGTGGTGAAGAACGGCTCGAACGCCTTTTCCAGGACCTCGGGCGCCATGCCGGTGCCGGTATCGCGCACCGTCAGCTTGAGATAGTCGCCGGCGGGGATGACCGTCGGGTCGCGGACCAGGTCGTGCTCGAGCGACAGATTGGCCGTTTCCAGCAACAGGCGGCCGCCCTGCGGCATGGCGTCGCGCGCATTCAGCGCGAGGTTGAGCAGCACGTTCTCCATCTGCCCGGGATCGATGAGCACCGGCCAGGGAGCATTCACCAGACGAGGTTCCACGTTGATGGTCTCGCCGAGCGTGCGTTGCAGAATGGTCGTCATCGATCCGACGAGTTCGTTCAGATCGGTCAGTTCAGGCTTCAGCGGCTGCTTGCGCGCGAATGCCAGCAGGCGTTTGGAAAGCTCGGCGCCGCGCCGGACGGATCGAAGACTGGCCTCGATATAGCTGGCATGTTCGCCGCGGTTGTCGATCTGCTCGCGCAGCAACTCCAGATTGCCCGAGATGACGCCCAGCAGATTGTTGAAGTCATGGGCGATGCCGCCGGTCAACTGGCCGAGGGAGTCGAGCTTCTGCGCGTGATGCAGCGCCTCTTCGGCGCGCTGTTTCTCGGTGATGTCCACAATGGTGACCTGGCGGGCGGCTTCGCCTTCCCAGTCCACTTCGCGGGCATTGACCTCGACCCAGACGGTGCTGCCGTCTTCCCGGCGGCCGCGCAGCTTCCAGGCGGGAGAGATGGTCTTGCGCATGCTGTCCTGGCCGCGCTTCAGGTCTTCGGCCGAACAATAATCCAGCACCGAGCGGCCGATCATGCGGTCGGTGGTGCTGCCATAGATCTGGGCGGCGGACTGATTCACATAGACGATCCGGGAGTCCCGGTGGATCATCACGCCCTGCAGCGAGCCATCCACCAAATTGCGGAACTTGGTCTCGGCCTCGCGCACGCCCTTTTCCGCCTCCCAGCGTGCGGTGACGTCGCGCATCACCCCGATCCGGCCGATAATGGCGCCATCCGGACCGCGCATGGGCGTCACCGAGGATTCGATGACCCGGCGGCTGCCGTCCGGCCGAACGATCTCGGTCTCGTCGGACCAGGTCCGGTTTTCGTTCAGGGTGCTGTGAATGGTGTCCTGGACGACTGCCTTTTCAGGACCGGCGGGCAGGAAGGAGAAGGTCGACAGGCCCAGCAGCTCCGTCTCCGGAACGCCGAGGATTTCGCAGGCCGCCGGGTTGCAGTTGACGATGATGCCGTCGACGTCGGTGACCACGAATCCTTCGCGGATCTGGCCAAGGATGAATGTCTCCAGTCGGCTGTCGCCGGCATGGACCCTGGCACGTGCCGGCACGGGCCGCGGGGCACCCGACACGTCCTCTTCGGCCACGAAAGCGATGGTGACGCCTTCGCCGACCTGCTTGGCGCGAATTCGCAGCGCCGTACGGCCGGCCACCGGCCACGCCATGAAAGAGGTGTGTGCCGCGCGCAAGTGTCCGAGGGCCGCGTCGGCCAGCGTCGCGGGAGCGCCCGGACCGAAGTCACCGCGCAGGGCGCAGTACGACATCAGGTCATGGGCGGTGGCGCCCGTCATCACGGCGGGGGGAAGCTGGAGAAGTTCGACCAGCGCCGGGTTCCAGGCAATAATCGACAGGTCCTCGCCAAAGGCGAAAATGCCTTCGGAGAGGTCGCTGAACAGCGTGGCGCTGAGGTGCGACCACTTTTTGTCGATCGTGTTGGCCAAGGTCCCTTCCAAGTTCGGCCCTAACTTGAAAACAGTAACCGTTTCTTGACGGTAACGTTCCTGCCCGTGCATCAATCAAGCTCTCGACGGCCTCGCGACAGTCGAGCGACCTGACGATACACCGAATTAAACGGCCCCGGCAAACGGTGAAAGCGACAGTTACCGATTAAGTGTCTGTGACGATTCCGGTTTCCGGCCGTCGACGCCGTCGGTTCAACGCCGCATATTGTGGAACAGACGATCCAGCAGGGCGCGCAGGCATTTGGTTTCATCTTCGCTAAACCCTTCCAATATCAGGGACTCATAGCGTTGAGCTTCCGGGATCAGCGTATCGACGAGTGCCCGGCCCGTCTCCGTCAACGACACGATGACGCCGCGGGCGTCCTGGTCGCCGCGATGCCGCGTGACATAGCCATCCTGCTCCAGGCGCGTTACCACCCGGGAAACCGTCCACATCTCGATGCCGGTAAAATCGGAAAGTTCACCGATTCGCTGGCTCTCGTGCTGGTTGAGCGAGGCGATGATGCGCCAGACGGTGATGTTGATCCCGTGCGGCTTCAGGCCAGAGCCGAAATCCGCCGCGACGCGGGTCGCGCCGCGGTTGATCAGGAAGGGCACGTACTCGTTCAGATTGAAGGCGGAAATCTCATCGCTCCCGGTCGAGACCATCTGGTCGGGCATGGTTGAGTGAAGATCGGGGCCGTCTCTCATGCCGGGATCCGATCGTTGACAGGGGGGAAGAACACGGAATGGGCGAGCCGTACCGGCAGCGGGAAATAGCCGGAGGCGTCGAAGGGGCGCCAGTCGTCAAGGCTCTGGGCGAGCCTGTCGGCTATGACGATCTGGACCAGCGGATTGACCGCCATCCCCAGATGCGAGCACAGGATCTCGATGTTCTCGCGGGGCGTGCCCTGCGCATCGAACAGGTAGTTGCCTGGAATCTGGGTCGTGCGTACTGGCGCGATACCGTCAAGCCGGCTGTAGATCGCCACCAGCGGAATCCCGGCGGGCGGATCGTCGCTGAAGATGTGATCGCGGTCGCGCCGGCCAAAGGGCCTGCCACGGCGCAGTGGCTGACCGGTGACGGCGGGATCCAGCGGCATAACATGCGCCGGACTGCCCATGGTCACGATACGGTCGACGAGATCGGGATAGCGGCGGCCGATCTCGCGGGCGTACATGCCCCCTAGCGAATGGCCGACCAGCGCCACTGGCGCGCCCGTCGTCTCGGCAAGGCGCGAGGCACGCTTGGCGATCTGGTTGGTCTGCTGCTCGAATCGGGCGCGGTCGGGAATGCCCCGGTTCAGCCCCAGGCCCCAGGACTCCGCCGTATAACCGAGATTGTTGAGGGCGTCGTTGAGCGGGGCAACGGTCTCGTCCGTGCCGGTGAAGCCGGGAATGGTGATCACCGCCTTGGGCGCGGCGGCGCGGCGGGCGACGGAAAGCGCCAGCGGACCGTACAGGAACTGGCCGACATATTCGCAGCCCGCCAGCAGGATATCGCTGCCCAGGCGGAACTGGCGATAGCCGTTTCTCAGCATGGTGTCATTCATGGCGGTCACGACGCCTTGCCGGCCGGGGTGCGTCGCGAGGGCAGCCGAAGCGCCTTCGCCTTGACCGGCGCGGTCCTTCCGGCGCGCGGCATGGACAGGCCGCGCACGGTGTCCGGCGCGACGCCCGCGGCCGCGTCGGGGAACACCTCGTTGCGCAGTTCCTCGAAGCTGGCCAGTAGATCGTCGCGCAGTTCGGCCAGATCGGGCAGGAGCTTGGCGCAGGAGATCAGTCCGAAATCCAGCGTATCGCAGTAGCTTTGGACGGTGATGTTGAGGCCGAGGCCGTGAGTGATCAGCGACAGCGGGTGATAATGCAGCATCCGGGCGCCGTTCAGGTACAGCACCTCGCGCGGGCCGGCCACGTTGGAGATGGTGACGTTGAACATCGGCTGGTGCAGGTCCGCCAGCTTGAGCCCGCCATACAACTGGGAGGCGAGGCGCAGCGCCAGCGGTGCGCCGGCGATATTGTAGTTCTGGATCATGGCGCCCTTGGTCGCCTCGACCTGGGCCTTGGCGTCGCGGCTGCGCTTGTTGACCGCGCGCAGCCGGTCGATCGGGTCGGCGATATCGGTGGCGAGGCCGCAGACCATGCCGGTGACCAGCGTGCCCATGTGATCGGCGTTGGCATCGCCGCGGCGCAGCGAGACGGGTACCATGGCCAGCAATTCCTCGCCGACCTGACTTCCCGCGCGCAGCAGGTAGCGGCGCAACGCGCCCGCGCATACGCTCATGACCACGTCGTTGAGCGTCACCTTCAGGGCATTCTTGATCGCCTTCGCCTCGCCCAGCGGCACCGATGCCATGACATAGCGGCGGCTGCGCGAGACCGAGCGGTTGAAGGGCGTGGGCGGGGCGACCCGGTTCAGGGTCTCGCCATGGCTCAGCCGGTCCATCATCACGCTGGAATAATTGTTCGCCGCCTCGGCCATGCGCGGCAGGGACTCGAGCATGGTAAGAGGCTGGCGCATGAAGCTCAGGAATGCGTCGCTTAGCAACTCCCACATATGCGGCGCCTCGGTGCCCTCGGGGAGATTGTCCGGCAGCACGACATGGCGCGGCTCGGGCGTGCGGTCCATCATCAGGTCGAGTTGCATGACGCCGGATTCGCCATCGATCACCGCGTGATGGATCTTGATCACCAGGCAGACGCGGTTGCCCTGGATGCCCTCGATCAGATGGTACTCCCAGAGCGGACGGTTCATGTCCATGGGCGCGGCGGCGATGCGCGAGCAGGCTGCCTCGAGCTGCTCCAGCGAACCCGGTTTGGGCAGGCGCACGCGGCGGATGTGATAGTCGAAATCGATGTTGCGCACGTCGTCGTGCCAGACCGGATGATCGAGGCCGAACGGTGTATCGACACGGCGGATCCGGTAGTTCTTCAGCGCCGGGGCACGCTGCCGGACCAGTTCCTTGACCTGCTTGAAAAAGGTCTCCGTGTCGGTGCCCTCGGGCAACTGGAAGATCGGACAGCTGGCCACGTGCAGCGGCACGTCCTCACTTTCGAGGTGCAACCAGCTGGCGTCCGCGCCGGATAGTTTTTCGATATGCGTGCTCATCGGATGTGTCTCCCCTCGCGGCTTCAGAAGCCGTCTTCAAGCTGCTTGCCGAACATGCCGCCGATGGTCCGGGCGACGGACCGCGGCGTGTAGCGCAGCCACTCCACGCCGAGCTGATAGGCGAGGCCGTTGATGCGGATCACTTCATTGGCGTGCAGCGCCTCGAAGCCCTCGCGCGCGACCTGTCTGGCATCGAGCTTCATGAAGTTCGGCACCGCCGGATTGGGGCCGGCCTTGCCGGTGGCGTTGCGCGAGAATTCGGTTTCGGTCAGGCCGGGACACAGGGCGGTGACGGCGATGTTGTAGGGTTTCAGTTCTTCGCTCAGCGCTTCGGTAAGGGACAGCACGAACGCCTTGGTCGCACCGTAAACGGCGGCGCCCGGCGTCGGATTGAAGGCCGCGACCGAGGCAACGTTCAGGATCCGGCCTTCCTTGTTCTCGATCATGGGCCCGGCGAACAGGTGCGAGAGCGCGGTCAAAGCGGCGACATTGACGGCCACCATCTCGGTCACGCGCGACAATGGCGTTTCGCCGAAGCTCTTGAAGGTGCCGAAGCCGGCATTGTTGATGAGGACATCGATATGGATGCCCGCCTCGTTCACCGCCTTGAAAATTTGCTGGGGCGCGGTGGCCTTGGAGAGGTCCTTCGGCACCACGGTCACACTGGTGCCATACGCATCGTACAGCTCTCCGGCGAGGCTCTCGAGCTTGGCGACATCGCGGGCGACGACGACGAGATTGTAGCCGTGCTCTGCAAAGACAGCGGCGAGTTCGCGGCCTATCCCCGTTGACGCGCCCGTCACAAGCGCGGTCTTTCCGTATCCGTGAGCCATGCAATCTCCCCGATGCGCACTCATGCTGCGCTGCAGCAATACATATTGCGATGCGTTATAACGAACAGAGATGATGGTTGCAAATACAAGTATGTTGCGGTGCAGCTATGCGCTGACTGCATGGTCAGATCTGATTGCGCCGGCTTGGATCGGCGCTTGAGAGCGGGCTTCCGCCGTTTACCAGGCGGTAAGCCGGGTGCTAAATAGACGCGAAACAACTGGGGAGATCACGTTTCATGCACCCGTCCGTGCACGCCCGTACCACGCCCGAAAAGCCCGCCTACATCATGGCGGCGACAGGCGAGACGGTAACCTATGGCGAGCTGGAGGCCCGCTCCAACCGTCTGGCGCAATTGTTCCGCGCCAAGGGGCTGAAGCCGGGCGACCACATCGCTCTGATGATGGAGAACCAGGCCCGCTTCTACGAGGTCTGCTGGGCGGCGCAGCGGTCGGGTCTATACTTCACGGCGATCAGCACCCGGCTGACGGCGCCGGAAGCGGCGTATATCGTCAATGATTGCGGTGCCCGCCTGCTGGTCGTCTCGCATGCTCTGGCCAAGGTGGCCGAGGAACTGGCGAGCCAGATACCGGCGGTCGAAACCCGGCTGATGACCGATGGCGCGATCGCTGGTTATGAGGCGTACGAGACTGCCGTGGACGGCTACCCCGCCACGCCCATCGCCGACGAGATTTCCGGCGTCGACATGCTTTATTCGTCGGGCACGACGGGCCGGCCCAAAGGGGTCAAGGTGCCGCTCGCGGGCGATCCCATCGACTATGTCACGCCGACGGCGCAGGCGACCCGGGCGCTCTACAATTTCTCCGCTGACTGCATCTATTTGTCGCCGGCGCCGCTGTATCACGCGGCGCCGCTGCGCTTCAACATGTGGGTCATGCGCGTCGGCGGAACGTGCATCATCATGGATCACTTCGACGCCGAGAACTATCTGCGGCTGTTGCAGGAATACCGGGCGACCCACACCCAGCTCGTGCCGACCATGTTCGTGCGGATGCTCAAGCTGCCCGAGGAGACGCGCGCTCGCTATGACGTGTCATCGCTGCGGGTCGCCGTGCATGCGGCCGCGCCCTGCCCGGTTGACGTGAAGCGGCGCATGATCGAATGGTGGGGGCCGATCCTGCTGGAGTACTATGCCGGGACCGAAGCGAACGGCATGACCTTCATCAACTCCCATGACTGGCTCAAGCACCCCGGCTCGGTCGGCCGGCCGCTCGTCGCCCAGTTGCACATCGTCGGCGAGGATGGCGAGGAGGTGCCGCAGGGCGAGCCCGGGACCATCTACTTCTCCGGCGGCCCCGATTTCAGCTATCACAACGACGCCGAGAAGACGGCCCAGACCCGCAACGACAGGGGCTGGTCGACGCTGGGCGATGTCGGTTACGTGGACGAGGACGGCTTCCTGTACCTGACCGACCGCAAGGCCTTCATGATCATCTCAGGCGGCGTGAACATCTATCCGCAGGAAGTCGAAAATCTGCTGATCGGGCATCCCGCCGTCGCCGATGTCGCCGTGTTCGGCGTCCCGAACGAGGAGTTCGGCGAGGAGGTCAAGGCGGTCGTCCAGCCCATGGAATGGTCCGAGGCGGGACCGGCGCTGGCGCAGGAGTTGATCGCCTATTGCCGCCAGCACCTGGCGCATCTCAAATGCCCCCGAAGCGTGGATTTCGAGGCCGAGTTGCCGCGCCATCCCACGGGCAAGCTCTACAAGCGCCTGCTGCGCGACCGCTACTGGGGCAAGAAGGACAGCCGGATCGTCTGAACGACATTCTCGGCATTCGGCGGAGGGAACTTGGCTCCCTCCGCGATGCGCGGACGGTTAGCGGGGGCCGAGCGCGCTGATCTGCACGGTCCTTGAATCATCGCCGGCAACGACAGTCACGCCGGCGGTGCGTCCATCCTTCTTGTACGAGCTGATGTACATCACGCCGGCCTGGTTGCTTTCGGCTTCCTTTACCCAGCCCTGGGCGGGCATGGCCTCGACATAGTACTGGACGATCTTGTCCAGCGGTTCGGCGCTTTGGGCGTGCAGCATGTAGGTGTCCGACATGGTGCTGGCCGCGTGGACGGTCAGACCGTCATAAACCGGAATGTCGCTTGGGAAGCCGTCGGGTATCTTGACCTCGCCGCCGACCTGGGTCGTGATTTCCCCCTGATCGGATTTCATGGTGACCGATTGGCCGCCATCTTTCAGGTCGACATCCATGTCGACCCCTTGCTGCTCGGCGTATTTCTCGATGGCTTTCTCGGTCAGGGTCTCGGAACTATCGCAGGCGGCGAGGCCCGAAACGGCGGCGAGCGCGATCAGCACTGTTCTGAATGGTACGGTCATGCGGTGATTCCCCTCTATGCATGGTGGCGTGCCTTAGCGAATATCCGGTGCCGGCGGAGCTTGGCAAGCCTGCTCAGATCAGGCCGTCCGCGCGCACCAGATCCAGTGACCGCTTGACCCGTTCCACCGCGTCGTCGATCAGCTCGGGCGTGTGCGCGAACGACACGAACGACCGCCGCGTGCCGGGCACAAGAACGCCGTTATCGAGCAGGTGCAGGTAGAATTCGGTTTCGGCGGGCGGCTTCTTCATGTTCAGGTCCCGCGCCGAGCGGATTTCTTCCTTCTTGAAGTATATCTGGAACATGGAGCCGGCATTCAGCACCTGCACGGCCATGTTCTGGCTGTGGGCATAGTCGTTGATCATCCGGGCGAGGCGTTCGCCCTGGCCGTTGATGTGCGGATAGACCGTGTCCCGGTTGTCGTCGAAGTATTTCACCTGGGCATAACCGGCCGCCATGGTCAGCGGATTGCCCGAGAAGGTGCCGCCCGACATGATGCCCTTGGGATCGCCCTCGTGCATGGCGTTGAACAGCCGCATGATGTCGGCTCGGCCGCCGACCGCGCCGATGGGAAGGCCGCCGCCCAGCGCCTTGCCGTAGGTCGCAAGGTCCGGCTTGATGCCGTAGAATTCCTGCGCGCCGCCATAGGCGAAGCGGAACCCGGTGATGACCTCGTCCATCATCATCAGCACGCCGGACTGGGTGCAGACCGCCTTCAACTCATGCAGGAATTCGCGGATCTCGTCGTTCATGTGCGGGTTGGAGCTCTGCGCCGCCTCGATCATCACCACGGCAAGCTCGTCCTTGTGCTTGCGGATCAGGTCGAAGGCCGCCTGCGAGCGGTAGGGCAGCATGATCTGGTTCTCGACCACGGCCGGCAGCACGCCGGCGCCCAGCGGCCGATAGACCGGCGCATCGCGCGGGCTGGAAGGATCTGCCAGACCGATGCCGTAATCATGGGCGCCGTGATAGAAGCCGTCGAACACCCCGATCTTGTTCTTGCCGGTAAAGGCGCGCGCGGCGCGGATGGCGTACATGGACGCTTCGGTCCCCGTGTTGCAGAAGATCGCCCGCTCGACGCAGTTGTCGGCCTTGATCAGCTGTTCGGCCAGCGGCACCTGGTTGGGATTGTGCAGGCCGAACTGCCAGCCGCGATTCTCGACCTGGTCCATGATGGCCTGCTGCACGACCGGATGGCGGTGGCCGAGGATCAGCGAGCCGAAACCGATCTGGAAGTCGATGTAGCGGTTGCCGTCCGCGTCGATGATGTAGGGGCCTTCACCCTTTTCGATCAGCACCGGGAACGGCATCTCGACGCTGGCCGCCGAACCCATGTTCATGAGTTCCTTGGTGCGTCCGGTCAGCTCGCGCGAGCGTTCGTTCTTTCGGCTCAGGCTTTCGCGGACGGCGCGGCCGGCGGCGCCAATGTCGTCGGTGATCTTGAATGCCATGTTCATTGAATCTCTCCCCGTATTTTTCACAGCTTACGGGGAGGGAGGCCGGACCGGCAAGGCTGAAGGTTTTGCCTTACTTCCTGGGCAGCGTATTCAGCAGCTCAAGCCAGCTCGCCGGTTGCGGATCGCCGTGCGGGTGACGGCCGAAAAGGCTCGCCAACGCCTGGTCCTCGGCCTCGCTGACGATTTCCAGCGACGAGATGATGCCGGCGGCGGTCGGCTTGTTGACCAGCCACAGATGCTGGAGCGCCGCGTCCGGGATGAACACTTTCGCCTTGTCGTGGACGATCTCCCAGCCATGGCCGACGCGCTTGGGCGCATGGGCCGGGCCGGAGAAAATCTGCACGAAGCCGCGATTGGCGACGAACACCATCACCTGTTCGCCGGTCTTGTCCAGCTTGGAAAGCAGATCCGGGAAAGCCTCGGCGCTCAGCTCGGCGGCGTATTCCTCGCCGACCAGCCGGAACGCCTGCAGCCGTCCGATGCGGTGCTTGGCCAGCAGCGCCTCGAAATGATGCACGTTGGTCATCGCGGCCCAGTCGGCCCGGACCGCCGCCACGTCCACGTCCTTGTCCGCGAGGCCCGGCCGGTGCGCGCCGCCGCGGCCCGCCTCATGATGCACCGAATCGGTCCCGAAGCGGCCGACCAGCCCTTCGATGGTGGCCTTGGCCTCGTCGTCGGCGCCATGGATCGACGTCGCCAGCGCGCCGGCTTCGTTGTAGAGATCGATGGTGGTGTGGGCGGGATGCACCTCGGCCCGCGCCAGTCGCTTCAACAGGAAGCGCAAATCCATGTTCTCCTGCACGACCGAGGCGAATGCGCCTTCACCGCGCAGGAATACCTCGTCGATGCCGTCGGTCTGCTCGATGAAGATGCCGCCGCTGCCGGTCCGCACGGTGAACGTTCCCGACTTCTCCAGCGCCTTGACGATGTCCTCCCAGGCGGGTTTCAGGAACGTGGTCTTATCTGCGATGGCGCTGGAACTCATGGCGGTTCTCCCCGAATGCGGCGTGTGGAGTCGATGATATCGACCGAAACAGGCGGAGGTCGAGGTATTTGCTCTCCCTCCGCGTCACGGCATGGCGACGAACAGGCTGCCGGCCCCGCGGCGGATATGCAGCAGCAACGGTCTTCCCTGTGCGCTGGCGGCGGCCTGGGCAAGGTCATCCGGCCCCGCGACGGGCTGTCGGTTGATGCTCACGATCACGTCGCCGGCCATGACGCCGGCCCGTGCCGCGTTGCTGCCCGGTGCGACCGACTGCACATAGACGCCTTTGACCTCGCCCGCGAGCGGATGGCTCTCCGGCAAAGGCCCGAGCGCCAGTCCGGCGAAGCGCTCGCCCACAAGCGGCGCGGCTTGTGCCGTCTTCTGCTGGCCCTGCAGCGCCATCTCCAGCGTTTGGGTCTCGCCCTCGCGCACGATATCGACGGCAATACTCTGACCAGGGCGCATCAGGCCGATGGTGTTGCGCAGTTCGGAACTGCTGCCGATGGCCTTGCCGTCGACCGCCGTCACGACGTCGCCGGGGCGCAGCCCCGCCTTCTCGGCGGGAGAGGCGGGCATGACGCCGGAGACCAGAGCGCCGCGCCGGGCATCGATTCCCATGGCCTCGGCCAGCTCGGGTGTCAGGTCCTGGATGGTGACGCCCATCTGGCCGCGCTGGACCTCGCCATAATCGATGATCTGCGAGGCGGCGAGCATGGCCATTTCGGCGGGAATCGCGAAGCCGATGCCGATATTGCCGCCGGTCCGCGACAGGATCGCCGTGTTGATGCCCACCAGATTGCCGCTCTGGTCGATCAGCGCGCCGCCCGAATTGCCTGGATTGATCGACGCATCGGTCTGGATGAAGTTCTCATAGCCTTCGATCCCCAGCCCCGTCCGGCCCAGTGCGCTGACGATCCCGAGGGTCGCGGTCTGGCCGAGGCCGAAAGGATTTCCCATGGCGATCACGAAATCGCCGATCTTCAGGCTGTCGGACTTGCCGATGGGCATGGCCGTCAAGTCGCGGGCATCCACCTTCAGCACGGCGATGTCGATTTCCGGATCCGATCCGACCAGCTTTGCCCGCAACTCGCGCCGATCGGTCAGGGTCACGTCGATGCGGCCCGCGTTCGCCACCACATGGTGGTTGGTGATGATATAGCCGTTTTTGGCGTCGACGATCACGCCGGAGCCGACACTGGTGGAGCGCCGTTCGGGCGTCTCGCGCGGATCGCCGAAAAAGCGGCGGAACATCGGGTCTTCCATGAACGGATTCATGGGGCCCTGGGCCTTGCCCTCGACCGAGATGTTCACCACGGCGCTCGAGACGCGGGCCAGCACGGGATGAAGCGACGGCAGGGCGGGCGCGATACCGGTGAGAGGCGGCGCCGTGGCCAGCGGTTGCGGTGCGGTGGCCGGGGAAACGGTCTGCCGCACTTCAGGAATGAAAGCCCACGCCAAACCGCCAGCGACCAGAACAGCCGCCAGCACCGTCAGAACACGCTTCATGGTCGCCCTCGTGATTGCCAGACCTAGGAATTGGCAAGCGGGGGCGAAACGTTCAAGGCCGGTGATGGCAGTAGGAGGAAAGATGGCTGCCCGTTCGGGCGGGCAGTACCATCATCTGAACCAGGGCCTAATTGGTCGGGGAGAGAGGATTCGAACCTCCGGCCCCTGCGTCCCGAACACAGTGCTCTACCAGGCTGAGCTACTCCCCGACGGGCCCTTAGGTGGGGCAGGGCGCGTGTATAGCGCTCCGCTGGCGTCCCTGCAAGCGGCCTTGCACGGGAAATGTCAAAAAGCGCGTTCGATGGAAAAATCGACGATGGCGGTCAGGGCCTCGCGGGTCGGCGAAGGCGAGAAAAGCCGCAGCGCGTCCTTGGCCATGGCGCCGTAATGACGCGCCCGCTCGATGGTGTCGCGCAGCGCGTCATACTTGGTCATCAGGGCGATGGCGTGGTCCAGGTCGCCGTCTTCCTGCTCCACCGTCTCCAGCGTGCGGCGCCAGAAATTGCGCTCCTCGGCGCTGGAGCGGCGATAGGCCAGGATGACGGGCAGGGTGATCTTGCCCTCGCGGAAATCATCGCCCACCGACTTGCCGAGCGTCGCCTGCTTGGCCGAATAGTCCAGCGCGTCGTCGGCCAGCTGGAAGGCGATTCCCAGGTTGCGGCCGAAGCTTTCCAGCGCCTCCTCCTCGGCGGCCGGCCGCCCGGCGACGATGGCGCCGATCTGGCAGGCGGCGGCGAACAGCACCGCGGTCTTGGCGGCGACCACCTGCAGGTAGGAATCCTCGCTGGTGTCGACATCGTTGGAGGTTGTCAGCTGCAGGACCTCGCCTTCCGCCAGCACCGCAGAGGTGCCGGACAACAGGCGCAGCACGTCCAGCGAACCGTCGTCGGTCATCACCTGGAAGGCCCGGCTGAACAGGAAGTCGCCAACGAGCACGCTGGCCTGGTTGCCCCACAGCACGTTGGCGGTCTCGTTGCCGCGCCGCAGGCGGCTTTCGTCGACCACGTCGTCGTGCAGCAGGGTGGCGCTGTGCAGGAACTCGATGCAGGCGGCGAGCGGAATGTGGCGGTCGCCCTCATAGCCGCACAGATTGGCCGTCGCCAGCGTCAGCATGGGGCGCAGCCGCTTGCCGCCCGAGGCGATCAGATGGCCGGCCAGCTGCGGAATCAGCGCCACCGGGCTGTGCATGCGCTTGATAATGACGTCGTTCACGCGCCGCATATCGTCCTTGACGAGGTCGGTCAGCACGTCGAGGGCCGAGGCTTTCTCGCGCTTCTCCCTGGGAATCCGAACCACATTATCCACGGGACGTTCCTCGATTTTCCTTGTTTTAGCCAAGATAGAAGGCGGTAAGATCGGCGGTCAAGTGAACTGCCGGTAATCCTGGAACGGGAGCGAAAGCCATGCGGGAAATCCTGCGCACCAACGATCCCGTTCTCATTTCATACGCGCAAAGCCTTCTCAAGGATGTAGGAATCGACTCCGTGGTATTCGATGGCCACACCTCGATTCTCGAGGGAAGCATCGGCGCCATCCCGCGCCGGATCATGGTCATCGACGAGGACGCCGATCGCGCCCGCTCGATCCTGTCCGATTCGGACCTTGATGTCTGACGGCGTCACGGAAGATGCCCTGCTGGACGGCCGGGTCCGGCTGCTTCAGCCGAGGACCGGATACCGCGTCGCGCTCGACCCCGTGCTGCTCGCCGCCGGGGTTCCGGCGAAAGCCGGCCAGAGTGTGCTTGATGTTGGGTGCGGTACCGGCGCGGCGGCGCTCTGCCTCGCCGCGCGGGTGTCCGGCCTGAGCTTGACGGGGCTGGAGTATGATGGCGCCAGCCTGACGCTCGCCCGTCGCAGCGCGACGATGAATTGCCGCGAGGTTGAATGGATCGAAGGCGATGTCTTTCATCCACCCGCTTCGCTGCTGGCCCGCCAGTTCGATCATGTCATCAGCAATCCGCCCTATCGCTCCATCGACCGTGGGCGTACCAGTCCCAATCCGGATCTGGCGCGCGCCCACTTCATCGACGATCTCGGGTTCGACTCCTGGCTGGCGTTCTGCGCGGGTCGGGTGCGCGGCAAGGGGATGCTCAGCCTGATCCTGCCGGCCGGCGAACTGGCCCGGGCGCTCGCCGTGCTGGCGCCCCTGTTCGGCGCGCTGATCGTCACACCGCTGTGGCCGCGCCTCGGCGCCGAAGCGAAGCGGGTCATCCTGCAGGGAAGACGTGCCGGTAGCGCGCCGCTTCGGCTGCTGCCTGGCCTCGTGCTGCATGCGGAAGATGGCGCGTTTACCGAGGCGGCCGAACAGGTGCTGCGCGGCGGTAACGCCCTGACGGCCTGACCGGCAAGCAGTGCCATTGATCGCGGGGCGGTCCTCTTCTAAAATACGAAATTCAGTGGGGTTTCCGATCCGCCGCGGCACACGCGCGGCAGACCCGGCGATATGCCGCTGCGGTGCCCTTGGGGGCGGGAAAGAGGTACACGCCATGTCTGAGCAGGACACGCACGAGATCCGTCAGGATAGCGGCGCTGAATCGCGCGAGGCGGCCAACCAGTTGCGGCGCAAGATCATCAAGACCGGTGTCGTCGCCGTGCCGGTGATCATTTCCCTGCAGAGCGGCACTGCCTGGGCGCTGTCCAGTTGCGCCAGCAAGCTCAAGCGCCCCTCGACATCCCAACTCGATAGCACGTTCGGTGATTTCAGTAAGGATCCGACCTCGACGCAGCGACGCAACCGGGAAACGGTCACGTCGCTGACGGGTATTCCCGAAAAGAAGAAGGGCAAGGACCGCCACGACATCGAATCGATCGTGAACGATTTTTCAGGGTCCGGGGCGGGCCGAAGCTATCCGAACGGGCCAGGCGATTCGGTCGAAACGGGTGACATGATCCACCTGATGGTCACGAATGGCTCGTGCTGGACGTCCTATTGCAGCGGGCCGATCAAGCGCACGCGCGACGTTTCCATCTACAACAACACCAGCCCTTCCGTCTGCAAGTAGGCTGGCCGAGAGCGGGAATGGCAGAGGCCGATGCCGTCATTCGCCTCGCCGCCAGTGACGCCCTGACCTGGCGCGACTGGGACGATGGATGCGTGGTGTTCAACCGGGTCACCGGCGAAACCCACTATCTCGATCTCTTCACCAGCTACCTCCTGCGCCTGATCGCCGCGAGTCCGCTGACCGAAGCGGCGCTGACCGACACGGTGCACGAAGACCTGGGCGATGCGGATGCCGGCGCCTTTGGCGGACGCATCGGCACGGCGCTGCGAAATTTCGAGGCGCTCGCCCTGATCGCGCGACGGTCATGAGCCGGATCGGCGGCATGGCGCTTGCGGCGTTCTCGCGGCGGGTGGCGGCCGGCGCCTGCCTTGACGTGCCGCCCTTCATCGTCGGCGTCCACAGCCCGCTTTCCGTCCTCCATCGGTCGCTGCATGGCCTGTACGGTCATTTCGACATCCTTTCGGACGCGGTGCCGGACTTTTCGATCCGCGTCGCGGGCACGGGCGGCCTGCGGCGGTTCATCCGGCGGCAGTCCATGGCCTTCATCGACACGCCGCCGCCCTATGTGCCGTTGCCCGAGCACATGGCGGCCCTGATGTTCGAGCAGGCGTTCAACTGGTGCGTCGCGACGCGAACCTTCACCCATCTGATTCTGCACGCCGCGGTGGTGGCCAGGGAAGGCCGCGCCATCATCATTCCCGGGCAGTCCGGCCAGGGCAAGAGTACGCTGTGCGCGGCGCTCGTGGCGCGGGGCTGGCGCCACGTCTCGGACGAATTCTGCCTGCTCGATCCGGAAACCCTGCGCATCACGGCCCATCCGAGGCCGATTTCACTGAAGAACGCATCGATCGACGTCGTCGCCGCCTGGGCGCCGGACCTGGTGCTCTCGACCCCGCTTCGGGAGACGCCGAAAGGCACGGTGGCCTATGTCCAGCCGCGCCGCGCGGATATCGACGCGGCCGGAGACCTGGTCGCGCCCGTCGCCGTGGTGTTCCCCCACTTCGACCCGGAGGCCGAGGCCGGACTGTCGCCCATGGGCAAGGCGGCGGCCTTCATCGCCCTCAGCGCCTGTTCGGTGAATTACCGGGAAATCGGCAAGGCGGGCTTCGAGGCCCTGTCCGCCATCGCGGGCGAGCGTCCGGTTCTTGCCGCCAGCTACTCGGATACCGCAGGGGGCGTCGGCCTGATCGAAGGGTTGCTCGATGGCCTCTAGGCCGCCTGACCCTTTGCTCGAGACCCTGCGGACTCCCACGCGGATGGCGGCGCTGACGCCTCGGGAATGGACCGGCGTCCTGCAGCGAGCGCGCCGCCGGGCGCTGCTGGGCAAGCTGGCCCGGTACGCGGCGGATGCCGGGATCGGCGAGCGGTTGCCGCCGGCGGTCGCCCGGCAGTTCGCCTCGGTCACGCGGCTGTGCGCCTATCAGGACGATCATCTGCGCGCCGAGGCGTTCTTCGTCATGCATGCGCTGCATCATGTCGGCGCGCCGGTCCTGTTCCTCAAGGGCGCGGCCTATGCGTTGCGTGGTCTGCACGTCGCCCGTGGCCGGGTCTCGTCCGACGTGGACATCCTCGTGCCGCGTGACCGCCTCGCCGCGGTCGAGCGGGCGCTGGGCGAGGCTGGCTGGCTGGGGCTGGATCTGGATGAGTACGACCAGCGCTATTACCGGGAATGGATGCACGAGCTGCCGCCCCTCCAGCACCAGTACCGCGCCACCATCATGGACGTCCACCACACCATCCTGCCCCTTACCGGACGGATTCGTCCGGATGCCGGGGCGATGCTGCGGGATGCGCTGCCTGTCGATGTCCACGGCTATGCCGCGCTTGTGCCGTTGCCGGTCGATATGGTCGTGCATGCCGCCGTCCACCTGTTCCAGGACGGCGATCTGGCCGAACGGCTGCGCGAGTTGCTCGACATTCACGAGCTGGTGAGCGAGTTCGCGCAGCAGGATGCGGAGTTCTGGCCAGCGCTTGCCCGGCGCGCGGAGCTGCACGGCGCCGGCCGCCCTGTATTCCATGCGATCGATTTTGCCCAGCGGTTGTTCGGCACGTCCGTGTCGGACGGCTTTCTGAACACCCTGTCGCACAGGCCCGGCCCGCTGGCGCGGCGGGTCATGGATCTGGTCGTACCGGCGGCGCTGGTCCCCAGCCACCCGGACCGTGCGGCGACGGGCGCGGCACTGGCGCGCGGGCTGCTGTTGCTCCGGTCCCACTGGCTGAAGATGCCGCCGGGCCTGCTGGCCCGGCATGCGGCGATCAAGGGCTGGGCTTCGCTGAAGCGGCGCCTGTCACGCGGCCGGATCTGATCGCTCTTCTTCGAGGAATGCCTGCAGCCTGTCGCTGCGCCCTGCGCCCGTTGCGTAATACAGGACCACGATCAGGCCGAGCAGTCCGCCGGAAATCAGTGTCGCGAGAATGTCGCCTTGCTGCACGCGCACCACGATCAGCGCCAGGCAGATGAGCGCCCCCGCGATCGGAACCGCCAGCGGGACCTCGAACTTGCCGCGCGCCTCGCCCTTCCGCAATTTCAGGACGACCAGAGCCATGTTGACGACGACGAACACGCTCAGCAGCAGCAGTACGGTGGCGGACGCCAGTTCCTGGATGTTGCCGATCAGCGCCAGCGCGGCGACGATCACGAACAGCACGGCAATGGCCATGTGCGGCGTGCGACGCGTACGATGAACCGCGCCCAGCGCCTTCGGCATCAATCCCTGATAGGACATGCCATAGAGCAGCCGCGAGGCCATCAGGTAGTTGATCAGCGCCGTGTTGGCGACGGCGAAGATGGTGATCACCGTAAAGCCGACGGCCGGAAACCAGGGCGCCGCGCGTTCGATCACGAGGGTCAGCGGTCCGGCGGCCTGGGCAAGGTCCTGCCACGGGACGACCGAGACGGCCGTGACGGCCACCGCCATGTAGATCACCGTGGCCAGCACCATGGCCGAGATCAGCGCAAGGGGCATGTTGCGCTGCGGGTTCTTCACCTCCTCGGACACGTTCAGCATGTCCTCGAAGCCGATGAACGAGAAGAAGGTCAGCACCGCGCCCTGCATGATCAGCAACGCGAGCGCGCCATTGCCCATGCCCGGGAACGGGAGCTCCAGCAGGCTGACGCTGCCCCAATGATCGACGCCGACAGCAATGACAAGCAGCAGTCCCGCCGCCTCGACGCCGGTACAGATCAGGTTGAACCAGAGCGATTCGCGGATGCCGCGCACCAGAATGCCGGCGATCACCAGCAGGAAACCAAGCGCCAGCAGACTCGTCGGCAGGCTTGCCCAGCCGAAGAGGTGCTTGAGGTTCTCGGCGACCACGTTCGACTGGGTCGCGATGGAGGTCAGGCCCGAACAGACCACCGCGAGGCCGACCAGATAGCTCAGCAGCGGCTTCCGGTACGCGCGCTGCGTGACATAGGCGGCGCCGCCCGCGCGCGGATATCGCGACGCGATGGATGCATAGGAGAGACCGGTCAACAGCGCGGCGATCATACTGACGAGGAACGCCACCCATATGGCGCTGCCCAACTGCCCCGCCGCCTTGCCGATCAAGCCGTAGATGCCGGCGCCGAGCATGCTGCCGAGCCCGTAAAGGGTCAGCTGGAGCGGCCCGATGGTGCGCAGCAGGGTGGGTTGTCCAGTGGTCGGCGGCGTCATGGGCGCTCCGTTCTCTTGGATTCGGTGGTTCAGGGTAGTCGCTGAGGCCGCGCGGGCCTAGCCGCTTCGACGCGTGGCCTCGACGACTTCGGGCGCTTTCCGGGCGAGAGCCAGCGTCAAAAGGCCCGACATGAAGACGAAGGCGCCGACCACGGCGATGCCCATGCCATAGCTGCCGGTCATGTCCTTGACTTCGCCGATGATGATGGGACCCAGGAACCCGCCGATGTTGCCGACCGAATTGATCAGAGCGATACCGGCCGCCGCCGCCGTGCCACTCAGCAGCGCCATGGGCAGGGTCCAGAACACCGGGAACGCGGCGAAGCTGGCGAGGAAGCCGGCGCAGAACAGCAGGTAGCTGAGCAGCGGCCGGTCGGCCGTCCAGCCGCTGGCGGCGAACAGAAGGCCGCCGACCAGCGCCGGATAGGCCAGATGTCCTATCCGCTCGCCCGAGCGATCCGACTTCTGGCCCCACAGCAGCAGGACGGACGCGGCCAGCATGTTGGGGATCACGGCGATCAGCCCGACCTCGAAGAGGCTGAGCGTGCCCAGGCTGCGCGTGATCTGCGGCACCCAGAAGGTGAAGGCGTAGAGACCGACCACTATCCCCAGATAGATCAGGCTGAGCATCCACACCTTGCCGCTCGCCAGCACGGCCCGCACCGATCCGTGGGTTTGCGAGCCTTCGGCCTGCTCGGCGGCCAGCGTACGGTTGAGCCAGTCTTTCTCGTCAGGGGTCAGCCAGCGGGCGTCATCGGGCCGGTTCGGCAGAATGAAGAAGACAGCGACGCCGACGAGGACCGTGGGCAGTCCTTCCAGGATGAACAGCCACTGCCAGCCAGCCAGGCCAAAATGGTCCATGCCCAGCAGCCAGGTGGATACAGGCGCGCCCAGCATGGTGGACAGCGGCAGGGCCAGCAGGAAGCCGCCCATGATTCGCGCGCGCCAGGCGGCGGGAAACCATTGCGATAGGTAGAAGACGATGCCGGGAAAGAACCCGGCCTCGGCGAAACCCAGCAGGAAGCGCAGGATGTAGAAGCTGGTCGGGGTGGTGACGAGCGACATGCAGGCCGATATCAGGCCCCAGGTCACCATGATCCGCGCGATCCAGATCCGCGCGCCGAAACGTTTCATCAGGATGTTGCTCGGCACCTCGAACAGAATGTAGCCGATGAAAAAGATTCCGGCGCCCCAGCCATATACGGTGGCGGAAAAGCCCAGGTCGGCGTTCATGGTGAGCGCGGCGAAGCTGATGTTCACGCGGTCGAGAAACGACAGGAAATAGCAGAACACCAGCAGCGGAAGCAGCTGCAACGCCACTTTCCGGCAAATACGATCCCCCATGCGCGTCTCCCCCAGTGCAGCGGAAGCGCACCATGGCATGCCGTCCGGCAGGGGTGAAGAAAATTGGCTTGAGGGAGACCGGCTTACCGGTCGACCACGTCCGTGTGCGGCCGGTCATCCCCCGGCGCGGTCTCTTCGTGCCAGCGGCCCCGTTCGTCTTCATATTCGATGTCGGTGGTATCGCCGGGCAGTTCCTGGCGCGCGGCCGCGCTTTTGGCGGCGGCCAGCGCCTCGTCGTGCGTTTCGAAGGTTTCGGAGATCACATCGCCCACCTTGTAGGCCCAGCCGCCATCATGCTCCACGATCTCGTACAGAACCTCGGTCATCGCCGTCTCCATCTGTGTGTCAGGGGTGAACGGACCGCTGGCCACGCAGTTCCGCGTCGCCACGCAGTTCCGCGTCGCGGCGCGGCGAGCGTATATCCTTTTGCCGGTCGGTCGCCTACACTGGTGACCAACCTTTGAAGGGCGCCCGATGGCCTACGTGACTTCCTTGCTTTCCCCGACCGACATGAAAGAGATTCTTGCGGCGTTCGTGGAGGCGAACCTGAGTCCGAGCCAGCATCTCTTGCGGTCCCTCGCGGATGTGTGCGGCATCACCGAAGAGGCGCTGCGCCAGCACCTGACCGAGTGTCATGACAATCAGGCGAGGGGCGCCGGCGATTTGTTTGGTTCGCCACCGGACATGCCCCCGGAAGCCGGTTATTCGTCGTAAAGCGCCCAAGGCGGCGTTGGCGGGTTTGCCTTAATCTCACTCCATGCCGGACCGACCGGCAAGGTCGGCCCAGCGTCCATGCACCGTCTTGTTGTCCATGACGGTTCGTCACGCTGATGAACAATCCATCGAGTCTTTTGCGTTCCAGACTGATCGGCGGTGACGCTAGAGTGTCCGCGACAACGGAAGGATGCATCATGGGCAAGGCGAAGCGGGCGGGATTTTCGGCCGAACGGCTGGAGCGGGTCGGGCAGCTGTTGGAGGACAAGTACGTGTCCAAGGGCCAGTTGCCGGGGACACTGACTCAGGTCTGGCGCCGCGGCGAACTCGTCTATAACGGCATGACCGGCCTGATGGATATCGAGCGGGCCACGCCCATGCGCGAGGACGCCATCTTCCGCATCTATTCCATGACCAAACCGATCACGGCCGTGGCGCTCATGATGCTGGTGGAAGAAGGGCGTATCGGACTGGACGACGAGGTCTCCATCCACATTCCGGAGTGGAAAAACCTGTCTGTATTTGTTGGTGGCGTGCCCGGTGCCTTCATCACCTCGCCGGTAAGGCGGGGCATGAAGGTCATCGACCTGTTCACCCACACGGCCGGCCTCACCTACGGCTTTCTCGCGCGCACCAATGTGGACGCCGCCTACCGCAAGCGGCGCGTCGGCGAGGCCCGGCAGGAGGGCGGGCTGGAGGCCATGATCGAGGAACTCGCGAGGCTGCCGCTCGAACACTCGCCGGGTGACAACTGGAACTACTCGGTATCCATCGACGTCATGGGTTATCTTGTCCAGAAGCTGTCCGGCGTCTCCTTCGGCGAATTCCTGCGCACGCGGCTGTTCGAGCCGCTCGGCATGCCGGACACCGGCTTCCATTGCCCCGAGGACAAGATCGAGCGGTTCACCTCCTGCTATGAAGGCAAGCCAGGCGGATCCATCGCCTTGCAGGACGATGCGCGGTCCAGCACCTACGCCGCGCCGCCGGCGCTCGAATCGGGCGGTGGTGGTCTCGTCTCCACGGCGGCCGACTACCTGCGATTCTGCCGCATGCTGCTGAACAAGGGCGAACTGGACGGTGTCCGCATCCTCAGCCCCAAGACGGTCGCGCTGTTCAGCCTCAATCACCTTCCGGGCAACAGAGAGATGACCGAAATGGGACTGGCGCCTGGGCTGTTTAACGAAGCCGGCTATGCCGGCGTCGGCTTCTCGCTCGGCTGCGGCGTCACCATCGATGTGGCCAAGACCCGGTTGCCCGGCACCGTCGGCGAATTCTTCTGGGGCGGCGCGGCCTCTACCGCCTTCTGGATCGATCCGAAGGAGGATATGACGGTCGTGTTCATGACCCAGGTGATGCAGTCCCCCCACCATATCGGCCTTCGCCGCGATCTGCGGACCCTGGTCTATTCGGCCATGACGGAGTCCTACGTCTAAAGTCCTCCGTCGGCGCTGGCGGAAAACAGAGACTCGAGATCGGCGTCGTTCAACTGCCGCCACTCTCCCTGCGGCAGATCGCCCAGTTCCAGGCCGCCGGTCCGGAAGCGGTGCAGGCCGATGACCAGATTGCCCAGGGTCTCGAACATCCGCCTGATCTGGTGGTAGCGGCCTTCGCCCAGCACCATCAGGCCGGACGTGGGGCCGTCCGGCGTCCAGGCCGCCGGCTTCAGCGGCTTGGCGTCGCCGGTCATCATGAAGTCGCCCGCCGCGAACAGCGCCGACTCGTCACCACGCAGCTCGTCCCGCAGCGTTACCCGATAGTGCTTGTCGGCATGACGCCTGGGATGGGTAATCCGGTGAAGCAGATCCCCGTCATCCGTCATCAGCAGCTGGCCGCTGCTTTCCTTGTCCAGCCGCCCGATGCTCGACAGGGCCGGCTTGCGGATACGCCACCGGTCCGGCAACAGGTCATAGATCAGCGCCCCGACATCATTGTGGGAACATGTATAGCCGACTGGTTTGTGAAGCATGACCGTCAATGGCGGGGGCGGATCAATCGGCTCGCCATCGAACAGAATAGCGCCGAAGCGCGACAGATCAGCCGTATAGCCGGGATCGGTCACGCGGTTGCCGTCGACCTCCAGCCAGCCATTGCGGATGGCGGTGGCGATTTCCTTGCGGCTGCCATACCCCAGATTGGAGAGCAGCCTGTCGAGACGCATAGTGGTGGGGTGCTTTGCCATGTCCGCCCTTCGCCTACCTGGCGAGCCTTATCGCGGGCGGTGGGCGGCGGGGGCAAGAGAAGTTTGCCGGCCTGTTTCAGGAAACAGGCAGCGCGCGCTCGAGCGCCGCGTGAATCGCCGCTTCGGTCACGCCGTCGCGGGCCATGACCGCGCGCACGATCGGATCGGCCAACATCTCCTGCAGGGTCATCTCGCGATCGACGTACCGGCGCATGACGGGTGCGCGGCGTGCGGCACGCTGCGGGAATGCCAGAATGCCTTCCGCGCCATCCCGTACGGCCTTGACGGGCACATTGTCGTTATCCGGCGTGAGAATGGGGGCAAGAGCACTGCGGGCCGTGGAATCCGTCATGGGATGTATCCTTACTGGGCGTGCCGGAAGGCACGGTCGCCTGTCCAAGTCACTGGCGAGAAATGCTTTTGCGTCCGTTTGGTTCCGCGTAGCCGGAAAAAGATTTCGCGTGGACTTTTCTCCACATGGGCTGTGTTCCCCGCAGCGACGAAATTTCGCGGCGCGGCGCACTTTTGACCCGGTGACTCGTTAGTCGGGTACCGCGCCGGGCGGTCGAACTGCTTGGGGAAACCATGCTCGAATGGCTGAAGGACTATCCTGCGTACGCTGCCGGGGCGGGGGCGCTGATCACATTCGTGCTCACCATTCTGGTTCTCAACGTCACCGGACCGGAAAAATGCATCAAGGAACCTCTGCGACATCTTTGCAAGGTACGTGACCCTCAGTTCATGCGTGAAATGGGCACCCTGCTCGGGCCGCCCGTCCTCGGCGGCATGAAGGTCGAGGACTTTCAGAACGGCGACGAGATATTTCCCGCCATGCTGAGCGCTATCCGCGGCGCGCGGCGCACCATCACCTTCGAGACGTTCATCTACTGGAGCGGGGACGTTGGACGCGAGTTTCGGGATGCGCTGGTCGAGCGCGCCCGGGCCGGGGTCAAGGTTCATATCATGCTCGACTGGGTCGGCAGTCAGAAGGTCAGCGACAAGACCGTCGACATGCTGCGCGAAGCCGGTGCCGAAGTGGAATTCTACCATCCGCTCAAGTGGTACACGCTCAGCCGGTTCAACAGCCGCACCCATAGGAAGTTGCTGGTGATCGACGGGAGGATTGGCTTTACCGGCGGTGTCGGTGTCGCCGATCAATGGCGCGGCAGCGCGCAGGATCCCGCTCACTGGAGGGATATGCATTTCCGGATCGAGGGGCCGGTCGTCGCCCATATCCAGGCGGCTTTCATGGACAACTGGATCACGACGTCGGGCCGGGTGCTGCAGGGCGAAGAGTATTTCCCCGCGGAACACGTGGCCGGAGAGGTCAGCGGACAGATGTTCATGTCTTCGCCCCGCGGCGGCGGCGACAGCATGCAACTCATGTATCTGATGTCCATCGCCGCGGCGGAGACCAGCATCGATCTCGCGGCCGCCTATTTCGTGCCTGATTCGCTGACGCGGCAATCATTGATCGAGGCGGTCCAGCGCGGCGTGACGGTCCGGGTGATCCTGCCAGGCAAGCACATCGACGAAAAGACCGTCCGCAGGGCATCCCGTGCCGACTGGGGCGAGTTGCTGGAGGCAGGGGTGGAAATCCATGTTTTCGAGCCGACAATGTTTCACTGCAAGATGCTGATCGTTGATGGCCACCTGGTGTCCGTCGGATCGACCAATTTCGACAATCGCTCGTTCCGACTGAACGACGAGGCCAACCTCAACGTCTACGACGAGGAGTTTGCCCGCCGCATGACCGGCGTGTTCGAAGGCGACCTGAAGCGCTGCAGGCAGATGTCGCTCGATGAATGGCGGCGACGGCCATGGTCGGAGCGGCTGATGGACAAGGCCGCGTCGCTGGTTTCCTCCCAGCTCTGACCGTCAGTTCAGGTTGAAGGAAATCACCATCCGCGGCGTATCGCTGTCGTAGCGCGCCACGCTGTGCAACAGGCCACTGGGGAATAGCATTAGCAATCCGTCCCGCGGCACGATATGCCGGACCGGCAGACCGTTGGCATCATGGATTCTAAAAGCACCGCTCGTATTCGAACATTCGCCCGCATCCACGTAGTAGGCGCCCGAGACCTTGCCTGCGTGGCTGTGCAGTCGGCCTTCCATGCCTCTCCGGGAGATGATCGCCCACATGCTGCTGATCCCAAGAGCGCGTGCGGCGGGTGCATCGCCCCACGCCAGGCGATTGGCCAGAGTTTCGATCACGCTGATCAACTGCCGAACGGTCGGGTCGGGCAACAGGAAGAGATTTCCGTCCGACAGCCACTTGTCGCTGAAGTAGGATCGTCCCGATGCTCTGTTGGTCTCGCGGCCCGGAGTCCGTTCCGACATGTCGATGAGCAGGGCACGCAGCGCCGCATTCAGCCGCTCATGCCCGGCGACGATGCCGCCGCGGGGCATGAGCGTCAAGGCGTTGAGGTCGGCGTCATTGTCGTGCATCGCAACCCGGCGAGTCTGGCCCTGCCTCAGTCTAGCATTGCTCTTGCCAAGGATCAGCCGTGGCTGACCTGAAGCACGCCGCGGTCTTCCATCTTGTCGAGCAGGACGATCGCCAGGGTGCGGGCATCGGGACCGCCGCTCCAGAGCTTCTCCCCGGCGACGGCCTTGGCGCCGGGCGTGCGCGCCGACTGGATGGCATCGGCGATCAGGTCGATGATCTCGAATTTCGTGAACATGGCGGGGTCCTTGCTGTTTGTGCAGCGGAGGCCGGCGGCCGGCTGCGTCCCGGCTCTTATCGTCGTAAAACGCCGGCAACGCCATGAATAACCGAATCACGACCCGGCGAGAGTGATTTCCGGGAGTCAGAACGTCATGGCCATCCGGCTCTTCGGATTGAGGATTTCCTGGAACTCGACCACGTTTCCATCGGGATCGCGGGCATAGGTGGTCAGCACCGTGCCACGCCCCAGCAACTGCGGCGGGCAGTGAAACGGCACGCCGGCGGCCGACAGCCGCGCATATTCGGCGGGCAGGTCTACGACGTCGAAGCACAGATGGGTCAAGCCATGGTCGCACACCGGCCTTTCACCGTCGCCCGCCCTGGGCGTGGGCGCGGCGTACTCGAACAGTTCGATATGGGCGTTGGCGGCGCGCAGCATGGCCACTTTCCCCTTCGCGCCCGGCAGCGCCGTCACGTTCTCGATCTCCTCTCCGCTGAAATCCGCCACGAACAGCACGTCGATTCCGACCAGGTCCCGGTAGAAGCCGAGGAGCCGCTCCAGATTGCCCGTGGATATGGAGGTGTGGTGAATGCCGCGAATCATGATCTATCTCCCCAGAAGTCGCCCGTCAGGATACGGGGCAGGGCCGGGCGGCACCAGTCATGTCGATGGCTCCCGTCCCGGCTCCGATCCGTCAGCGGCTTGGGCAGCGTCATTCCCGGCAAGCCAAGATCGTTTCGATATCGCATTATCGCATAACGGGATTGTCAGAATGTGTCTGGAGTATGTTGCGTCGCACAAATAAGGTTTGTCTTGTCACCACGAAACAACGGTTCAGCGTGGTGGCGCGGAGGCCTCCTCATATTGAGGCTTTCGATGGAGTGGCCCTGTTTTCCTCCCCGTTTCCAGGGCTCTCCCATTTCATCGTCTCCCCAAGACATGAAGTCTTCCCTGATTTGCCGGGCTCGCAAGAGCCCGGCATTTCTTTTTGTGCATCCGCGAATAAATGCACGCGTGAATTTTCGCTTGGCCGCCGCCGCCGGCTGACCCATTCTGAGACGCAGGACAATGCCTCAGCGGGGAGAGAGCGATGAGTGTGATTCTTGGGCCGATCGTCCAGCAGGGATATGTGGTGCCGGATGTGCGCGCCGCGCTGCCTTATTTCATCGATATCGGAATCGGGCCGTTCTTCATTCGCGACCGCTTCGACGTGGTCGGTGGCGGCTGCATGTATCGGGGCCAGGAGTACACCTTCAACATCACGGCCGCCTTCACCTATTCGGGCGAGCACCAGTTCGAGTTGATCTGTCACCACAACGACACGCCCTCGGTCTACAAGGATTTCCTCAAGGACAATCCCGCAGGCGGATTGCAGCATGTGGCGGTCTGGGTCGACAACATCGACGAGGAACTGGACCGCCTAAAGCGTCTCGGCGAGGACTTCGAGGTGCTGCAGCGCTTCAACGAGCTCGATTGCTATATCAAGAAGCCGAACAATCCGTGGCCGATCATCCAGTTGATGAGCACGGTGGAGCGGCATCGCCGGATGTTCACCATGGTGAAGTATCATACCGACCGGTATGACGGCACGCGCCCGATCCGTTTCATCGACGAGGAACTGAAGGCGTTCTACGGTCCGGGCGGACCGGGCGAGGGCATGGACACCTGGGAGGTGACCAAGGCGCCCGGCCGCGAGCGGGTGCTCCAGCCAGCCTGACAATCTGGTCGGAAAGTGTCATCCTTTCCCGTGGATCAGTACGGGAGAGGATCACATGTCCGGAAACACTGACGATATTGTCCGGCAGCTTCGCGATATCGAGGATATCAAGGCGCTGAAGCATCGCTATGCCTACGATGCGAACATCATCGACGGCGTGCCGGGTGACCTGAAAGCCTTCGCGGCCCTCTTCGCGGCCGATGCCAGTTTCGACGTGGGCATGGGCGAGGCCCGGGGGCCGGCCGAGATCGAGGCCATGATGGAGACGCTCACCACCCAGTGGCGATGCGCCATGCACTATATGCTCAATCCGCTGATCGAACTGGATGGCGACCGGGCGCGCGGCATGTTCAGCGGTTTGTTCGCGTTTGTCTCCGATTCCCAGCCGGCTCCGGTCTGGCTCTCCAACATCTACACCGACACGTTCGTGCGCACGGCGGACGGGTGGCGATTCCAGTCGGTCAGGGTGCGGACCACCTTTGCCGATCCCGCCTTCCTGGCCGGTTATGCCGATCAATTGAGTTGAGCTACGAATTCATCGTTGATGATTGTTTTTTGGCGCGTGATCCGTGACAGTGCGGACTGTAACAGCGCGGGGAGGACATCATGGCGCAGACTCACGATCACGAAATCGTCTCGATCTATCCGTTCACGGAAGCCGAGGTCGATCAGCTTGCCAACAATTCCAACGAATGTGTCCTGATGTGGGCGACCAAGGATGGCTGGCCCGTCGGCGTCACCCATGCCTTCGTCTGGCACGACGGCAAGATCTGGCTGACCTTCGCCGAACATCGTCACCGGGCAGCGGCGATTCGCCGCGACAACAGGGTCTCGGTCAACGTCAGCAGCGCCGGCTATCCCAAGGGCGCGCCTGAAGGTCTGCCGAGCGGGGCCATCACCTTCAAGGGGCGCGGCGAATTCTTCGATGATCGCGAGACCAAGGAATGGTTCTACCGGGCGCTGTCGAAGAAGCTGAATCCGACCAGCAAGGAAGGCGAGGAGTTCTTCTACAACCTGCTCGACTCGCCGTTGCGCACCATCCTGGCCGTCACACCCGAGAAGATGATCATGTATAATGGCGGCAAGGCGAACCAGCACATGGCCGGCACGATCAGCGAGGAAGAGCTTGGCGAGCGACTGAGCGGGGATCGCGAGCGCATGAACGCCGAACGGGCCAAACGCGGTCTGCCGCCCCGCTAAGTGTCGGATCGTCATCGTGGTCGGCGTGTCGCGCTGACCACGGCACGACGGTTCACGCGGTGATACCGGCCTCGGGGTTCGCCGCGTTCCGACGGCGATGCGGCAATCTTCTGTTGCCTTCTTGCCACACTTGGCGAGTCAATACGCTTCCGTCCTTGGAACTCTCGACGCTCACGGATGTTCGCGCCGTTGAGTTGATCGCAAGGAGAAGCATCTCATGACTAAAATTCTGCGCACGGCATGTATCGCCACAGGTCTGGTTGCCGCCACGGCAACCGGTGCGTTCGCCCAGTCGGCGGATCGCAACCCGTTCGACGGGTTCTATGTGGGCGGCATGGTCGGGTACGACTTTCTGAGCAATCAGAACAGCTCGAACCTGCCGGACTTCGACGAGGAGAATGGCGGGCGCATCAGCGGCCTGGGCAGCGATGGCATCGCCGGCGGCGTCGTCGCGGGTTTCAATATCCCGATGGGGGACGCCTTCATTCTGGGTATCGAGGGTACCGGCCGTTACAGCGACGCCAGCGGTGATACCTCGGTGTCCGACAATACCAGCGACAGTTCCATCGAAACCGGCACCCGCGCCAGCTGGAGCATCATGGGCCGCGTCGGCTTCCTGGTATCGCCCACCACCATGATCTATGGCTCGGGTGGCTGGGGTCAGACGCGCTTCAACACCCGCTTCATCAATACGCCGGTCGGGGGTAATCCCACCGAAGTCTTCGATGACGGGATCACCCGCGATTCGTGGCGCATCGGCGGCGGCATTGAAGCGGCGCTCGGCGGCGGCTGGACTGCCCGTCTGGACTACACCTACGCCAATTACAGCGATTACGAAGTGACGGTGAATCCCCTCAACAGCTTCGTGATCAAGCCGACGGCGCATCAGGCCTCGGTCGGTGTGTCCTACTACTTCTAGAACCATCCGATAGGACGGGTTCCAGAATCATCCGAGGGGCCGGCGCAAGCCGGCCCTTTTTCATGCGCCCGGATAGCGGGACGGTTACTCGGCCACGTCGCCAAAACGGATCGGTTCGGCGACCCGTCCCGGCTGCGCCAGCCGCGCGACCTCATCCGCTGTGACCGGCGGGCTGAAAACGTACCCCTGGATTTCGTCACAGCCCATCTCGCGCAGGATTTCTACCTGTTGCGGCGTCTCCACCCCTTCGGCGAGCACGCGCCGGCGCAGGGAATGGCCCATGGCGATGATTGTCCGGATGATCTCCCGGTCGTCGACGTCGATGGCGATGTTGACGATGAAGGAACGGTCGATCTTGATCGTCTGCAGCGGAAATCGCTTGAGATAGGACAAGGACGAATAGCCGGTGCCAAAATCGTCGAGCGCCAGCGTGATGCCCATCTCGTTCAGCTCACGCAGGGTGCGGACGGCATGATCCGTATCCTTGATGAGCATGTTCTCGGTGATCTCCAGCTCGAGGCCGCTGGCATCGATCCCGGTCTTGGCCAGCAAGGCACCGACGATCTTGGCGAGATCCGGCTGGCGCAGCTGGCGGACGGACAGATTGACCGCGACCTTGATGTCCAGACCATGATCGCGCCACAGCCGGTGCTGCCGGCAGGCCGCTTCGATCACCCATTCGCTCACCGGGCCGATCAGGCCGCTTTCTTCCATGATGGGAATGAACTTGGCGGAGGGAACCAGGCCCAGTTCGGGGTGCCGCCATCTGAGCAGGGCCTCCGCGCCGGCAAGCAGTCCGGTGCGCAGATCCATCTTGGGCTGGAAATGCAGGACGAACTCTTCCCGGTCCAGCGCCTGGCTCAAGCCGCCGATCAGGGTCAGACGTTCCTCGATCTCGGCGTTCATCTGGGCGGTGAAGAACTGGAAGTGCTGCTTGCCCTGC